>NZ_JBAKHV010000001.1:0-481473 GCF_036906775.1 Micromonospora sp. CPCC 205561 | reverse complement strand
CGCGACGGCGTCCGGCTGCTGGGCCGCGTGCCGGCGCGCCACGTCGACGAGCGTGCGCAACTGGACAGTCACCGGGGTCCTCCTCAGTGGGCGTACGGGTGGGGGCGGCTCAGGCGGCGTCGGAGGCGATTCGCATGCCGGGCGGGTTGACCAGGGCCATCCGCACCTCGCCCTCGGCGATGCCGCCGTTGTCGTCCCAGAACCGCCAGGGCATGTCGATGATCTGGACCGGCTTGCTGCGGTTGCGCTCGCTGAACTCGGCGATCGTCACCTCGCCGTAGAACGCCGACGAGTCGATCGGCCGCCGGAACTTGCTGGAGAAGTGCGTGATCAGCATGTCCGGGAGCTGCTTGGCCCAGTAGTCGTCCATCGTCCACGCCGACAGCGCGGGCACCGCCTGCTCCTGGACGCTCTTGGCGATCAGGTAGTAGTAGAGCTGGTTGAAGCAGATGTTCACCTCGACGGAGTTGAGGTGACCGGTGTCGTCGATGTAGCACGGGTACGGGATGGCGAACGAGCCCTCCGCGCTCGCCAGGCCGTTCGCCGCGGTCACCGTCGCGGACTTCAGGTACTGCGTCTTCGCACCGGCGTACGGGCGCAGCACCTCCGAAAGCAGCACGGGATCGTTGGCAAATGTCGTCTGCCCGATCGGCGCACTGTTCTTGATCGGCGATGTGGTCATCGCTATTCCTCCTTTGCACACGAGTGCGAAATTGAAGGTAATCGGCGTCGGCCCATCACCCGGTAACAGCGGAAGAACTGGCCCCGCCAGCGGGGCGGGACCACCCGACGAGCCGGTCCAGCAGCATGTCGGAGGTGAGCGACAGGTCCGCCAGCAGCGGGTCGGTGGAGAGCAGGGCCCGGTGCAGCGCCTGGATCCGCGCCGACGGCTCGATGCCGAGTTCTCCCAGCATCCGCCGCCGGAACCGCAGGTAGACCTCCAGCGCCGCCGGCGTACGGCCCGACCGGTGCAGGGCCAGCATCAGCATCGTGTGCGCCGACTCGTGCAGCGGATGCTCCACGACCAGCGACGCGAGTTCGGAGGTGGTCTCCCGGTGCCGGCCGAGGCACAGGTCGGCGTCGATCCGGGTCGTGTACGCGTAGAACCTGCGTTCCTCCAGCCGGGCCGCCTGGGCGCGCAACTGCGGGCCCCACTGCCCCTGGTGCACGACGTTGCCGCGCCACAGCGCCAGGGAACGGCGCAGGTGCGCGCCGGCCAGCTCGTACTCGCCCGCGCGCATGGCCGTGGTGCCCGCCGTGACCAGGTCGTCGAACTCGACGATGTCGAGCTGCTTCGGGTCCACCCGCAGCGTGTAGCCGCCCGAGCAGGTCAGCAGCACGTTCCGCGCGACGTCCTCGACGGACCCGCCGAGCACGTCGCGGAAGAGCTTGCGCACCTTGAAGACGTACGTCTGGAGGGTGGCGTGCGCGGTGCGCGGTGCGCCCGCGCTCCAGAGCTCCCGCACCAGCACCGAGGCGCCGACGGGCTGGTTGGCGTTGAACAGCAGCGCGGAGAGGACCAGTCGCAGTTTCGGCGCGCTCGGCGCGATGTCGATCCCGCCGTGCCGGATGACCAGCGGGCCGAGCAGTTCGAACCGCACGTCGGTGAGCGGGGGGCCGGCGGGCGGTGGCCCGACCGGATGTGGCGACCCGACCGGGGCCGGCGGCCCGGCGGAGCGCGGTGGCCCGGGGCGGCCGGTGTTCGTCGCGGGGTCGGTCGCCGATTCCAGCAGCGCGGCGAGGAGCGTCAGTTTCTCCTCGTGCGACATCGAGCCCAGTTCAGCAAATTTGGTAACCATTTCGCCGACCTCGCTATCAGCCGGAAACACCGCACTTTCGCACCGCCGGACGGTACGGCCGGCGTACTGGTTCCGTGCCCGGGGCGACGATTCCGACCAGGGGGAGTCAGGACGGCCTCCACGCTATTCCCAGCCGGGGTCCAGCCGATAGTGACCGCGTCATGGACCGGCATGACCAAACGAGGGGGCAGCCCGTGACGGCCGCACTTGCCCGCGCCCGGTGCCGCCGCGAGGCTGGGCTCGAGGCACGCTGGAGCACCGCTGGAGCGGCGCTGGTCGAGCAGGGGGCAGCCATGTCGGGTGAGGACGCCGAACTCCGCGTCGGGTTCAAGCGGCACCTGCGCGCCCACGTGGTGCCCGGCGACGCCGTCTACCTGCTCTCCGAGCGCGGGGCCACCTCGCTCAGCGGCGCGCACGTGGCGACCCTGGCCCCGTTGCTCGACGGCACGCGGGGCCTCGCGGGGCTGGTACGGGACAGCCCGCCCGGGACGCCGCCCGCCGAGATCGGCGCGACCGTCAAGCGGCTCGTCGACGCCGGCCTGGTGACGATCCGCCCCGCCCGGGAGCCGGCGGTCGACGAGCCGGTGCTCGCGTACTGGGAGGCGGCGGGCCTCGACCCGTCGGCCGCCGTACGGGCCGGCGCCGCCGCCCGGGTCGGCCTGGCGCACGTCGGCGCCGGCGCGGACGGCGGACGCGCCACGGACGCCCTGCGCGCGGCCGGCCTGAGCGTCGCCGCGGTCGACGGGAACTTTTCCGCCGCGACCGCCGACTTAACAGTTGTGATCTGTGGCGACTACCTGGACGAGGAGTTGGCCGCCGTCGACGCCGCGCACCGCGCCGCGCGCCGGCCCTGGCTGCTCGCCAAGCCGGGCGGCGCACAGGTGTGGGTGGGTCCGGTGTTCGACCCCGCCAGCGGCACGGGATGCTGGCACTGCCTGGCGCACCGGCTGCGCGGGCACCGGCAGGCCGAGACGCGGCTGCGGGCCCTCGCCGGCCCCGGCGACGTCACCGCCCCCCCGGTGACCTTGCCGCCGCTGGGCACCGCCGCGCTGCACCTGGTGGCCCTGGAGGCGGCCAAGTGGACCGCCGGGCTGCGGCACGACGGGCAGCGGGCGGTGTGGACGCTGGACAGCCTCACCCTGCGCGGCACGCACCACGAGGTGCGCGCCCGCCCGCAGTGCCGGGAGTGCGGCGATCCCGGCATCGAGCGCGAGCGGGCGTTCCGACCGGTGCCGCTGCGCAGCCGGCCGAAGGCGTTCCGGGCCGGCGGCAGCCACCGGGCCCTGCCCCCGGAGCGGATGCTCGACGACTACCGGCACCTGGTGAGCCCGGTCAGCGGCGTGGTCAAGGAGATCACCCGCGACGCCCGGGGCCCCGCCTTCCTCAACTCGTTCCGCTCCGGGCCCAACCTGGCGATGACCACGCGCAGGAACGCCGAGCAGATGCGCTTCGCGCTGCGCGCCGAGAACGGCGGCAAGGGCGTGACCCCCCTGCACGCCGAGGTGAGCGCCCTCTGCGAGGCCGTCGAGCGGCACAGCGCCTACTTCCACGGCGACGAGGCGTGCGTGACCGGCAGCTACACCGAACTGGCCGAGAGCGCCGTGCACCCCGACGAGTGCCTGCTCTTCGACCGGCGCCAGTACGCCGACCGGTCCCGCTGGAACGCCAGCTGCTCGCCGTTCCAGTACGTCTGCGCGCCGTTCGACGAGACGGCGGTGACGAGCTGGACCCCGGTCTGGTCGCTCACCCACGAACGACATCGCCTGCTGCCGACCTCGATGCTCTACTTCAACGTGCCCGAGGAACGCGGCGGCCTGTCACTCTGCGCCGACTCGAACGGCAACGCCGCGGGCAGCAGCCTTGAGGACGCGCTGTTGCAGGGCCTGCTGGAACTGGTGGAACGCGACTCCGTGGCCCTCTGGTGGTACAACCGCACCCGGGCGCCGGGCGTCGACCTGGACAGCTTCGCCGACCCCTGGATCGACGAGCTGCGGGAGGTCTACGCGGGCCTGCGCCGCGAGGTCTGGGTCCTGGACGTCTCGTCGGACGTCGGGATCCCCGCCATGGCGGCGCTCTCCCGACGCACCGACAAGCGGTGCGAGGACATCATGTTCGGCTTCGGCGCGCATCTGGATCCCCGGGCGGCGCTGCTGCGCGCGCTCACGGAGATGAACCAGTTGCTGCCGACGGTGGCCGAGGTCGGCGACGACGGCGGGTACGGCTGGTCCGATCCCGACGCCGTACGCTGGTGGCGGACCGCCACCTGGGCCGGGGACGCCTACCTGCGTCCTGACCCGACGGTGCCGCCCCGCAGGCTGGTCGACTACCGCCACACCCCGGCGGACGACCTGCTCGATGACGTCCGGTCGGTCCAGCGCCGGCTGGAGGGGGTGGGTCTGGAGGTGCTCGTGCTCGACCAGACCCGGCCCGACGTCGGGCTCCCCGTGGTCAAGGCCATCGTGCCGGGGATGCGCGGCTTCTGGGCGAGGTTCGCACCGGGCCGGCTGTTCGACGTGCCCGTGCGGCTCGGCCGGCTGGACCGCCCCACCAGGTACGAGGACCTCAACCCGATACCACTTTTCGTGTAGTCGCACGAGGCGTCGCCGCCGTGCCCGTCGAGGAGTCAGGTTGTCATCCGACGCCGACACGTCCCACCCCGGACCGAACACGTCCCTCTGGTCCTTCCGGGACGACGTGACCATCGAGACGGCTGAGGACGGCAGCCTGACCGTCCTCAGCCGCTGGGGCGACGTGCCGGTGGGCGGTCCGCCGCCGTCGGTGGCGGAGGTCCTGCGCCGCATGACGTACGGGCCGATCGCGCTCGGCAACGTCGCCGGCCTCGACCGGGCGGTGCTCCGGGCGGTCCTCGACCTGCTGCCCGGCCGCGTGGTCCGCTCCCTGGGCTCGCGGGACTCGCCGGTGCCGCTGCTCTCCGTCCAGCCGGTGTCCCCGCAGGGCGTGTTCACGCTGCCCGAGCTGCCCGGCGACGCGGTGGTCAGGATGTCCCGCTTCGCGTTCGCCCGGCAGCGGGAGGGCGAGCTGGTGCTCGAGTCGCCGCTGTCGCAACACCGGGTGGTGCTGCACCGTCCGCAGGCGGCGCTGGTGCTCGGCGCGCTCGCCCGCGCCACCGACGTGGCCGCGGTGGCGCGCCGCACGGAGCTGGCGGTCGCGGTCGTGACCGACGTCGTCGCCCACCTGGTCGGCGCGGACATGGTCCTGCTCGGCACGGCCGATCCGCCGCGCTTCGCGGAGGACTCGGACCCGACCCTGCTGCTCTGGTCGCCGTACGACCTGTTGTTCCACTCCCGCAGCCGGCTCGGCCGGCACGACGACCCGGTCGGCGCCACGTTCCGGCACGCCGGCGCCGTGCCGCCGCCGGTGCCGGCCAAGGCGCCGCCCGCCGGGCCACGGATCCCGATGTACCGTCCGCCCCTCCCGGTCCCGCCCGGGATGAGCCTCACCGAGACGCTGGAGCGCCGCCGCTCCGCCCGGTCCTTCGCCGACTCGGCGCCGTCGCTCCGGGATCTCGGGGAGCTTCTGTTCCACGCGGCGCGCGTCCGGCTCCAGGCGACGGCCACGGCCCCCGACGACGTGCGGTACACGGTGACCCGACGGCCGTACCCGAGCGCGGGATCGCTGTACGAGCTGGAGCTCTACCTGACGGTGGACCGCTGCCAGGACCTGCGCCGCGGCATCTACCACTACAGCGCGGTCGAGCACGCGCTGACGCTCGTCAACGCCACGACCGCCGACGTCGACGAGTTGCTGCACAACGCCCGGGTCTGCGTCGGGGGACGCCGGCCGCCGCCCGTGCTGATCACGATGACCGCGCGGGCCGACCGGCTGTCCTGGGTGTACGAGAGCATCGCCCACGCCACCACGCTGAAACACGTCGGCATGCTCCAGCAGACGCTCTACCTGGTCGCCACGATGCTCGGGCTCGCGGCGTGCGCCCTCACCCTGGGCGACGCCCGGGTCTGCGCCTCGGCGTTCGGCCTCGACTGGCCGGCCGAGGTGGGGGTCGGGGAATTCGCCGTCGGGCTACCCGGAAACGACGCCGTGTGCGACGAGGAGTATCCGGACGTACACGGAATGTGATCGCGCGGATCGACATCCACCAAAATGGCGTTAACGCCTCATCGGCCAGGCGTGAAAAGAGCATTCATCGCGGGTGCGAGCGCGTGATAGAACGGGGTGAATCGCACCGGCCCGACGGGGGATGCCAAGTTGATCAAGGTGTTGTTGGCCGAGGACATGCACATGGTCCGGGACGCGCTGGTGGCGTTGCTCAATCTGGAACCCGACATCGAAGTGGTCGCCGCCGTCGCCTCCGGAACGGAGATCCTGCCCATGGCGCAACGGTTCCGACCCGACGTGGCGGTGATCGACATTGATTTGCCCGGCAAGGACGGGCTCTCCGCGATCGGCGACATCCAGGCGCACCTGCCGGAGATCCGCACCCTGGTGCTGACCGCGCTGGGGCGGCCGGGCACCCTGCGCCGGGCGCTCTCCGCCAGGGCGACCGGATTCCTGCTCAAGGACGCCCCGACCGAGCAGCTGGTCGAGGCGATCCGCAGCGTCGCCGCCGGCCGGCGGGTGGTCGACAGCCAGCTCGCGATGTCCGCCTGGGACAGCGCCGAGTGCCCGCTCACCGCGCGCGAGACCGAGGTGCTCCGGCTCACCGCCGAGGGGTTGCAGGCCGTCGACATCGCGGCCCAGATGTTCCTGTCAGTCGGCACCGTCCGCAACTACCTGACCACGATCGTCAACAAACTCGCCGCCCGCAACCGCGTCGACGCCATCCGTGTCGCCCGGGAGGCCGGCTGGCTGTGACCGGGACACCGGCGGGCGCTCCAGCCGCAGCGGCACCTGCGCGCGCAGCCGGAACAGCTCCGGCCGCTGCGTGACCGTCACCTCGCCGCCGATCTCCCGGGCCCGGACGGAGAGATTGCGCAGCCCGTTGCGGCCGCCGCTGGGCTGTTCGCGCGGTCGGACGGCCTGGTCGTCGTTGACGATCTCGAGCCAGGCGTCGTCGTGCGTCTGCCGGATCGTGATGTCGCAGCGCCTGGCCTTGCTGTGCCGCAGGATGTTCGTGACCCCCTCCCGCAGCACCGTGGCGAGCACCGTGCTGACCTGGACCGGCAGGTCCAGGTGGTCGCTGTCCAGCCGCACCTGGATGTCCGCGGCGGAGAGCACCGAGACGGCGGAGCGGCACTCCTCCTCCAGGGACAGCTCGCGGTAGCCGCTGGCCACCGTCCGGGCGTCGGAGAGCGCCACGCGCGATATCTCCAGGATCTCCAGCAGTTGGTCCCGCGCCTCCTGCGGTGACTTCTCCATCAGCCGGTGCACCAGCTCGATCTTGAGCGAGATCGCCGACAGGCTGTAGCCGAGCAGGTCGTGCAGGTCACGGGCGAAGCGCAGCCGCTCCCGCAGCACCGCCATCCGCGCGATCTCCGCCCGGCTCTCCTGCACCTCGACCACGAGCCCGGTCAGCCGGGACAGCCCGTAGACCACGAGGCCCGTCGTCACGGTGGAGATGGAGGTGTAGAGCATGTCGATCGGCGCGTGGGTGAAGAGCCACTGGGCCAGCGCCATCGAGAGCACGATGAGCGAGAACGCCACCCACGCCGTGACCGCGCGCAGTACGAGCAGCACGCTGCCGGCCAGGAAGCCGGGCATGCCGACCCACGCCTGGCCGAAGATCAGGATGGGCAGGTAGACCAGCGCCGCCTGACCGACGAGGACGCTGTATCCGAGCGGCGAGCGGAGCCGCCCGTGGTCCCGGCCGTACCACAGCAGCTGCATCGCCATCAGAACCGCGATGCAGGTGAAGGAGAGCGCGATGGCGACCGGGCCGACCGGCAGGAACATGACGTGCAGGAAGCCGATGAGACTGATGCTTGCGAAGACGGCGGTGACGACGCCCATCGCCAGACGCGGCGCCGGCAACGGCGCCAACCCTGGTGGTGACGAGCGCCCCGGGGTGACGGAGAGGTTCACGGCAGCAGCGCTCTCGGTTTCCGCTAGCGCGACCGGCGTACGCCCGGAGGCTGACACGCCCCACATCCGGCACGGCCGGACCCCCGTCGGCCGCGATGCCCGCTCGCGGATGTCGATCCAGCATTCACTACGCACTCCCCCCGATGATCGACACGCGGCCGGACCGGCTCTGGCGGGCCCGCGTCGAACCCGGCGCGACTATCAGCGCTGGTAGGGCACCGAAGTCCGCGGAGTTGTTACGCAACGCAAACGTTTCTGAGCCGATTTCCGACCGCGAAATGCTAGGCGCCGCAACCGGCGCCCTCCCCCTTGCGGTCCGACCCTTCCATATAAAAATAACGATCGTCAAGCGCCACGTGTGCAACTCCGCAGTGAGCACGAATGCATCCCAATCACGGTGGGAGGAACATTTGCCACCGTCACCTCATATCCTTCAGTAGGGACATTTGACGCCGGGACGGACCCCGGCCGGCGGGGCCGGACCCCGCAACGCGACCGGCCGGAGGCCCGCCCACGTGGGGCGGCGCCTCCGGCCGGTCCTCGCGCCGCGGGCTCAGCCGACCTTGGCCAGCGGCCGGGCGCCGTACGTCACCCGGACGACCCCGTCGTCGTGCCGCTCCGTCTCGGCCGTGACGCCGAACACGCCCGACAGGACCTGGGGCGTGAGCGCCTCCAGCACCGGTCCCGCGGTGACCACCTCCCCGCGGTCCAGCACCACGAGGCGGTCGCAGCTGCGTACCGCGAGATCGAGGTCGTGCAGCACGGCCAGCGTGGTGACGCCGAGCGTGTGCACCAGTTCCAGCAGCTCGAAGCGGGCCCGGATGTCCAGGTGGTTGGTCGGCTCGTCGAGCACCAGGAGCTGTGGCTGCTGGGCGAGCGCCCGGGCGAGCAGCACCCGCTGCCGCTCGCCGCCGGAGAGCGATCCGTAGATGCGTTCCTCGTGCCCCAGCATCCCGGTGCGCTCCAGCGCGTCCGTCACGATCTGGTGGTCGTTCGGGCTCTCCCGGTCGAAGACCCCCTTGTGCGGCGTACGGCCCAGGGCGGCGACCTCCCGCACCGTCAGTCCGGGCGGCGTGGGGCTGTTCTGCAGCACGGCGGCGGTCCGCCGCGCCGCCGCCCGCGCCGACAGCGACCAGACGTCGTCGCCGCCGAGCAGCACCTGGCCGCCGGCGGGGCGCACCGACCGGTAGATGGTCCGCAGGAGCGTGGACTTGCCGCTGCCGTTCGGGCCGATCAGGCCGACCACCTCGCCCGGCGCGACCTCCATGCTGACGTCGCGGAGGATCGGCGTGTCACCGATCGAGACGCACACCTGCTGCACCTGAAGCTTCATGAGTGGGACAGGCTCCGATCCCGGCGCATCAGCCAGATGAAGAACGGTGCGCCGAAGAGTGCGGTCAGGATGTTGAGCGGAAGTTCGTTCGGCGGGTCGACCGTGCGGCAGAGCAGGTCGACGATGACGAGGTAGACCGCGCCGACGAGCGCCGCCAGGGGCAGGACCCGGCGGTGGTCCACACCGAACGCGAGTCGCACCAGGTGCGGCACCATCAGCCCGACGAAACCGATGCCACCGGCCACGGCGATGAGCACGCCCGCGAGCAGCGAGGTCAGCACGATCGACACGATCCGCAGCCGCTTGACGTCGATCCCGAGGGCGGTCGCCGACTCGTCGCCGGTGACCAGCGCGTTGAACTGCCGCGCGTAGAGGGTCAGCAGCACGGTCACCGCGACCACCACCACCCCGGCGACCTGGAGTTGCTCCCAGCGGGCCCCCGCGACGCTGCCGAGCAGCCAGAACATGATCTGACGCATGTTGTTCGGCGTGGTCTGCAGCTGCAACAGGCTGGTGATGGAGGTGAACACGTAGCTGATGGCCACCCCGGCGAGCACGAGCCGGACGGGGTTGAGCCGACCACGTTGCTGCCCGAGGCTGAACACCAGCGCCACCGCCAGCATCGCGCCGAGGAACGCCGCCCCCGACACGCCGAGCCCGCCGAGCGCACCCGCGCCCAGCGCCATCACGCTGACGGCGCCGACCGAGCCACCCGCCGAGACACCGAGGATGAACGGATCGGCGAGCGGGTTGGCCACCAGGGCCTGCAGGACGACGCCCGCCACCGCCAGCCCTGCGCCGCAGAGCGCGGCCAGCAGCACCCGGGGGACGCGGAAGTTCCAGACGATCTGGTCGTGGGCCGGGTCCACCGCCGGCGTCGCGCCGGTCAGGTGCGCCCAGACGATCCGGCCGGTGTCCCCGACCGAGACCGGCACCGACCCGACAGCCGCCGCGACGAGGATCATGACGACCAGGAGCACGCCGAGCACGAGCAGGCAGAGCGGGAGGGACGCGCCGTGCAGGGGGGCGGGCCGGGCGGCGGCGCGCTTCGGCGCCGCCGCCACCCGGCCCTTCACGGAGGGAGACATGGTGGTCATGGCGCTCAGAACGCCTCGGGGTGGGCGACCTGGGCGATCTTCTCGACCGCCAGGTGGTTGCTGGGACCGAGGAACACCGAGTCGGAGAGCACGACGTAGCGCTTGTTCTTGGCCGCGTCCCACTGCGGGAACTGGGCCAGCAGCTTGCGGGCGTCCGCGTCCGGGTCCTTGGACATGTAGTTCACCACGAGCAGGGTGTCCACGTCGGCCTTGGCGACCTGTTCCCGGGAGAGGTTGGCGAACGTCTGCTGGGTGGCGCCCTCGAAGGCGTTCACCGCCCCGGCCTTGGCCATGACGTCGTTCCAGAGCCCGTTGCCGCCGACCGAGCTGAACTCGCCACCCATCGCCATACCCGGGATGATCATCATCACGTTCTGCTTCGGCAGGCTCGCGGTCTTCGTACCCACGGCGGCGATGCGGGCCTTCGAGTCGGCGATGACCTTCTCGGCGCGGTCCTGCACCCCGAAGATCGTCCCGAGGTCGCGCAGCAGCGCGTAGCTGTCCTCGATGGTCGGCTTGCCCGAGACGGTGCCCACCTCGCCGCACGAGCTCCTCGGGGCGTACGTGTTGGCGCCGACAGCCGCGAGGTCGTCCCGGGTGGCGAAGCCCGCCTCGGCCCGGAACCCGCCGTCGTACGTCGAGATCACGAAGTCGGGCGTGAGGCCGATCATCGCCTCGCGGGGAATGTCCATCATGTCGTTGAGCTTGATGTTCCCCGTGGGCAGCTTCTTGATCGCGTCGACCCGGCCGTCGACCTCCGAGGCGCCGTAGGACTGCGCGTTGGCGACGATGCGGTCACCGAGGCCGAGCTCCAGCAGCGCGGAGACCTCGGCCACCGAGCCGCCGTTCATCACGACCACCCGGCTCGGCGCCCGTTCGTAGGTGTACTCCTTGCCGCAGTTGGTGATCTTCACCGGGTAGCCCGCCTGGGCCCCCTCGTTAGACGGTCCGGCCTCGCTACTGGTTGTGCAGCCCGTCGTGAGCAACAGGGCGGCGACTGCCGCCGCGAGGGTGAAGCGCTTGTAATTCATCCGATCCTCCGAACGGTTGACGTGGCGACGGGCGACGGCGCCGCTCCTTCCGGTTCCGCTGGCGCGGACGCCGCCTCGGGTACGGGCGTGGGCGCCGCCGGGGCGGGCGCGGCCACCGCCTCGGGTGCGCGCAGCCGGTGCAGCCGGACACCGACCAGGCCGGCGCAGGTCGCCGAGGCGGCGAGCAGGAGCGCGGTGGCGGCGAAGGCGGTCGCGTGGTCGGCGAACGGCACCCCGGGGTCGCCGGGGGTGGCGCCCAGCACGGTGCGGTAGCAGACCCCGGCGACGGCGACACCGAGGGCGAGGCCGAACTGCGTCACCGTGGTCGCCGTGCCGGACGCCGCGCCCGCGTCGGCGGGACCGACCCGGCCGAGGATGCCGGCCACCAGGGGCGAGACGACGAGGCCCTGCCCGAAGCCGGCCAGCGCGACCACCGCGACCAGCATGGGCGCCTGCGCGGCCTCCGGCGCCTGCACGACCGCCGCGCTCGCCGCCAGGACCAGGGCGAGCAGTCCGCAGCCCCAGACCGGGGTCGGCGCCGAGACGAGGCGCGCCACCCGCCGGTTCGCCGCGGAGCCCAGCGAGAAGCCGATGCCGAGCGGCACGAACATCAGCGCGGCCGTGAGCGGCGAGAACCGCAGGCCGGTCTGCAGGTAGTAGGTGAACACGAGGAAGAGCCCCGAGTTCGTGGCGAACAGGGTCAGCACCGTCAGCAGGGAGAGCCGCATCCCCGGGGCGGTGACGACCCGCGGCGGGAAGAGCGGATCGCCGCCGGCGCGGTGCAGGCGCCGCTGTTGGCGCACCAGCACGGCGCAGAGGACGACGGCGATCGGCAGGCCGAGCCACCACCATCCGGAGCCCTCCGGCCCGAAGACCAGGGGGACCAGCAGCGCGGGCGCCGCCACGATGGTCAGTGCCGCGCCGGCCAGGTCGAGCCGGTGCGGGGCCTTCGGCACCGTACGGGGCAGGATCGCGCCCGCGGCCAGGATCGCGATCCCGATGGGCACGTTGATCAGCAGCGCCGGCCGCCAGCCGAGGCCCGCGATGTCGGCCTCGACGATCAGGCCGCCGCCGGCGATGCCGCTGATCACGCCGAGCCCGATCACGACGCCGTACACGCTGATGGCCTTCGCCAGGCGGTCCGGGTCCCGCACGGTGGCCCGGATGATGGCGAGCACCTGCGGGGCCATGAACGCCGCCGAGGCGCCCTGCAGGAAGCGGGACGCGATGAGCAGGTCGGCGTTCGGCGCGACCCCGCACAGCAGCGAGGTGACGGTGAAGCCGGTCACGCCCCAGAGGAAGACGGTCCGGTGCCCGACGCGGTCGCCGAGCCGCGCGCCGGTGACCATCAGGGCCCCGAACGCGATCACGTACGCCGCGCCGACGAACTGGATCTGGTCGAAGCCCGCGTCCAGGTCGTCCTGGATGGACGGGCTCGCGACGTTGACCACGAACCCGTCCACCTGCGTCATGAACGTCGCGGCGAGCACCGCGCCGAGTCCGAGCCGCTCGCGCCGTTCGCTCATGCTGCCCTCCGGGGGTCGCCGACAGGTGGGAGTAGGGCGCCGACCCGCGCCAGGGGACCGGCGGCGAGCATGCCGTCGTGGGTGCAGTCGAGCCGGTGCACCTCGATCCGGCCGCCGACGTGGGGCGCCCAGCTGCGCGGGCCGGGCCAGTCCGGCGTCTTGCCCTCGGTCGCCTCGACCACCAGCGCGTCGCCGCCGAAGTGCCGGGGCGTCCAGTCGCCGAGCAGCCGCGAGTTGCGCGCGAAGGCCGCGTACGCCAGGCGTCGCCCCTCGTCGTCGAGGCCGCCGAGCGCGCCCTGGCCGAGCACGGCCGCGGCTGCGGCTCCCTCGTCGGGCGGCGGCAGCGCCCGCCAGGCGTCCGGGAGCGGGAACGAGTCGAGCAGCGTGAGCGGGGCCACCTGGGCGCCGGACTCGACGAGCTGCACGGCCATCTCGTGCGCCACCAGGCCCCCGAAGGAGGCGCCGAGCAGGTGGTAGGGCCCGGCGGGCTGGATCTCGCGGATCCGCCGCACGTGCTCGGCGGCCAGCTGCGCGACGCTCGCGGGGCCGTCCACGGCGACCGACTGGAGCCCGTACACGGGGCGGTCGGGCAGGCTCGCCAGCAGCGCGGCGTACGACCACGCCAGCCCGGTGGCCGGCGCGACGCAGAACAGCGGCGGCCCCTCGCCCCGGGTGCGCAGCGGCAGCAGCTCGTCCGTGCCGGCGCCGCCGGTCGCCGTGGCGAGAGCCGGCGCGAGCTTCGCCACGGTCGGCGCCTCGAAGACCGTCCGGATGCCGATCTCGACGCCGAACTCGGCGCGTACCCGGCCCATCAGCCGGGCGACGAGCAGGGAGTGCCCGCCCAGCGAGAAGAAGTCGTCGTCGATGCCGACCTCGGGCAGGCCGAGCAGCTCGGCGAAGAACGCGCAGAGCACCGCCTCCCGGTGGTCGCGCGGCGCCCGCCCGCCGACCGTGGCGGTCAGGTCCGGCGCGGGCAGCGCCGCGCGGTCGAGCTTGCCGTTGGTGGTACGCGGGATCGCCGCCAGCGCGACGAACGCGGGCGGCACCATGTAGTCGGGCAGCCGCTGCGCCACGTACCGGCGCAGTTCGGCGGGCTCCGGCGCGGCGCCGGCGGCCGGCACCACGTAGCCGACGAGGCGCAGCTGGCCCGGGGCGTCCTCGCGGGGCACCACCGCGGCCTGGGCGACGCCGGGATGGCCGAGCAGGACGGCCTCGATCTCCCCCGGCTCGATGCGGAAGCCACGGATCTTGACCTGGTCGTCGGCCCGGCCGAGGAACTCCAGGGTCCCGTCGCGCCGCCAGCGGGCGAGGTCGCCGGTGCGGTACATCCGCTCGCCCGGGGGCCCGAACGGGTCCTCGACGAAGCGCTGCGCCGTCTGCTCGGGCCGGTCGTGGTAGCCGCGGGCGACCGGCGCCCCGGCGAGGTACAACTCGCCCACGGTGCCGGGCGGCAGCAGCCGACGCGCCGCGTCCAGCACGTACGCGCGGGTGTTGGCCAGCGGCCGGCCCACGATCGGGTCGGCGCTCTCGGCGAGCCGGCACCAGAGGGTGTCGACCGTGCACTCGGTGGGGCCGTACAGGTTGTAGGCGGTCACGCCGGCGTCGCGCAGGGCCGTCCAGAGCGCGGGTCCGGTGGCCTCGCCGCCGAGCGCGAGCACGGTGGGCCGGTGCCGGCCCGGGTCGAGGAACCCGGTCGCCACCAACTCCTCGGCGTACGTGGGCGTGATGTCCATGAAGTCGATCGCGTGCCGCTCGACGTAGTCGAGCATCGCGGCGGGGTCGCGCCGCCGGTCGTCGTCGACGAAGTGCAGCTCGTGGCCGTCGAGGAGCCAGAGCAGGCCCTCCCACGACGTGTCGAACGACAGCGACGCGGTGAGCGCGGCCCGACGGACCCGGCCCCCGGACTCCGGCCGGATCATCGTGTCGCGGTGGTGCAGGAAGAGGTTGACCAGGCCCCGGTGCTCGACGACGACCCCCTTGGGGACCCCGGTGGAGCCGGAGGTGTAGATGAGGCAGGCCGCGTCGCCCGGCTCCAGGCCCGGGTCGGGCAGGGGACCGTCGGCGACCCCGGCCAGTTCGGCGGCCGTGCCGGGGGCGTCCACGAGGAGGACGGGCACCTCGGCGGCGCGGTCCGCGGGCCACAGCGCCCCGGTGCTGAGCAGCAGGACGGGCGCGCTGTCGGCGAGCATCGCGTCGACGCGCCGGGCGGGCAGGTCCGGGTCGAGGGGCAGGTACGCGGCCCCGGCCTTGAGCACGGCGAGCAGCGCCACGATCGCCTCGGCGGTACGCGGCAGCAGCAGCCCCACGTACCGGTCGGGTCCGGCTCCCCGCGCGACGAGCAGGGCGGCCAGCCGGTCGGCGCGGCGGTCGAGTTCGGCGAAGGTGAGCGTGGCGTCGCCGGCCACCAGCGCCGTACGCTCCGGCGTCGCCGCGGCCTGCGCCGCGAAGAGCGCGGGCACGGTGACCGCTGGCAGGGGCCGCGCCGTGTCGTTCCACTCCCGCAGCAGCAGCTCGCGTTCGCCGTCCAGGAGCAGGTCGACGTCGGCGACCGGCGCGTCCGGGGCGTCCGTGGCGCGACGCAGGAAGGCCACGAACCGGTGCAGGTGGCCGGTCAGCTCCTCCTCGTCGTAGCAGTTGGGGTTGGCGTCGAGGACGACGCGCAGGCCGGTGCCGTCCGCGTGGTCGTACACGTGCACCACGAGGTCCTCGACGAGCCCGGCGCCGACGTTGTGCACGAGGCCGCGCTGACCGGCGAAGCGCAGGCCGTAGTCGAACGGCATGATGTTCACCGACGGCCCGAAGAGCTTGCGCTCGCTGGCCACCAGCCGCAGGTCGCGGCGCAGCTGCTCGTAGCGGTAGCGCAGGTGCGGCCGGGCGGAGCGCACCTCGGCGGCGACGGCCCCGGTGAGGTCCGTGAGCGTGGCGGTGGGCTCGACGCGGACCCAGAGCGGCACGACGTTGGTCACCATGCACGGCACCCGCAGCGCCGCCGACCCGAGCCGGCACATCACGGGCAGCGCGAGGGTCAGCTCCGGCGCGCCGGTCATCCGGTGCAGGTAGGCCGCGAAGGCCGCGATCACCGTCTCGCTCCACGTGGTGCCGGCGGCCTTCGCGGCCGCCCGTACCCCGGCGAGGCCCTCGGCGTCGAGGTCCTGGCCGACGCGCAGCACCGTGCGGGCCAACTTTCCGGTGCGCCGGGCGAGCACGACCGGCGTCGGCCTGCCCGCCGAGCGGGACGTCCAGTGCTCCCGGGCCGCGACGTAGGCCGCCGAGTCCGTGTAGGCCCGGTCCTCCTCCACCACGGCGGCGAGGGACCCGAACGGCCGGGGCGGGGGTTCGCGCCCCTCGGCGAGCGCGGTGTAGCGCTCGGCCACCCGGCGGGCGATCAGCGACAGCCCGTACCCGTCGAGCGCGATGTGGTGCGCCCGCTGATACCACAGCACGTGGTCGGGGCCGAGCTGGAAGATCGCCTGACAGAACAGCAGGTCCTTGCGCAGGTCGACGGCGGCGCCGAGATCGGCGCGCATCCAGGCAAGCGCGGCGGCGAGCGGGTCCGCCTCGGCGCTGGTGTCCACCCGGTGCACCGGGCACGCCCCGTCGTCGCGGGGACGCTGCCGGGGACGCCCGTCGGCGTCCTCCTCGAAGACCATGTTCAGCGCCTCGGCCTCGGCGACCGTCGCGCGCACCGCCGCCTCCAGCAGGTCGGGGTCGACCGGGCCGCGGATCTCCACGTACTCGCCGGTGTTGTAGGCGGCGCTCTCCGGGTCGAACTGCTGCCCGGTCCAGATCCCCTCCTGCGCGGCACCCAACCGCAGCGGCTCAGCCGTCATCGCGGCCCGCCAGCAGCTTCGTCCAGTGCCCCAGCGTCGGCCGCTCGGCCAGCTCGACGAAGCTCACCTCGGCGCCGGCCTCGCGCCACCGCTCCATGAGCATCATCAGCCGCATCGAGTCCAGGCCGCAGTCGAAGAGGTTCTCCTCGTCGGTGGTCTCGCCCGGGTCGCGGTAGAGCATCTCCGCGACGTCCGCCCGCATCGTCGCCGCCGTCAACTGGTCTGACACGTCCTACCCCTTCCGGGTCTGTGCTGTGTGGACATCGGTGGGACCCGGCGATCGACACCGCCGGATCCCACCGCGCGACGAACGTCCATCGAGAACTAGGCCGCCGCGTCGACGTCGTCGTAGACGGTGACGCGGTACGACACCGCGGGCTCCGAGGTCGCGGTGTGCAGGGCACGGTGCACCAGGGTGCGGTTGTCCCAGAGGAGCATGTCGCCCTTCTCGAACGTCTGGAGGTGGATGTTGTCGTGCTCGTAGGTGCGGTCGAGCTGGCCCGTGGCCGTCAGCAGGTCCGCCAGCAGCTCCGGCTGCTCGTTGCCCTCCGCGTCGCACACCGACGAGGTGAAGCCCTCGCTGATGTACAGCACGGTCTCGCCGGTGTGCGGGTGGGTGAACGTGGTCGGTCCCGTCACCGGGGGGGTCTTGGCGTTGACCTCCTCGATCAGCTCGGAGATCGGCCGGTAGACGTCGCTGGGGCGGATCTTGAAGTAGCGCAGCACGGTGTGCGTCGCCGTGGTGCCCTTGACGGCCAGCTTCAGCTCCTCGGAGAGCTTCTCGTACGCCGTGGCCAGGTTGATGAAGTAGGTGCCCCGGTTCTTCGACGGCACGACCTGCGGGTAGATCAGGGTGATGTCGAAGGGACGGGCCATGAACTGGTAGTCCGAGTGCCAGAACTTGCCGGTCTTGGGCACCCCGACCTGACGCCCGTCCTCCTCCTTGACGTTGGAGGAGACGAACACCTCCTTGACCTCGGGGTGGTGGTAGACCGGCTCGTAGTACTCCGCGACCCGGCCCAGCCGCTCGCCCAGAGCCAGGAACTCCCGCGGCGACAGGTCCTGGTTCTTCAGCACCGCGATCTTGTTGGTGTAGATGGCCTTCTTCAGCTCGACGATCTCTTCCGCCGAGGCGGTTTCCGCGTCGAAACCCTCCACGATCACGCCGAACTTCTTTCCAGCCTGCGGGGTGATTCTCATTCGTACTCCTCTGCGCGGAGGCGCCGCGGTTCCGGCACCTGGGTAGTCGCGTCCGGTCGGACAACAGTTCCCGCCCCGCCCGAAGTACGGGGCCGAATTGCCAGCTCAGTTACCACGTGGTGGTCTCACATTTCCGCGCGGGCTCCTCTGCGAATGTCGGACTGCCGTTTCCACAGCAGCTGGGCGTGGCAGGCGTGGATGACCGCCGCCGCGCCCTCCGGGTCGTCGCGGACGACCAGGTGACCGCTGCCCGGGATGACGTAGTGCTGCGCCCTCGGCAGCACCTGCCGGGCCCGGGCCGCGTCGCCCAGCGGCACGACGCGGTCCCGGTCGGCCCAGACGAGGTTCACCGAGGTGATGTCGTCGACCTCGGGAGCCCGGAACGTGTAGTGACCCGCGTACCGGCAGAGGGCGCCCAGGTCGTTGGCGATCATCGACGACATGTCGGCGGCGGCCAGGTCCGCCCGGAGGGCGGCGGGCCGGGCCGACAGGTTGCCCATGACGAGCGTGCGGACGAGCTTGCGGGCCAGCAGCCGCCCGCGCGTCCGGGGCCCGACGACGGAGCTGAGCCGCAGCACCGCCCGGGTCCGCACCACACACAACGAGGCGTGGCAGGCAGCCCGGAACCCCATGCTGCACAGGGCGGTCACCGCGGAGACCGGCACGCGACGCGCCAGTTCGAGGGCGACCACCCCGCCGAGCGAGTGCCCGACGACGTGCGGCCGGCGCAGCCCCAGCGCGGCGACCCGCTCCGCGACGTACTCGGCGAGCCGCGGCACGACGTCCCGGTCGTAGCCGAGCCCCGGCACGCCGCCGTGGCCCGGCAGGTCGATCGCCAGGGTCCGGGCGAAGCCCGGGATCCGCTCGACCACCGCGTCCCAGCTCCCCCGGCCGAGTCCGGCCGCGTGCAACAGAAGGAGCTGCGGGTCCTCCGCGAGCCGGCTCGGCTCGGCCATGGTGCGGGCTCCGTTCTCTCCGTGCGAAACGCGGTCGTCGCGGGACGTCGACGTGTCAGGACGCGGTGACCATCGGCGCGCGCGCCGCCCCGGTCGTTTCGGCCGGCTCCGGCAGTTCGTTGCCGGCGAGCGCCCGGAACCGCCGCAGCCGCAGGCTGTTCGACACCACGAACACCGAGCTCCCGGCCATGATCAGGCCGGCCAGCATCGGATTGAGCAGCCCGCTGGCCGCGAGCGGGATCGCCGCGACGTTGTACGCGAAGGCCCAGAACAGGTTGCCCTTGATGGTGGCGAGGGTGCGCCGCGAGAGCCGGATGGCGTCCGCGACCACCCGCAGGTCGCCGCGTACCACCGTCAGGTCGCCCGACTCGATCGCCACGTCGCTGCCGGTGCCCATCGCGATGCCCAGGTCGGCCTGCGCGAGCGCTGCCGCGTCGTTGACGCCGTCGCCGACCATCGCGACGACCTTGCCGTCGGCCTGGAGCCGCTTGACCAGCTCGACCTTGCCGGCGGGAAGCACCTCGGCGACCACGTCGTCGATGCCGACCTCCGCCGCGATGGTCGCCGCGACGGCGGCGTTGTCGCCGGTGAGCAGGATCGGGTGCAGCCCCAGCCGCCGGAACTGCGCGACCGCCGCCGCGCTGGTGGGCTTCACCCGGTCGGAGACCACGAGCATCCCGCGCACCGCGCCGTCCCAACCGACCATGACCGAGGTACGGCCCGCCGCGTCGGCCGCCGCCCTGGCGGCGCCGAGCCGCTCCGGCAGCTCCGCCGCCCACGACCCGAGCAGCGTCGCCCGGCCGACGAGCACCTCGTGCCCGTCCACCGTGCCGCGCACCCCGACGCCGGCCTCGCTGGTGAAGTCCGTCACGGCGGGCAGCTCCCCGCAGGCTTCCCGCGCGCCCGCCACGACGGCCCGCGCGATGGGATGCTCCGACGCGCTCTCCAGCGCGCCGGCGAGCCGCAGCAGCTGGGCGTCGGTCACCCCGTCCACGGGCACGACCTCCACCACGGACATCTCGCCGGTGGTGACCGTGCCGGTCTTGTCGAGCACGACGGTGTCGACGGTCCGGGTGGACTCCAGCACCTGCGGGCCCTTGATGAGGATGCCGAGCTGGGCGCCCCGACCGGTGCCTACCAGCAGCGCGGTCGGCGTCGCCAGGCCCAGCGCGCACGGGCAGGCGATGATCAGTACGGCCACCGCCGCGGTGAACGCCGCCGCCGCCGGCTGGCCGGAGCCGAGCCAGTAGCCGAGCGTGGCGATCGACAGCCCGATGACCCCCGGCACGAACACCGCCGAGACCTGGTCGGCGAGCCGCTGGACGTCGGCCTTGCCGGTCTGCGCCTCCTCCACCAGCCGGGCCATCTGCGCGAGCTGGGTTTCGCCGCCCACCTTCGTGGCGCGTACCACGAGCCGCCCGCCGGCGTTCACCGTCGCGCCGACGACCTCGTCGCCGGGGCCCACCTCGACGGGTACGGATTCGCCGGTGAGCATGCTGGCATCCACGGCCGAGGAGCCCTCCTCGACGACGCCGTCGGTCGCCACCTTCTCCCCCGGCCGCACCAGGAACCGGTCGCCGACGGCGAGCGCGGAGATCGGCACGATCGTCTCGACGCCGTCGCGTAGCACCGTCACGTCCTTGGCGCCCAGCGACAGCAGCGCCCGCAGCGCGGCGCCGGAGCGGCGCTTCGCGCGGGCCTCGAAGTACCGGCCACAGAGGATGAAGAGGGTCACCCCGGCGGCGACCTCCAGGTACATGTTCCCCTCGCCGGGGGTGCGCTCCAGGGTGATCCGGAACGGGTGCCGCATGCCCGGCACGCCGGCGGTGCCGAGGAAGAGCGTGTAGAGCGACCAGACGAACGCGGCGAGCGTGCCGACCGAGACCAGCGTGTCCATCGACGCGGCGGCGTACCGGAGGTTGGCGAAGGCAGCCCGGTGGAACGGCCACGCCCCCCACACCACGACCGGCGCGGCCAGCGTCAGGCAGGCCCACTGCCAGTACTCGAACTGGAGCTGGGAGAACATCGACAGCGCGATGACCGGTACGGCCAGCACGGCCACCACCCAGAGCCGGTGCCGGGCGGCCCGCAGCTCACGGTCGTGCTCGGCCGCCTCCTCGGCGGCCGGGTCCGGGGCGTCCGCCGCCGGCGCCGCGACCGGCAGCACCGGCCGGGCGGTGAAGCCGATCTCCTCGACGGCGGCGATCACCTCCGCCTGCGAGACCTGCGGCGGGACCAGCACCTTCGCCTTCTCGGTGGCGTAGTTGACGGTCGCCTTCACCCCGGCGATGTCGTTGAGGCGCTTCTCGATGCGCGCCGCGCAGGCCGCGCACGTCATGCCGCCGATCAACAGCTCCAACTGGTTCTCAGCCCTCGCCGTGCGCGGCTTCACCGGCCGGGCGGTGAAGCCGATCTCCTCGACGGCGGCGATCACCTCCGCCTGCGAGACCTGCGGCGGGACCAGCACCTTCGCCTTCTCGGTGGCGTAGTTGACGGTCGCCTTCACCCCGGCGATGTCGTTGAGGCGCTTCTCGATGCGCGCCGCGCAGGCCGCGCACGTCATGCCGCCGATCAACAGCTCCAACCGGTTCTCAGCCGTGGCCATGCGGGCTCCCCTCGGTGCCGGTGGTCGCCCCGCCGGTCGCGCCGCCGGGCGCGTGGCCACCGTTCTTGGCGGCGGCCTCGTTGCGGGCCTTGGCGGCGGCGAACGCCTCCTCGCTCAGCCCGTGCGGCGGCGGGTTCGGCCCCGGCACCCGCAGGGTGAACGACGCGGTACGCACGACGCCCTGGTGCTGGAAGTCCAGGAACAGCCGGTAGTCGCCGTAGGTCGGCGCGGTGGCGTGGAAGACGATGTCCGGGCCGGGGGCGGTCTGCCCGTCGCCCGGCGTGCCGTCGGGGTGCACGTGCAGGTACGCCAGGTCCCCGTCGCGCAGGGCGACCAGGTGCCCGAAGGCGCCCAGGTAGGGCTCCAGGTCGGTGACCGGCTTGCCACCCTTGGCGACGCTGAGCGTCAGCTTGCCGTCCTTGGCCGGCGTGAGCTCGCCGCCGAGGGTGACCGTGTAGCCGTCCACCGTGGCGGTGGTCGAGGGCGCGGGCAGCGCCTGGGGACGGTAGACGCCCGACACCGACACGTCCGCGCCGAGCGTCTCGCCGTGGATGCCCCACAGCGGCATGTAGTCCGCGAAGACCCGGTACTCGCCCGCCGCCGGGAAGGTCAGCGGCACCCGCCAGATGCCGTCCGCGCCGAGGTTCGGGTGGACGTGCTGGAAGTGCGCCAGGTCGCGGCTGGCGACGATGAGATGCATCAGCTTCTCGTGCTGCGCCTTGTACTTCATGAGCGGCGTGCCGTCGTGCTGCAGCACCTGGAAGGCGAACGTCTGGGGGGTCCCCGCCGGCACGTTGTCCGTGAGCACCTTCAGGTACATGCTCTCGTGCGAGATCGCCAGGCCGCCCGGGCCGTCCTCCCCGTGCCCGGCCGCCGGCGCGGCGGCCGGCGCGGCGGCGGGCGCCTTGGCCGGCGGGGGCCCGGCGACCCGGCCCACCACGTACGCGCTCGTCAGCACCAGCACCAGGGCCAGCACGAACGCACCGAGTTTCGTCAAGGTCTTCATCGATGACCGTCCTGTGTCTACACGAGTGGTGTGGAGGCCGTACGGCTCCACCGCAGCAGGCATGCCCCGAACGACATGCCGCCGCCGAACGCCAGCAGGAGCAGGAGGTCCCCGTCGGAGAACGCACCGGCCCGGTTGGCGTGGTCGAGGGTGAGCGGGACGGAGGCGCTGCCGGTGTTGGCGTACTCCTCGACCGTGCGGTGGGTCCGCGCGGCGGTCAGCCCGCACGCCTCCACGAGCCGGTCGAGCAGCAGCCCGTTCGGCTGGTGCGGCACCACGTGCGCCACGTCGGCGGCGTCGACGCCCGCCCGGGCGAGCAGCTTGTCCACGAACGGCGGCACGTCCTGCAGGACCAGCTCGGTGACACCGCGTCCCTGCATCCGGAAGAAGTGACCGCCGTCGGCCAGCGTCGCCGCCGAGGCCGGCAGCCTGCTGCCGCCCGCCACCACCCGGATCAGGTCGCTGGCGTCGCCCCGGCTCGCCATCTCGTACTCGACGACGCCCCGGCCGGCGGGCACCGGGCCCACCACGGCCGCCCCGGCGCCGTCACCCAGCAGCACGGCGGTGCGCCGGTCCTCGAAGTCCAGGATGCGCGAGTACACGTCGGCGCCGATCACCAGCGCGTGGGTGCCCGGTCGGTCGGCCACCAGCGAGCGCGCCAGCACCAGGGCGTGCACGAAGCCCGCGCAGACCACGTTGACGTCGAGGCAGGCGGCCCCGTAGGCGCCGAGCCGCTCCTGGACCAGGCAGGCCGTCGGCGGCTGCGGGTGGTCGGGGGTCGACGTGGACACGATGAGGTAGTCGACCCGGTCGACGCCGAGGCCCGCGTCCCGCAGCGCCAGGGCGCCCGCGCGCGCGGCGAGGTCCGAGGTGGCCTCGTCGGCAGCCGCGAAGCGGCGCGAACGAATGGCCGTCTTGGCCACGATCCACTCCGGGGTCACCCCCGGCACGCGGCTCGCGATTTCCTCGTTCGACATCGCTCGCGTGGGCACCGAGGATCCGGTGCCCAGAATTCCGACGGATGAGGACACAGCAGCCTCCAGAGAGGAAAGGCGTTCCTTGGCTGCAAATTAGCCGAGCGGAAGCATCGACCGCAATCACGCGTGGCACGCCCCCATGCCAATCACCGCGCAAATTACCGAGCAATGGGGAAACGATTTCGGGGCGATGGAAGGCGCAATTTCCCGACGGCTTCGGCGAACCGTCCGCACACGGTCAACCCATGCAATTCTTCCCGGACCGGGCATGACACGACGCGGATGGGAAGCGGCCGTCGTACACCGCCATGCTGGCACCGCGCGCCGCCGTGATCCACGGACGGGCGGCGCGGGGCGCCGGCGACGGACGGACTCGCTGCTGCCCCCACCCTCAGTGACCCTTACGATGCGATGAGTAGCCCAGGGGACTTGGAGGCGACCATGCTGACCGCGCTGCCGTCCACACCGGTGCGTCCGGCGGCGTCGGGCGTGCCGGTGCCGCCCGCCGCGCGTCCGGAACCCCGGAGGTCCCCGCGTTGACGCTCACCGGACACCAGGCCGCCGCCACGGTCACGGACGAGCTGGCCCGCCTCCCGTCGACCCCCGCCATGCGCCAGGCGCGCTGGTGCACCCTGGCCAGCGCCGCGAGCGGGGCCGCCGCGTGCCTCGTCGTCGCGTGTCTGGAGATCACGCGCGCGCCGGATCCACGGTGGATGGTCCTCGGCGGCACCGGGATACTGCTGCTCGCGGCGGCGCTCGCCGTCGCACTGTACCGGGCGGTCACCCCCGGGCCGACCCTCGCGGCGCCCGGCCGGCCGCTCGCCGGCGCCGCCGTGGCCGCCCTGCTCTCCGTCCCGCTCGTCGGGCCGGCCGGTGGCACCCCCGGGCTCGCCTGGTCGTTCGTGGGTGCCGGGCTGGTCGGGGTCGCGCCGTTGCTGCTGCCGGTCCGGTACGCGGTGCCGCCGATGGCCGCGACGGCACTGCTCGCCGCGGCGACGGCCTGGGCGCTGGAGGGCTCCGTACGCCGGGCCGTGACCGTCACGGTGGTGCTCGGGCTGTCGGTGGCGCTGTGGAACGTGCTGCACCTCTGGTTCTGGACGTTCCTCGGCCAGGCCCGGGAGGGGCGCGACGCACTGGCCCGGCTGGCGGCCACCGAGGAGCGGCTGCGCTTCGCCCGTGACGTCTACGACCTGCTCGGCAACCACCTCGCGGCGATCATCCTCAAGGCCGAGCTGGCGTCGCGGCTGGCGCTGGTGGACGGGGAGCGGACCCGGCAGGAGACCGCCGAGATGCGGGCACTCGCGGCGACCGCGCTGGCCCGGATGCGCGAGGCTGTGCACGGATACCGCCACGTCGAGCTGCGCGAGCACGTCCTCGGTGTGGCACGGGTACTGGGCGCCGCAGGCCTGCGGTGCACCGTGTCGCAACCGGACGAGGAGCTGCCGCCCGCGCTCACCGCGCCGCTGGCCTCGGTGCTACGGGAGGCGGGCACCCACGTGCTGCGCCACGAGGAGGCCCGCTGGTGCACGATCGAGGTCACCCGCGAGGGCTCCACGGCCCGGCTGACGGTCGCCAACGACGGCGCCACCGACGCGACGGCGAACGACGACGGCTCGCTGGCGGGGCTGGCCGAGCGGGTGCGGGAGGCCGGTGGCACGCTGAGGACCTGGCGGGCGGGCGGGATCTGCACCGTGCAGGCGGTCGTCCGGGCGGAGCCCTGACCCGCCCGGCGGTTCAGCCGAGCAGGCCCGGCGCGGCGCCGGGCAGGAGGCACTCGTCGGCGGTGGGCCAGCGCGTCGGGTCATCGCCCAGCGCGACGAGTTCCGCGACCTGGAGGCGGCACCACGGCGACAGCGAGATGTCCCCGGTGTCCACCGCGTACACGAAGTCCGCCCAGTCGGCCCACTCGAAGTCGTCGACGACCGCCGGGTCCGGGTCCGGGCGCTCGTCGGTCACCACCCGGAACACCGGCGACACGGCGTTCTCCGCCACCCCGTTGTCCATCACCGCGCGGTAGCGGAACGCCGGCAGCACCAGCTCGGGGGCGGGCGCGGCGAGGCCGAGTTCCGCGCCGACGGTACGGGTGACCGCCGCGGCCACGGGCTCGCCCGGCGCGGGATGGCCGTAGCAGGAGTTCGTCCAGGTTCCCGGCCAGGTCCGCGTCCGGGTGCCGCGCAGCGTGAGCAGGAGCTTCGCGTCGCTGGTGAAGACGTAGCAGGAGAAGGCGAGGTGCAGCGGCGTACGCAGGTGGTGCACGGTCGCCCCCTCGGTGGCGCCGACGGGCCGCCCCTGCTCGTCGAGTAGCACGACCTGCGGCATGGTCACGGGGTCCTTCCCAACGGGTTCAGTTCGACCGGGCGGGACCGGTCACGGTCCGGCGTCCCCCGCCGGCTCCGCCGTGGCGACGTCCCGCCGGCGCCGCCTCGTCCGGGCGGTCCTCGGCGCGTCGATGTGCACCAGCTCCGTCCGCGTGCTGATCTTGAGTTTGCGGTAGGCCCGCGTGAGGTGCTGCTCGACGGTGCTGACCGTGATGAACAGCCGGTCGCCGATCTCCCGGTTGGTGTGGCCGCGGGCGGCCAGGTTGACCACCCGGCGCTCCGCGTCGGTCAGGGTGGCCAGGCCGTCCTTCGCGCCGGCCACCGCGGGGTCGAGCGTGTCGTGGGACGGCTTTAGCCGGCGCCGAAGCAGCTCGGCGTGGCAGCCCTCGGCGAGCTGGAGGGCGTGCGCGCCCATCATCTTGGCCCGCCCGAACTCGCCGAGCGCGTGCCCGGTCTGGCTCAGGTCCGCGAAGACGTGCGCGAGCTCGTGCCGGTCCCCGCTGGCGTGCAGCAGATCCATCGCCTCGCGCAGCATCACCTGACGCTGCTTCGGCGCGTACGCCGCGGCCAGCGCCCGCAGCCCCATCCCCTTGACCCGGGGGGCGTCGCCGCCCGGCAGCGCCAGGTGCTCGGCGATCAGCTTCCGGGCCCGGTCCGGGCGGCCCATCCGCACGTGCAGCCGGGCCAGGTCGACCCGCCAGGGCAGCGCGGCGGGATCGTCGGCGCCCCAGGTCACGGCGAGCTGGCCGGTGTTCTGGAAGTCCGCGACGGCGGCGTGCCGCCGGTCCACCGCGTCGTAGTAGACGCCCCGCGCGCGCAGGTACTGCGGCCAGAACAGGCTCTGCCGCATCGCGGCCGGCGTCGGCTCCCGCAGGGCCGCCTCGGCCAGCGACAGTTGCGCGGTCATCGTGCGGGCCAGCACCAGGTGCGCCAGCGGCGAGCCGACGGCGACGCCCCACGCGGCGGGCGGCATCGCGGCCAGCGCGTCCCCCGCGTGCCGCTCGGCGGCGGCGAGGTCGCCCCGGCACAGGGCGATGGCGGCCCGCACGTCGGTCAGCACGGCGCGCCAACTGACGAGGCCGTCCGCCTCGGCCTCCTCGGCCAGCTTCTCGCACCACTCGGTGGCGCGGTCGAGATGGTCGGCGTACACCAGCACCCGCAGCGCGTGCCACACGGACACCAGTGGGGAGTCGCCCGCCCGGGCGCGTTGCAGCACCTCCTCCGCGCGGTCCACGGCGCCGCCCCGGCCGGCGCCCGGCCCGCCGGGTGCGCCGCCGCCCCGCGGGCGGCAGTGCAGCAGCCAGTCCCGGGTGGCCAGGTAGTCCGCGCCCAGGTCCGGGTCCGGGTGCCCGGCCAGGTCGCCCACCGTGCCGAGCGCCTCCACCGCCTCGGCGTGCCGACCGTGCCAGGCGAGCGAACGGGCGAGCAGCAGCGTGTCGGCCTCGTCGAGCAGGCCGGCGCGGGCCGCCTCCAGCAACGCCGGCAGGTGGCGCGGGACCGCCTCGGGTTCGGTGCGCCAGTGCACCCGCACGAGCGCCGCCTGCGCCGCGGCCCGCGCCGCGCCCTCGCCGGTCGAGCGCAGTGCCAGTTCGAGGCAGTCCACCGCCTGGCGTACGGCGCCGCCGGTGACTGCCTCCCGGGCGGCGGCGACCAGCACCGGCGTCGCCCAGGGCTCGGCCGGCTCGCCGGCGCGCAACAGGTGGGCCGTGACCTCGGCGGCGCCGGCGCCCTCCTCGTGCAGCAGCCGGGCGGCCCGGGTACGCAGGGCCGACTGGACGTCGGGCGGGCAGTCGTCCAGCACCGCGGCACGGACGGCCGGGTGGTGGTAGGCGGGTCCCCGGGTGAGGCCCGCCTCGGCCAGCGCGCCGAGCACCTGGCGGGTGGCCGCCGGGCTCAGCCCCACCAGCCCGGCGACGAGCCCGGCGGACCCGGACGGGCCGACGATCGCCAGTGCCCGGGCCACGTCGAGCAGTCGCGGGTCGCTGCGGTGCAGGCAGGCGAGCGCGGCCTGCACGAACGACTCGCCCACCGTCGGCGCGGCAGCGTCGTCGGCGTCGGCGAGCGAGTCCTCGACCAGCGCGTGCACGAGCATCGGGTTGCCACCGCTGAGCACGTGGGCGGAGGCGGCGAGCCGCCGGGCGGCATCCGGCGGGATCCGCTCGGCCAGCAGGCGACCCACGCCGTCGGGCGACAGCGGCGGCAGCCGCAGGAGGCGGCAGTGCGGCTGCCGGGTGAGTTCCGCCCGGAAGGCGGCGGCCTCGGGCCGCGCGCCGACGCAGCCGCTCAGCACCAGCATCATCCGCGCGAAGCGGATCCGCCGTTGCAGGTAGAGCAGTGCCTGCAGGGACAGGGGGTCGGCGAACTGCACGTCGTCCACGACGACCACCAGGGCCCGCTCCGCGGCGACGTCCAGCAGGACCTGGCAGACGTCCTCCAGCAGCCGCGCCTCGTGGTGGCGCAGGGCGGGTGCCTCCGGGTCGCCGCCGGGGCCGTCGTCGCGCCGCAGCAGCGGCAGGTGGTCGGCCGACATGGTCTGGGCCCGCAGGCTGTGGAAGAGCTGCCCGATGACACCCAGGCGGATGGTGCTCTCCGCCACCGAGCAGGCGGCGGTCAGCACGAGCGCGCCGGCGCCGGCGGCCACCTCGGCGGCGGCGTTCACCAGCCTGGTCTTCCCGCTGGCCACCCCGCCGTCGACGAGCGCCACCCGGCCCTGGCCGGCGGCGGCCGTCGCGTACGTCTCGGCGAGGTCGGCCAGCAGGTGTTCTCTCTCGATCAGTGCCATGTGGGACACCTCCGGACACTCCTGAGGTTCGGTCGACCGGCGACTCACCCCGGTTGCGCGGCGCGGGCCAGCGCGGTGTCGCCACCCGCTGCCTCGCCGGACGACCGGGTGTGCGCCCGGATCCGGCGCAGCACCGCGGGCATGTTGTCGTTCAGGTAGAAGTGACCGCCCGGATAAACGGCGAGTTCGAACGTGTCGTCGGTGTGCTCCTGCCACGCGCGCGCCTCGTCGGCCGTCACCCGGGGGTCCTCGTCGCCGACGAGGGCGACGATCGGGCAGGCGAGGCGCGGGCCGGGCCGGTACACGTAGGTCTCGGCGGCGGTGAAGTCGGAACGGATGGCCGGCAGCACCATCCGCAGCACCTCCTCGTCGTCGAACACCGCGTCGTCGGTGCCCGCCAGCGCGCGGACCTCGGCGATCAGGCCGGCGTCGTCGCGCAGGTGGATCCGGTCGAGCTTGCGCCGGTGCGGCGCCCGCCGGCCGGACACGAAGAGCCCGGTCGGGGTCTTGCCCGCCTCCCGCAGCCGCATCGCCACCTCGAAACCGATCATCGCGCCGAGGCTGTGGCCGAACACGGCCAGCGGCCGGTCGACCAGCGGCAGCAGCGCCGCCACCAGCCGGTCCGCCATCTCGTGGACCGAGGTGATCCCCGGCTCCCGCATCCGGTCCTGACGGCCCGGGTACTGCACGGCGAGCACGTCGACCTCGGGCGCGAGCGCCTTGGCCATCCCCAGGAAGTAGCTCGCCGCGCCGCCGGCGTGCGGCAGGCACAGCAGCCTGGTCGGCGCCTCGTCCGCGGGATGGAAGCGGTGCACCCACAGGTCGGTGTCTGTCATCTCGTTCACCCCGCGATTCCGCTCGTGGTGTCGGTGCCGGTGCCGGTGCCGCCCGTGCCGTCAGCGGCCCGCGTCGACCCGGACCTCGCTCCAGCTGATGGTGGTGGGTCGGACGGCGGCCAGGTCGCCGGTGCTCCAGCTGTCCACCACGTCGATGCGGAGGTCCGCGTCCGCCGGGACCTCGGCACCGTCGAAGAAGAAGGCATTGAGAATCTCGGTAGCATTGATCGGCATGGGAGTCCCCTCTCGCGGTACACGGCCTCGATGCTGAGCGCCACTTAAACCTCCTGGATGGCGCGTGTTCCAACAAGGTCTGCGCTCATCGGCTGCACGACCATTCATCACAACGCATTCGTGAATCGCTCATGCCCCCGGGCACGGCAGAATAGGTGCCGGCTGTCAAGACGCGAAACCGCACCGGGGTACCGCCGGTGCGTCGGCGGCCCGCTCCGCGCCTCGGCCCGGTCGCCGCGTGACCGCCGCCGGGCAGGGCGTACGCGCGGTGCTCCGGCCCGCGCGGCGAGCCGCGGGAGTCCGTCCGCCGGCACCGGACGCGTACGGTTTCGCCGGGCCGACGGGCGCCGTTCCCCGCCCCGTCGCGCGTCGTTCACCCGGCCGCACGTGACGGCTTCACGCCCGCCGCCGGTCGACCGCCGCCCGCCGGGACGAGCCGCACCGACCGATGGCCCCCGCCGTGCGCCGGCCGTGCCCGAGCGATGACCCGGGGGTGCCCCGCCGATGGCCACCGGCGGGCGGCGGCCCGGGGGCCGACGGCGCGCCCGCGCGGCACCCGGCGTGGCGCCCGTCCGCTGCCCGCCGGTCGAGCGCCCTCCCCTGGCCGGACACGCGGGCGCGGCGGTTCCCGCCGGGAACCGCCGCGCCCGCGGCACACCGCCGTCGGAGCCACCCGCGCGGTCTCCGGGCCTGCCCGCGCGGTGTCGAGCCGTACGGGACGGGACGCGGTGCGGTCGCCGGCCGTACGCGGTGCCCCGGCTACCGGTGGCGCAGCAGCACCGGCAGCGACGCCACGTCGTTCGCCATGAACGAGCGCAGCGGCTGGATCTCCTCCGGCCGCACGGCCAGCGCGAGGCGCGGGAAGCGGGCGAACAGCGCCGGCACCGCCACGGCCGCCTCCAGCCGCGCCAGCCGGGCGCCGGGGCAGAAGTGCGGGCCGGCCCCGAACGCGAGGTGCTCCTTGTTCTCCCGGTCGATGTCGAACACCTCGGGGTTCTCGTGCACCGCCGGGTCCCGGCCGTGCGCCAGGTAGCTGATCAGGATGGCGTCGCCCGCCCGGATGACGACCCCCTCGCCGAGGTCGATGTCCTCCTTCGCCCAGCGCATCGGCAGCGCCGCCACCGGGCAGTGCGCCCGCAGCGCCTCCTCGATCGCGTCCGGCCAGCGGGCCGGGTCGGCCAGCAGGGTCGCCAGCTGGTCCGGGTTGGCGAGCAGCTCGCGGACGGTGTGGTCGATGAGCGTCACGGTCGTCTGGCTGCCGCCGCCGATGAGCAGCAGCAGCATGTCGACCAGCTCCTGCTCGCTGAGCGGTTCCTCGCCCTCCACCCGGGCCGCCATCAGGAAGCTGGTCAGGTCGTCGGACGGCTCGCGGCGCTTGAGGTCGATGAGCGTACGCATGGCGACGTTCATGTCGACGTAGACCGCGGCCGACTCCTCCTCCGGCACGTTGTCGGTGTTCAGCACCACCCGCAGGATGCGCAGCACCTCGGGCCGCAGGTCGTCCGGCACCCCGAAGAGGTCGCAGATCATCCTGGTCGGCAGCTGCTGGGAGTACGTGGTGTGCAGGTCGACGGGCTCGTCCGGCGGGCGGGTTGCCAGGTCGTCGAGCAGCCGCCCGGCGATGAGCTCCAGGTGCGGGCGCATCGCGTCGATCCGCTTCGGGGTCAGCGCCGGCGCCACGAGCTGCCGCAGGCGCTGGTGCTCGCGGCCCTCCGCCGTGGACATGGACTCGACGTCCACCCACGGCGACAGCCACTTGATCTCGCCGGGGGTGTAGCTGGGCACGTTCTTCTTGACGTTGCGGGAGACCCCCGGGTGGGTCAGCAGGCGCCGGACCACGTCGCCGCGCGTGATCGACCAAGCCAGCATGCCTTCCGGTAGCTCGACGGCCACCGCGGGGCCGGCCGCGCGGAACTCGTCGATCTGCGCGTACAGGCAGGTGCCGCCGCGGCTGTCGATCTGGGCGGTGGGGGCAGCGCTGAAGTCGACCATAGTGCGCCTCCTACGATGTGAGGGAACGCAGAGAAAGGTAACCGTCGATCGGGAACTGTCCGGTAACGGAATTCTCGCAGCCGCCACGAATGTGACTGGACAATGGCGCAGCTCATTGCGACCCGCCGCCGGGCCACCCTATCGTCCATCCCACGACACTTGTCCGGAGGCGGCGATCCCGCCCCGCTCGTCGAATTCCGCGACAGACCATTTGTGCGAACGCGTGTGCGGAGGCAGAAAAACATGGACAGGATTCGTCGGGTCGGCGTCGTCGGGTGCGGCGTCATGGGCGCCGGGATCGCCGAGACGTGCGCGAGGGCAGGGCTGGACGTGCTCGTCGCGGTGTCCCGGCCGGCGTCCGTCGCGCCCGGCCTGGCGCGGCTCACCGGGTCGCTCGACCGGGCCGTGGACAGGGGCAAGCTGAGCGGTGCGGACCGGGACGCGGCGCTGGCGCGGGTGGCCTTCACCGCCGACCTGGCCGACTTCGCCGACCGGCAGTTGGTGATCGAGGCCGCGCCCGAACAGGAGTCGATCAAGCTGGACGTGTTCGCCACCCTCGACAAGGTCGTCGAGGATCAGGAGGCGATCCTCGGCTCCTGCACGTCGTCCTTCCCGATCGTGCAGCTCGGCGGCGTCACCAGCCGCCCGGAGCGGGTGGTGGGCATCCACTTCTTCAACCCCGCGCCGGTGCTGCCGCTGGTGGAGGTCATCGGCTCGGTGCGTACCGACCCCCGCACGGTCGACGCGGTCGACGCCTTCGTCACCGGCGTGCTCGGCAAGCAGGTCGTCCGCGCCCAGGACCGGGCGGGCTTCGTGGTGAACGCGCTGCTGATCCCGTACCTGATCTCCGCCGTCCGGATGGTGGAGTCCGGGATGGCGTCGGTCGCCGACATCGACAAGGCGATGACGCTGGGCTGCGCGCACCCGATGGGTCCGCTGCGCCTCGTCGACCTCATCGGGCTCGACATCGTGGCCGCCGCGGGCGAGTCGCTGTACCGGGAGTTCCGCGAGCCGCTCTACTCGCCGCCGCCGCTGCTCGCCCGCATGGTGGCCGGCGGCCTGCTCGGCAAGAAGTCCGGCCGGGGCTTCTACGAGTACGGGCGATGAACAGCTACGAGCGGCTGACCGGTCTGCTGGCGTCCCACGGCGCGGCGTTCCGGCTCATCCCGCACGAGCCGCAGGGCGTCACCTCCCCGGCCAGCCGGCTGCGCGGGCATCCGCTGTCCCAGGCGGCGAAGTGCATCGTCGCGCGGGTCAAGGTCGGCAAGAAGGTGAATCGGTTCGTGCTGGCCGTCGTGCCCGGCGACCGGCTGGTGGCGCTCGACGCGTTGCGCGGGATGTGGGGCGGCAGCTACGTCTCGTTCGCCACCCGGGAGACCGCCGAGCGGCTCTCCGGCTGCCCCAGCGGCACGATCATCCCGTTCAGTTTCCGGCACGACCTCGAGCTGGTGGTGGACCCGCTGCTGCTGGCGGAGCCGCTCATCTACTTCAACGCCGCCCGGCTCGACATGTCGATCGCGCTGGACACCCGCGACTACGTACGCCTGGCGGCCCCCCGGGTCGCGCACATCGTCGGCGCGCCCCTCGCGGAGGTGGGCTGATCATGGAACTCGCCGACCGGCTGCACCGGGTCCTCGCCGAGGCCAAGTACCTCTCCCTCTCCACCGTGACCTCCGGGCGCCGGCCGTGGACGTCGGTGCTCCAGTACGCGTGGCTGCCCGACCCGCTGCGCTTCCTCTTCGGCTCCGCGACTCAGTCCCGGCACAGCCGGCACGTGGCGGCCCGGCCCGCGGTCAGCGGGGCGCTCTTCGTCGCCGGCGACGGCGGCCTCACCCAGGTCGACGGCGCCCAGTTCACCGGCACCTGCCGGGAGCTGACCGCCGACGAGGTGCACGCGCACCACGGGACGTTCTACGACGCACTGCTGCCGGACGAGGCGAGCCGGGCGGAGTACACGCTGCCCGTGTCGGCGCTGCTGCCGCCCGCCGAGCACCGGATCTACCAGATCACGGTCGACCGCGTCTGGCTGGTGGACACCACCACCTGGCTGGAGGACCGGATCGACCGCCGGATCGAGGTGGACCTGCCCTGACGGGCGGTCCACCCCGGTCCGGGGGACTCACTCCAGCATCGTCGCCCAGAACACCGCCTCGTACGAGTGCACCATCCGCGCCGCCCGCAGGGCCTCGGCCGGGTCGTCGCCCGTGGCCAGACCCGCCGAGACCACCTCGGCCGCCTGCTCCAGCACCTCGTCCGGCGTCTCGGCGAAGTAGCGGAAGTGGGCCACCGCCGCGTCGGAGAACCCGTACCGCGCCTGGAGCGCGTCGGCCATCCGGGCGTAGAACCCGCCCGACTCCTCGACGTTGACCAGCAGCGCCAGCGGGATCGCCGAGCGCGGTCCGAAGACGGCGGTCCGCACGATGAAGTGGGGGTACGCCTGGGCCAGCGGTCGCGGCTCGTACGCCCGCAGCTCCTTCTCCCCCACCCCCACCGCGGAGGCGAACGCCGGCAGCAGGCTCAGCGCCTCCTCCTCGGCGCCCGCCATCGCCAGGAACAGCGGATCGGGGAAGCGGGCCGCCAGGTACGCGAAGCTGCGCCGGTCGCTGGCGACCAGGTGGTGCAGCTCGCCGGCGAGGGCCCGCAGCCGCCCGGCCGACACCTCACCGCGCTCCAGCAGCTCCAGGAACCGGTTGGGCGCCAGCTCCAGCGACCGCCGGCCCTGTGCCACCAGCTCTGCCACGTGCTCGTCCATCAGCCACCTCCGTAGGTGCGGTGCAGGTTCGGGCGGGTCGCCGGCCCCGGTGCGGGCTCGGCGATCCACGGCCCCTCGACGGACGCGTCGAGCACGCCCTCCTCCAGCCAGGTGAAGTTCCCGCCGAGCACCCGCCCGGCGAGCGCGGCGTCGTCGGCGTCGGTGTTGGCCCAGAGCCGCCGGCGCAGTTCGGCCACCCGCTGCCGGGACTGGTGGCAGAACGCGTCGGCCAGCTCGACCGCCGATCCGCCGAGCGCCCTGGCGTACACGCAGGCGGCGGTCATCGCGTACAGCTCGGCGGCGACGTCCACGACCCGGCCGAGGAAGAGCTGCCGCTCGGCCACCGCCTCGCCCCAGCGCTCCCGGGCGTCGGCGAGGTGCCGGGCCAGCTCGGCGCTCGTCGCGTCGACGTACGTCAGGTGCCCGGCCAGGGCGCCGAAGCCGGGCGGCGGCGCGAACGGCGTGGACCGCCCGACCGGCGGCGCCTCGTCGGCGAGCGCGTCGGTGCCGACGAAGACCCGCAGCGCCTCGCTGGAGCCGTCGAAGATCCGGCCGATGCGCAGGTCCCGGAAGAGCTGCTCGACGGGGACGCCGCGCTCGCCGCGCGCGGCGGCCGACTCGGCGGTCTCGTACCCGCGACCGCCGCGGATCTGCATCAGCTCGTCGGCGATCCGCCACGCCTGTTCCGAGCCGAACAGCTTCGCGAGTTCGCCCTCCGTGTGCGTGTCCAGCAGACCGGCGTCGGCGTGCCGGCCGGTCACCTCGACCATGGCCTCCAGGGCGAACGCGGTCGCCGCGATGAACGCGATCTTGCCGGCCACCGCCTCGTGCTCGCCGATCGGCCGGTCCCACTGCACCCGGACGCCGGACCACTCGCGGGCGATCTTCAGGCTCCACTTGGCCGCCGCGGCGCAGACGGCGGGCATCGAGAGCCGGCCGGTGTCCTGGGCGGCGAGGGCCACCTGGAGTCCCTGCCCCTCCGGCCCGATCCGGCGGCTCGCGGGCACCACGACGCCGTGCAGCCGGACGACGCCGTTCTCCAGGCCGCGCAGCCCGAGGAAGGAGCTGCGGTGCTCCACCGTGACGCCCTGCGCGGCGGCCTCCACCACGAACGCGGACATGCCTCCCGGCCCACGTTCCGACGGCGGGACCAGGGCCATCACCACGATCAGGTCGGCGATGGTGCCGTTGGTGGTCCACAGCTTCACCCCGTCGAGCCGGTAGCCGCCGTCGTCGGTGGGGGTGGCGGTGGTCCGCATCCGGAAGGGGTCGTTGCCGATGTCCGGCTCGGTGAGGGCGAAGGCGGAGATCTCGCGTACGCACCTCGGCAGCAGCTCGCGCTTCTGGGCGTCGGTGCCGAACAGCCGCAGCGGCTGGATGAGGCCGATCGCCTGGTGCGCGCCGAGCAGCTCGCCGAGCGAGGAGTGCGCGGTGCTGACGATCATCAGCGCGCGGTGGTAGCAGACCCCCGACAGGCCCAGCCCGCCGTACTCGGTGGGGAGCTTGATGGCGAACGCGCCGAGGTCGCGCAGGCCGTCGACGACCTCATCGGGGATCCGGTCCTCGCGCTCGATGAGCCGGCCGTCCACCTTGTCCACGCAGAACGCGCGCAGCCGGGCGAGGAACGCCTCGCCGGCGGGGTCGATCCCGGCGTCGGGCAGCGGGTCGAGCAGGTCGATCCGCAGTCTGCCGCGCAGGAGTTCGTTGCCGAAACTCGGTCTGGACATCGTTGCCTCCCCGTCGGCGGGTGGTCTGGTGCGGGACGCGCACGGGCCACGCCCGCCCGCCGGGGCGGTGCGGACGTGGTCCGTCGTCGAGGCGGTCAGTTCGCCGGTGCGGCCTTGATCAGCGAGAGGGGGCCCGCGGCGCCGTGGCCGCACCACTCGACGGTGAAGCCGGTCTCGGCGAGCAGGGACCGGAATTCGCTCTCGGTCCGCTCCCGGCCGCCGGCGGTCACCAGCATGTTGATGTCCGTGTAGAACATCACCTTGTTGTCGGTGTTCGCGGTGTCCGGCAGCACGGAGCCGACGATCAGCAGCGTCGCCCCGTCGGGCATGTTCGCGCGCACCGTGGCCAGCAGCTTCCGGGCGTTCTCGTCGTCCCAGTCCTGGAAGACGCTCTTGATGATGTACAGGTCGCCGCCGTCCGGCACCGACGAGAAGAAGTCGCCCGCGACGATCTCGCAGCGCTCGGCGACCCCGGCGGCGGCGAGCACGCCGGCGGCCTCAGCCACGCCGGCGGCGCTGTCGAAGCACACCCCCCGCAGGTGCTGGTGGGTGCCGAGGATCGCGGCGAGCAGCGTCCCGTCGCCGCCACCGACATCCACGACGGTACGGACGCCGGAGTAGTCGTACCCGTCCGCGACGAGCTGGGCGGACGCCCTCGACTCCTGCCCCATCGCCACGTTGAACAGCGCCGACAGCTCGGGGTGCTCGGCGAGGTGCACGTAGGCGTTCTTTCCGTGCACGTGGTCGAAGGCGCACTCGCCGGTCTCGATGGAGTGCCGCACCTGCTGCCAGGACGAGAAGAGCGTGGGGTTGGTGAAGAACCGGGTGAACGCCCACAACGAGTTCGGCGAGTCGGTGCGCAGCTGCTCGCCCACCTCGGTCAGCCGGAACTCGCCCGGCGTCGGCTCGGCCAGCAGGCCGATGGCCGCGAGGGTCCGCAGCAGCCGGTGCAGCGAGGGCGCGTGGGTGCCCGTCGCCTCGGCGAGCTGCGCGCTCGTGACACGGCCGTCGTGGATGTGGTCGGCGAGCTTCAGCTCGGCGGCGAGCGCGAGCGACTGCGAGGCCATGTACCCGCCGATGATCTCGATCAGCGCGGCACGGTTGCGGATCTTGGTGGCCAGGGTGGCCGGAACGGTGCTGGTCATCGGTCATGCCTTTCCGCGAGAGGGTGTCGAACCCACACGTTGGGCTCGATGTAGACGGCGTGGTCGTGCTCGACGCTCACCGCGACCGGGGTCAGGGCACCCGGCACGACGACCGGTCCGCTGGTGTCGAACGGCAGCCCGGTCCAGGCGCGCCACTGCGCGAGGCTGCCGGAGATCGTCATGGAGGCCGGGCAGACCTGGAGGACCCGCCCGCCCGCCCGGACGTGGACGCGCAGCCACGGATCGACCGGCAGCCCGTCCTCGCGGGTACGGGCGGCGTACCCCGTCATCGGCTCGTGCGGCTCGGCGTGCTTGCCGCTGGGCCGGACCGGCCCCACGACGTCGCGGTAGCCGTGCCGGCGGGCGTTGTCCTTGACCGCCGCCAGGACGCGGCCCGACATGTTCCGGGCCTGCATGCCCGGCACCACGGCGATCTCTAGCGCGCACAGCGCGGTGAGTTCGCGGCCGGCGTAGGTGTCGAGCATGCTCAAGCCCAGCGTCGCGTCCCAGCCGGTGTCGGGCAGGCTCGCCGGGTCGCCGTCCCACGCGAACGGCACGCTGGCCGCGCGGGCGACCACCCTGTCGTCGTCGTCGAGGACGACGAGCTGGTGCTCGGGGTACCGGTCGAAGGCCCAGCCGATCACCATCGGCTCGGGCGGGATGTACTCGGGCCACGAGGCCTCCATGTGGAGCATCCCGTCCCGCAGGTCCGGTCGTTCCGCGAGCGTCAGCACGCGCACGGGGGTCACCTCCGTCGGTCAGGCGGCCAGGCTGCGCGCGGGCAGCGGGTCCGCGGGCATGGCGCAGATGTCGTCGGCGTGCTGGCGCAGCAGCGCCAGGTACTCGGCACGGGGCACCGCGACCGCGCCGATGAGCTTCGCGTGGTCTCCGTCGTGCTGGACGTCGACCGCCACCCCGCCGCTCTCCCCGACGCGCCGCACCAGGCAGGCGACCGCCACCTTCGCCGCGCCGCTGCGCAGGGCGAACTGGGAGTCGGCGCTGAACACGCCGCCCACCCGTACGCCGAAGGTGCCGCCCACCAGCTCGTCGTCCTCCCACACCTCGACGCTGTGCGCGTGCCCCGCCGCGTGCAGCTGACGCAGGGCGGCCACCAGCCGGTCGGTCAGCCACCGGGGCTCGCGCCCCTCCCGGCAGTGCTGCACCACCCGGTCGAAGCAGGCGTCGAGGGTCGTCGTCCACTCGACCTTGTTGCGCAGCTGCCGGCGCAGGCTGCGCTGGATGCGGGCCCGGTCGACGTGGATCACCGGGCGCGGGTCGGGCGAGCACCAGGCGACGGCGTACGGGTCGACGCTGCCGGGAAGCAGCGCGATCCGACCGGCGGCGACGTCCGCCTCGTAGGTGAACTCGCTGACGATCTTCCGTTCCTCGGTGTCGGCCGGGAACGGGAACAGCCCGTGCCGGTACGCGCCGAGCAGCGTCGGCGCGGAGAGGTCGTCGCCGAACGCGACCGGGCCCTCGGCGGGGGCGTCGGTGAGGTCGAGCGTCTCCCAGCCCATCACGCGGCCCGCAGGAACTCGGTGCGGGTGAGGTAGCCGATGTAGCGGTCGAGCATCTCGGCGTCCACCGGCGGGATCTCGATGCCGCTGCCGCGCAGCGCCCGCTCCACGTTGCCCCGGGAGAAGACGGGGAACGTCGTCTCCAGGTACATCTCCGCCACGCTCATCTGGCCCGTCGCGCAGCGGTCGATGAAGAGCGGCGCGAACGGGGTCATCGGGTGGTCGGGCTGTTCGACCGCGACCCGCACCATCTCGTCGAGCCACTCGGCCCACGGCACCTCGCGGATGTCGTGCCCGTGCGCCCGCAGGCGCTCCACGAGCATCGAGATGTTGACCTTGCCGGGGTTGGTGAGGTGGTAGACCTCGCCGGCGGGCCGGGACGCCCTGGCGATGTGCGCGACGGCGGCGGCGAAGACGTCGACCGGCGTGTAGTCCAGCGGCAGCTCGGCGACCGGGGCGGTGCCGGTGTCCACCACGAACTTCTTCATCGCGCACATCTCCGTGGCGGTGTTCCACGCGCCGTTGACGCGGTCGCCGGAGATGTCGGCGGCGCGGTAGACCGCCACCGGCAGCCCCCGCTCCGCCGCCTTGTGCAACAGCGCCTCCGCGACCCACTTGCTCTCCACGTAGCCCACCGAGAGGTGGTCCGCGTACGCCAGCGGGGTGTCCTCGTCGACGTGCCGGACGCCGGCGGTGCCGAAGCCCGCGACCACCGCCATGGTCGAGGTGTAGTGGATCGGGACGTTGCGGTGCCGCGCGGCCATCCGGATGATCTCGCGGGTGCCGTCGACGTTCGCGGGCCGCATGTGCGCGTACGGGTAGATGAAGTTGACGGCGCCGCCGGGGTGGTGGATGACGTCGACCGTGCGCGCCAGCTCGTCGAAGACCGCCTCCGGCAGGCCCAGCCCGGGCGCCGCGAGGTCGCCGGGGACGGCGACGATCCGGCCCGTCGCCGCGTGGGCCGCCAGGTCGTCGCCGAAGTAGTGGCGCGCGTTGGCCTGGATGCGGGCCATCGCCCGCTCCTGCCCGTCGGCGCGCACCAGGCAGTGCACCACGGCGTCCGTGCTCTCCAGCAGCTCCCGCAACAGGTAGATGCCCAGGAAGCCGGTGGCGCCGGTGAGGAGGACGTGCCGCGGGTCCTGCCAGCGCGGCTCGTCGGACACCTCGCGGCGGATCGGGACGTCCAGCTCCGTCTCGGCGGCGAAGTCCACCCGCTTGCGGGTGTCGTCGCCGGCGAGCGTGCCTTCCCGGGCGTCGCGTACCGCCCGCGCCAGGCCGCGCGGCGTCGCGTCCTCCAGCAGCAGCCGGATCAGCGGACGCACCTGCGTGATGAGCACGCCGAACGAGCCCCGGATCTTCGCGAGCAGCTCGGCGGCGAGGATCGAGTTGCCGCCCTGCGCGAAGAAGTTGTCGTCGGGCAGCACCCGGGGCACGCCGAGCACCTGCCCCCAGAGCCGGGCGACGCCGCGCTCCACCAGGTCCACGGGCGCGTCGTCCGCCTCGCCCGTCGCCCCGGTCGCGGCCGGCGGCGCGGGCAGCGCGGCCAGGTCGACCTTGCCGTTGGTCTTCAGCGGCAGCTCGTCGAGGGCGACGAACGCCGTCGGCACCATGTAGTCGGGCAGGTGGCGGGCGGTGAAGTCGCGCAGCTCGGCGGAGTCCAGGGGCCGGGGGCCGGTGTAGTACGCCGCGAGGCGCCGCTGGCCGTTCTGCTCGTACGTGGTGACGGCGACCGTGTCGACGCCGTCGTGTGCCGCGAGCGTCGCCTCGATCTCGCCGGGCTCCACCCGGAAGCCACGGATCTTGACCTGCCGGTCGATGCGCCCGACCACCTCGAGGTTGCCCTCGGCGGTCCAGGCGCCCAGGTCGCCGGTCCGGTACATCCGCGCGCCGGGCCCGGGCGCGAACGGGTCCGGCAGGAAGCGGCCGGCGTCCTCGTTGAGGTAACCCCGCGCCACGCCGCGACCGCCGATGTGGATCTCGCCGCGCTCGCCGGGGGCCACCGGCCGGCCCTGCTCGTCGAGGACGTAGACGGCGGTGCCGGGCAGCGGCCGGCCGACCGGGGCGGCGCCACGCGCGGGCAGCACGTCGGCGGTGAGGTCCAGCAGGCAGGAGGTGATCGTGGTCTCCGTGAGCCCGTAGGCGTTGACCAGCCGCACCCCGGGCATCAGCTCCAGCGCCGTGCGGCAGTCCTCCGCGTTGACCGCCTCGCCACCCACGATCACCATCCGCACCGGCAGGTCCCCGGCTCCCGTCGTGGCGAGCTCGGCGAGGAAGCGACGCCAGTACGCGGGGGTCAGGTCCATCACGGTGACCCCGTAGTGCCGCAGACGCTCCGGCAGCTCACTGGGCGCCCAGCTCAGCTCGGGCAGCACGAGGGTCGCGCCGCCGAGCAACGCGACGGTGATCTGCTCGATGGAGGTGTCGAAGGAGAGCGCGCCGAACTGGAGCACCCGGTCGTCCGGGGTCACGCCGTAGCGGCCGGCCAGCTCGCCGCAGAGGTAGCTCAGCGATCCGTGGTCCACCACGACGCCCTTCGGCGTACCGGTGGAGCCCGACGTGTAGATGACGTAGGCGGCGGCGTCGTCGCCCACCGCGACGTCCGGGGCGGTCGTGGCGGTGGCCGGGTCCGTCGCGGTGAGTGCCGTGACCGGCAGGTCGGCGAAGCGTGCCAGGTCGCGCCCGTGGGTGAGGACGGTCGCGCAGCCGGTCTCCTTGACGAAGGCCTCGAGCCGGCCGTCCGGCAGCGCCGGCTCCACCGGGAGGTAGGCCGCGCCCGCCTTCCAGACGGCGAGCAGGCCGACGACGGCGTCGACGGAGCGTTCCAGGTGGACCATGACCACGGAGTCCATGCCGACGCCCTCGTCGACGAGGCGGCGGGCCAGGCCGTTCGCCCGGCGCTCCAGCTCGGCGTAGCTGATGCGCGCGTCGCCCTGCACGACCGCGGTGCGGTCGGGTTGCGACGCCGCGCGGTTGGCGATGAGTTCGTGGACACGCGGTTGCGTACGGATGTTCATGTGTTCCCTCGGGTGTGAGCACGGTCGTACCCGTGGATTTACCTGCCGCTGACCCAACGAAATTCGGTATGGGGGACACTACTGCCTCGCGGCGGCTCCCCGGACTACCAGAATGAGCACGTTTTCCGAATCCGCACTACTCAACAGAGTAGTCCGCGGGGCGCGCCGCACCCCCTGTCGAATTTGACTGAACGGCGCCGAAAAAAGCGATGTCGCGACAAGTGCGGGCGGGCGGAACGCCCCTACGCCGCGGAGGAGACCGGCACGTGCCGGACCAGCTCGGCCCGCGAGGAGATGCCCAGCCGGCGGAACAGGCCGCGCAGGTGGTAGTTGACCGTGTGCGGCGACAGCCGCACCCGGGTCGCGATCTGCCGGTTGGTCATGCCCTCGGCGACGAGCCGGGCGATGGCCCGCTCGACGCCGCTGAACGAGTCCCACGCGCCGCCACCGTCCGGCCGGCGGACCCCCGGGGCGGCCCGCAGCGCGATCCGTTTCCGCAGCTCGGCGGGGGCCCGGTCGACGGGCTCCATCGCCGGGCCGCCGGCGGGGCGCACCCCGGCCCGGGCCGGCGCGCGGCGGAGGCGGTCGCGGTCGGCGTGCAGCGCGCGCCACACCGCGGGCGGCAGCGCGTCGAGCACCGCCCACCAGACCAGCTCGTGCCGGAAGGCGAGGTCGTCCCCCGCCCAGTGCAGCAGGCCGGCGTCGAGCAGCGCGTCGAGGTCCGGCAGCATCTGGGCGGTGTTACGCCCGGTCATCGCCCCCAGTTCCGCCAGCTGACAGGTGCGGCCGAGCACGGCGGCCACCCGCAGGAGCTGCCAGGAGCCGGCCGGCGCGGCGCCCAGCCCGGTCCGCACCATGTCCTGGACGCGCTTCGGCGTCCGTGCCCGACCGCGGCCGCGCGTGATCCCCTCGGTCCGGACGCCTTCGAGCAGCTCGGCCAGGAGCACCGGGTGCCCGTCGGCGGCGGCGACGAGCGCCCGCACGGCCGGCTCCACCCGGGTGCCCAGTGCCTCGGCGACGAGCCGGCCCACGGCGTCCCGGGGCAGCGGGGCGGACCCGACCGCGCCACGCCCGGCGCCGGGTGCCCCCTCGGCCGGCGCCGCGCGGCTACCGGCCACCTCGGCGAGCGTCCCGACCACCTGCGTCCACTGCTCGTCGTCGTACAGCACAACGTAATCGTGCATGTGAATGTCTATGTGCCTCAACAATCCGTTACCGACAGATGCGTCCACTGATTACCGGAAAATGGCCAACGTGGTGCGGCGGACATTCCCGTCCGATGACCGGGGATTGCTTCGATCGATGTACCAGACGTCGCGAGAGAGGGCGGAGAGCCATGGCTTCCGTTGAGGTCCATGATTTCGTACCGGCTATCGACCTGTCAGGCCGCGACACCGCCGAGGGGCGCGCGGCCATCGCGGGCGCGATCGGCGCGGCGTGTGAGGGGTCCGGGTTCTTCACCGTGGTGGGGCACGGCGTGCAGCAGGACCTGGTGAGCCGCATGTACACCACCACCAAGGCGTTCTTCACCCAGCCGGAGGAGGAGAAGGAGCGGAGCGCGAACCGCGGCTCCGGCGTGTCGGGCCTGCGCCGGCCCGGCGGTCCGTACGAGGCGTTCGCGGCGCACGTGACGGGTGACCTGAGCGACGAGGAGCGGGCCGGGCTCGGCACGCACCCGGCCACCTGGAAGGCGGCCAACATCTGGCCGGACGACGACTTCAAGGCGGTCTGGTACGAGTACATCGCGGCCATGACCAAGCTGTCGGCGGACATCATGCGGCTTTTCGCGCTCGCGCTCGGCCTGCCGGAGAGGTTCTTCGACGGCAAGTTCGACGCCCACGTGTCGCTGATCATCGCCAACTACTACTACCCGTCGCCGGACGCCGGCGTGCTGCGCCGGGAGACGCACACGGACTGGGGCAGCCTGACCGTGCTCTACGTGGAGGACGAGCTGGGCGGGCTCCAGGTCCAGCACGGCGACGACTGGCTGGACGTCCCCCCGATCCCCGGCAGCTTCGTGGTGAACATCGGCGACCTGATGGCGTTCTGGACCGGCGGCCGGTGGAAGTCGACGGTGCACCGGGTGGTCAACCCGGAAGGGCCGGACGCGCCCTCGCGGGTCTCCATCCCCTTCTTCTACCTGCCCAACCACGACGCCACGATCGAACCCATCCAGCCGCTCGCGCAGGCGAGCGCCGAAGCCGGGCTCGACCGGGTGACCGTGGGCGAGTGGTTCTCACACAAGATGCAGTCGACCTACCAGGCCTCCGCGTAGCCCGAGCCAGCACCGCGGGCAGCCCGCCACGGCCCGACGGTGGCGCCGGCCGTCCCGCGCCGGGCCACCGTCTAGGCGGTAGCCGCCCGCGCCGCGGGGTCGAACACCCCGCCGGACGTACGCCCGAAGGCGCCGCGCGGCCCCGGCGCGGGCGGTCCCCCTACCGCGCGGCCTCCCCGGCCTCCCCGGCCTCCCCGGCGAGGGCACGGCGGAGGCTGAGCGGCCGCATGTCCGTCCAGGTCCGCTCGATGTGCTCCAGGCACTCCGCCCTGGTTCCCGTGTGGCCGGCGGCGCGCCAACCCGCCGGCACGTCACGGTCCGCCGGCCAGATCGAGTACTGCTCCTCGTCGTTCAGGACCACCCGGTACACGACGTCGTCTTCCTGGGTCACCGTCACACCTTTCCGCTGGTCGAGGGGGAGGCGCGGCACACGGGAGCGCCGCGCGGACCGGGTCGCGGACCCGGTTGCGTTCCGCCGGGCGGACCGCCCGGTTCGCGCATCGGATCGCGACGATACGGCGGGGCCGCCGGGGACGCCAGCGTCGTCCCGCCCGGCGCCCGCTATCCGCCGACGCGGTAGGCGGCGAGGACCGTCTCGCTGATGAGGCGCGGGGCCTCCGCACGATCCAGTTGGCCCGTGGCGACGTCGGTGGCGGCGCCCTTCATGAGATGGTGCAGGACGCTCGTCAGCCAGGTGGCGGGCAGGTCGGCCCGGAAAACGCCCTCGGCCTGGCCGCGGCGGATCAGCTGGTCGACCCGCCGGGCCGGCTCGGCGTGGAGTTCGTGGACCCGGTTGGGGGGCAACGACGCCTGCGCCGCCTCCAGCAGCGCGCTCGACTGGGCGATGAGCAGCCAACTCGATCCGATCAGGACGCGCAACGCGTCTCGCGGGTCGCCGGTGAGGTCGAGACCCGCCAGCAGCCTCTCGCCGTCGGCGAGCACCCGCGTCAGCGCCGCCTCGACCAGGGCGTCCCGGGACGGAAAGTGCCCGTAGAGCGTCACCCGGCCCACCCCCGCCGCCTGGGCGATCTCGCTCACGCTCGCGTCGGGATCGCGGCCGAGGCAGCTGACGGCCGCGGCCAGGATCCGCTCCACGTTGTGCTGGGCGTCGGCCCGGCGCGTCGGCTTGGTTGATGGGCGAGTCATGGAACCTCCCCTAAGTCGAACAGGCGTGCATGAGTTAATCTCGACGGACAACTCGAACACTACCGTTCGACTTCGTGGAGGAGCCTGGCAGCCATGGCGGAACCTGTGACCGCAACCGAAAGCCCCGCGCCCGCGAGTCCCCACCCGCAGCGCTGGCGCATCCTTGGCCTCGTCGGCATCGCCCAGCTGATGCTGATCCTGGACGTCACCGTCGTCGCGATCGCCCTGCCGCACATGGGCGCCGACCTCGGGCTGGAGCGGGAGGCCCTGACCTGGGTCGTCAGCGGATACACCCTCGCCTTCGGCGGCCTGCTGCTGCTCGGCGGCCGCGCCGCCGACCTCTTCGGAGCCCGCCGCCTCGTCCTCGCGGGGCTCCTGCTGTTCAGCGTCGCCTCCCTGGTCGCCGGCCTGGCGACCAGCGGGCCCCTGCTGTTGGGCGGTCGCGTCGGGCAGGGTGTCGCCGCGGCGATCCTCTCCCCCGCCGCCCTCTCCCTCGTCGTGACGATCTTCGACGGCGACGAGCGCAACAAGGCGCTCGGCATCTGGTCGGCGCTCGGCGGCGGTGGCGCCGCCCTGGGCGTGCTCCTCGGCGGCCTGCTCACCGCCGGGCCCGGCTGGCCCTGGGTGTTCTTCATCAACGTGCCGGTCGGGATCATCCTGCTGCTGGCCCTGCGGATGCAGCTCCAGCCCCAGGCGCCCACCGGCGCGACGGCCCGGCTCGACGTGCCCGGCGCGGTGCTGGTGACGGCGGCCACCGGAGCGCTGATCTACGCGCTGATCCGGGCCGGCGACGTCGGCTGGGGCAGCCCGACGATCCTGGCGCTGCTGGCGGCCGCGCTGCTCCTCTACGCCGCGTTCGTGCTCCGCCAGCGCCTCGCCGCCAGCCCGCTGATGGACGTACGGCTGCTGGTCCGCCGGCCGGTGGCGACCGGGGCGCTGCTGATCCTCGTCGCGACCGCGCTGATGATCAGCGTCTTCTTCCTGGGCACGTTCTACCTCCAGGACCACCAGGGCTACGGCGCCCTGCGCACCGGGCTGCTCTTCCTGCCCGTGGCGATCACGACCATGGTCGGCGCGAACGCCGCCGGCCGCGTCATCGGCCGGATCGGGGCCCGCACCCTCGGCGTCCTGGGGCTGCTCGTCGCGGCGGCCGGCATGGCGGTCCCCGCCGCCGTCGACGGAACCGTGGCCCTCGTGATCGGGGTGAGCCTCGCCGCCTGCGGCACGGGCGTCCTCTTCGTCGTCGCCTCCGCCGTCGCACTCGGTCAGGTCGCGCCGCACGAGGCCGGGCTCGCGTCCGGCATCGTCAGCACCTTCCACGAGTTCGGCGCCTCGCTGGGTGCGGCCGTGGTGTCGAGCATGGCCGCGGCGAGCATCGCCGGCACGGGCACCGCCGGTTTCTCGCGCGGCTTCGCCACCGGTGCCGTCATCGCCGTCGCCGCCGCGGTGCTGGCCTTCGTCATCACCCCGCGTCCGGCCCACTGACCCCGGCCCGGTGGCCGGTGGGGGCCCGCCCACCGGCCACCGGGTCGGCCACCGGCCGGCGGCGGCACGCACTGCGACACGCGTGCACCGCCTCGCCGGAAGGACGCGCGGCGCCGGGGCACCCCGACCTTGGCGGGGTGCCCCGGCGCCGCGCTCCGTCAGGCACTCAGCAGCGCACCGGCCTCGGCACCGTTGCGCACGTTGATCAGCAGGTTACGGCTCTCGACGTCGGTCCAGCGCACCAGCGTGCCGCCGTACTCGCCGGCGAACACGAGCGGCCCGAGGACGACGTGGTACTCGCGGCCGTCGGGCCCCGGATACCGCCACAGCTCCGCCAGCCTCTCCTGGCAGACGTGCCCCTCGCCCGAGGCGACCGCGGCGCGGACGGCCCCCGCCCACTCCCCGGGAGACATCTGGTCGCCGAAGAGGATGCCCCGCCCGCCGTACTCCGAGGCCGGCTTGAGCACCAGGCGGTCCTTCTCGCCCACCACCCGCTCGGCGTTGGCGGCGGTCAACCGGAACGTCTCCGGCACGTAGCGGCGGATGAGCCGCCGCTCGGGCTCGCTGAAGAAGCCGGCGAACTCGGGCGACGAGAGCAGCTCCAGGTTGGACTTGTGGTCGAACAGCGCGTACGTCGGCGGCGCGACGAAGTCCACCAGCCCGGCGGCGTCCGCGTCGGCCAGCGCCCGGGTGAGGGCCGGGGGGACGAACTCGCGCGCCTCCTTCCAGGTGTACATCGTGAAGATGGCGTGGATGCGACGCCCGTCGAGGAACACCCCGGCGTCGGTGACGTCCAGGCTCTGCACCAGGCCGTTGGCGTAGTCGTACCCGTTCTCACCGACCAGCTGCTCGAACGCCGTACGGCCGGAGTTGATGTCCTCGGGGTTGGCGATCGCCTCGTACAACACCGGGCGGCCGGTCTCCGGCCGGACCCGGGCGAACTGCCGCAGCGCCGCCCCCCAGACGCTCGTCATGTCGGGGGCGGAGACCGGGAAGCCCGCGCGCAGCAGATGGTCGTGATAGCCGGACCTGCGGAACTGCCGGACGTACGGGTCGTGCGTGTTCAGGCCGCCCAGCGGCGCCGAGACGTTCACCTCCACCAGTCGGGGCCCCTCGGCGGTCAGGAGGAAGTCGGGCCGGGCGAACTGCCGGGCCACCAGCAGGTTCCGCTCCGACAGCAGGCTGGAGAGCAGGTCCCGCTCGTCGCCCGGCAGGCCCTGGAACTCCATCCAGGCGGCCACGTTCCCGTCGAAGATCCGGTCCGGGAGGGAGTAGAGCAGCCGCAGCAGCGACTGCGCGTCGGCCGTCAGCTCCGCGACGAACGCGCCGTCGAACAGCGGCGGCGGGAACAGGTGCGGAAACCTCTCCCGGTAGATCGCCGCCTTGAACCGCTCGACGTCCTCGGCGGCCTCGGCGCCGACCGTCTTCTCGTACTCGGCCCAGCTGTCGCGCAGGCCCGGGTGCAACATGGTCACGTCCCCTCCGTCCGTCAGGCGCCGCGCGGCTTCAACCGGCCGTCGCGTTCGAGGGCCGTGATCAACAGGTCCACGGCCTCGGGCGACTTGTCCACGCCGGTGGAGCGGATCGTCCAGTTGATCGCGCCCGGGTTCTCCAGGTTCAGCTCCAGGACGTACGGGAACGCCAGGTCCACGCCGGCGAAGTAGATGCCCTGCCGCATGAGCGAGCGGCCCAGCTCCCGGCAGAAGGCGTCCTCCTCCTCCGTGAGCACCAGCTCGGCGAACTTGTTGCCGAGCGTGGCGTTGGCCCGGTGGTCGTCGTCGTTGTGGAACCGGCGGAACCCGCACACCGGTACGCCGCCGGAGAGCAGCACCCGCTTCTCGTTCTGCGAGACGGTCGGCACAAACTCCTGCATCGCCACGTACTTGCGGGACAGCCCGACGGCGGGACGGCCGTAGTTCTCGTAGCGCGACACCTCGTTGCCGGTGGCCGACTGGAGCAGCGCGCGGAAGTTCTTCTCCCGGGCGTTGACGAAGTAGATGTCGGCGCCGCAGCCCTCGTTGCCCGGCTTGATGATCCAGGACTGCGAGGCGTCCCTGGTCACGACGTCGTTCAGCACGTCGAACTGGTTGGAGACGTAGGAACTCGGCAGGTGGGCGCGGTCGACGCCGGCGATGAGCGCGATCTTGCTGTTCAGGAAGAGGACCGCGCTGGCGTCGTTGACGAACGGCACCCGCTGGTTGAGCACCCAGAGCAACTGGTAGGTCTCGAGGAACAGGTTCGGGTGCGGGCTGGTGAGCAGCCACACCAGGTCGAAGTCCTCGGCGTTGCCCCGGGCGAGCTTCAGGTCGGGGAACGGCACCCCGTCCTTGTACTCGCGGTCGAGGCGGAACATGTCGCAGACGACCGTGCCGTCGTACACCCCGAGGGTCTCGATGTCGGCCACGTGGACGTCGTGCCCGCAGCGGAGCAGTCCGTTGGGGATCAGCGAATGGTTGTCGAGCCGGTACTCGTCCATCCGCGAAATGAGAACCAGAACCTTGTAACCCATGGGCCTCTCCAGGACTCGTCGTTGTTCTCAGGACTTCAGGCGTTGCACGAGCAGGCCGAGGTCGGCCTCGACGGTCTCCTCGTCCGACCCGGCGAGCAGCACGTAACCGACCCGGTCGTAGTTGCTGTGCGAGCGGTGGACCGTCCGGTCGCCCGGCTGCACGCGGCCCCGCTGGAAGGTGGAGAGCTCGGTGAAACACTTGTAGACGTCGTTGTTCGTCTTCTCGGCCGCCACCTCCTCGGGCAGCACGAACCGGCTGGCCGCGACCGCGAACGCCGGCTCGCGCTCGTCCGGCGCGCCGCCGCCGGCCAGGTGGAAGTCGAGGTAGCGGCCGACGAGATCTATCCCCGTGCACCACTCGACGAGCTGGGTGATGTGGCCGCCGGGCAGCCGCGGGTTGATCTCGATGAGGTACGCCTCGTCGTCCCTGATCCGTAGCTCGACGTGCGCGGCCCCGGCGCGCAGCCCGACCGCATCGAGCCACTGCACCACCCGGGCGGTGACGCGCTCACGGAGCGCGGCGGGGACCGGGGCGGGCACCAGGTGGCCGACCTCCACGAAGTGCGGGGGCGGCGTCACGAACTTCCGCGTCAGGGCGGCGACCCGCCAGCCGGCGGCGCGATCGAAGTAGAGCTCGCAGCTGTACTCCTCGCCGTCGACGAACTCCTCGATCAGCAGGGCCCGCACCGGCCGGTAGTCGCGGGCGTTGACGACGTGGTGCCGGTAGTCGTCGAAGGCGGAGGCCACCTGCTCGGGCCGGTGGCAGAGCCGCACCGCGACGCTGCTGCTCTCGTCCACCGGCTTCACGATCACCGGGTACGGCAGGGCGTCGAGATCCACCTCGCCGAGTCGCCCCTCGGCCACCACCTGGGCGCGCACCGCGCCGGCGACCGGCGCGGTGCGCTCCCGTGCGACGTCCTTGTAGCGGGCGGCCACCAGGCCTCGGACGTCCGCGTGGGGCAACCCGAGCGCCATCGCGCAGAGAGCAGCGACGCTCAGGTGGTAGTCGTCGAAGGCGATCACGGCCTCGACGTCGATACCGCGGATCGCCCGCAGGATCTCCGCGACGTTGTAGGTGTCGCTGTGGATCACGCGGTCGCAGAGGTCGAGCGGATTGTCGGGCAGGGTCGCGTAGAACTCGGGCTGCATGGTGACCAGGACGGTCTGGTGACCCCGCCGACGCGCCAGCCTGATCGCGTCGGAGGTGGTGCCGGTGGAGTTCGCTTCGATGAAGACGATGCTCATCTGTCTGACCTGTGTTGCCTTCCGTCGGGGACGTCTGTTCGGGTCGGCTGCGTCGGGTCGGGCCGCCTCAACCGACGACACCCGACGACGCCGCCGGCCGGTCGAGGTCGAGCAGCACCTGCCCGTGCCGGGGAGCCGCCGCCTCGGCGAGCAGGTCGGCGAGTACGGCTTCCCGGGGTGGCCGGTCGCCGCTCCCGGCGTCGGCCCGGAAGGATTCGTCAAGGTAGTTCGTGCCCCCGTCGGCCGCTACCACCACGATCCGGCTGCCCGGGTGGCGGAGGGCGTGGTGCAGTGCCGCGAAGACGGCGGCGCCGCCGGACTCGCCGACCAGGATCCCCTCCGCCCGGGCCAGTAGGCGCATCGTCGCGATCCCCTCGCTGTCGGCGACCCTGTGCAGCCGGTCGACGAGCGAGCGGTCGAGGTTGCCCGGGGGCCACGCGAGGCCTAGGCCCCGCATCGCGTACTTCCCGGGGCGGTGGCCGAACGCGGCCGACCCCTCGGCGTCCACCCCGACGGTCACCACCTCGGGGAGGTGCCGCTTGACGGTCGCGGCCAACCCGCTGATGTGCCCCCCGGTGCTGACGGCGGCGACGAGGGCGTCGAACCTCGGCACGTCGGCGAGCAGTTCCGCCGCCGTCACCTCGGCGTGGGCGCGGGGGTTGTCGGGATTGTTGTACTGGTCGGGCCAGAAGGCGTCCGGGAGCTCGCCGAGCAGTTGCCGGACCCGCTCGAGCCGCGGTCGCTGGAACCCGCCGTTCTCGTCGGGCGTGTCGACCATCTCGATCTCGGCGCCCAGCGCCGACACAAAGTTGATCATGCTTTGGGGCGCCTTCGGGTCGACGACCACCACGACCCGGTAGCCCTTCGCCGCGCCGATCAACGCGAGCGCCTTGCCGAGGTTTCCGGAGGTCGACTCGACGATCGTGCCGTTCGGCTTCAGGCGGCCGTCCCGCTCCGCCTGGGTGACCATCGACAGGGCGGCGCGATCCTTGATGCTGCCACCCGGATTGAACGACTCGAGTTTGACGAGTATTTCACACCCGGCGAGCTCGTTGACTTTGGAGAGCAGGACCACCGGAGTGCGCCCGACGGTATCGAGAATCGACTCGTAGATCATTCCACCCCCGTAAATGCTTACGATTCAGCTGCCACCTGCGGCAGCGGTGGTCGACGCCGCGACCCGCTGGACGCGGCGCCGGAATTGCGATCAGTTCGGGCTGTCGCGCAATCCGGCACGGCCGTGGCGGCGGGACGGATCACGCGGCCCGACGGTCACAGGAAATTGTCTTCGGCGGGCACGACCGGCCGGGTGTCCCTGCTCACGAGGAATTCCGGCCGCGGCGACGAACCCGGGGCGTTGCTGACCGCGTTGTAGGTCACCAGGAGCAGGGCGCGGCGATCCGGCGAGGTGTTCGACGAGGAGGAGTGCACGATGCTCGGGTGGAAGGCGAAGATCGACCCGGCTGCACCGACCACGAGCTCCCTGCCGTACTCCTTCTCCAGCCGCTCCGCGTCGGCGTCCGCCACGGTGTACTCCAGGTTGGCCGACACGTGCTTGCGCCAGTCCCCGCTGCGTGACCGGTCCTCGGCGGCCTCGATCAGGCCCAGGCGGTGCGTGCCGGGCAGCACGCGCAGGGGGCCGTTGCCCTCGTGCGTGTCGTCGAGCAGGATCGCGATGTTGACCGCGCGGTCGTCGGTCATCCCGTCCTCGTGGCGCCAGAAGGTGTAGTCCTGGTGCCACGGCCAGGCCGCACCCTCGTACGGCTGCTTGAGGTTGACCTTGAACTGGTAGACGTAGACCGGCTCCCCGACGAGCGCCTCGGCGAGTTCGACGAGCAGCGGAAGTCGTACCAGCTTCGCGCTGGTCTCGTCGAAGAGATGGCAACCGTGCACGGCCCGCACCACATTCGTGCCCTGCTCGTAGACCACCTCGGGTCGATTTTCGCGACTGATCCGATCGATGCTTTCGCGCAGCTTTTCGACGTTCTCGATACTGAGCGACTCCGGATTGCGACACCAGCCCGTAACATCATATTCATCTTTTACCGGCTTGAGCGCACCAATGGTCTCCGACATAGCGTGTTACACCCCCGTAATCTCGTCGTGTCGCGAGAAACGCTATGCCTATTCACTGAAGAGTGTCAATGGAAATACCTGTGGCACAGATCACTGTCGGTCCCGGCTCCATGACCGTGGGTCATATCGGCCGTTCACCGTGGCCGCGTCGCCGCTGGACAACCAGGCGGACCACCGACCGGACCGCGGCGTGGCGAGCTGTCCGTGCGCGCGGCCGTACCACCGCCCGGGCGCCGGCGCGGCCTGCCGTTCGGTGGACCCCGGTGGCGGGGCGTCGCCCGGCCCGGCCCGGCCCCTGGGGCACGGGCCGGGCCCGGGGGAACCGTTGATCGGCCACAACCCGGAGGCCCGCCATTCGGTCACGACGGGTTCAGCCCTGGTGGTCGTGGGCGAGTTCCCGTTCCGCGGCGACGACCGGCGCCACCGGGGGGTGTCGTGTCGCGTTCAACGTGCCGCGCAGCAGGTAGTAGCCCACGGCCACCACCGTGCCGAGCGCGGCGCACGCGAGCCACAGGGACCTGTCGCCGAGGTGGTCGATGATGAGGCCACCGAGCAACGGGCCGGCGAAGGTGGCCGCCGACCAGGCGAAGGTGTGCATGCCCTGGTAGCGCCCCCGGGCATGGGCGGGCGAGAGGGAGGCGACGAGGGCCATGCTGGTGGGAGAGTTGAGGATCTCGCCCACCGTCCAGATGCACACCGTGGCGACGTAGAGCGGCACGGAGTCCGCGAAGGCGGTCAGCCCGAACCCGTACCCGGACAGGAGGGCGGCCACGACCAGCACGTGGACTGGGTTCCGATGCTTGATCGCCCGGGTCAGTGGGATCGTGGCCACCACGACCATCAGACCGTTCATGCTGATCACCAGCCCGTAGTCGGCGCTGGAGAAGCCGTTGCGGCCCATGCTCACCGGCAACGACGTCGTGTACTGCATCAACACCATCGCGAGCAGGAACGCCAACCCCACGGCCACCATGAACTTACCGTCGCGCAGCACCTCGCCCAGCCCCGTGGAGGGCCGCCCCGCTCGCGCGCCCACCGCCTTGTCGCCGCCCCCGCCCACTCTGGCGGACGCGTCGTCCGGCCTGGTCTCCGGGACCTTGAGGTAGATGAGCAGGGCGCAGACGAGCACGGAGGCGGCGTTGCCGAAGAACAGGAAGAGGTAGCCGCTCTCGGCGATGAATCCGGCGGTGGCCGACGCCGCCGCGAAGCCGATGTTGATCGCCCAGTAGTTCAGCGAGAACGCGCGGACCTGGTCGGCCGGCGGCACCAGGTCGGCGATGACGGCCTGGATGCAGGGGCGCGACGCGTTGGCGGTCAGGCCCAGGATGGTGGCGACCACGACGATGGCCACCGGATGCTGCATCAGGCCGAGGGTCGCCATGGCCGCCGCCGTCGCCAGCTGCGACACGAGAAGCGTGGGACGCCGGCCGAAGCGGTCCGCGAGGACGCCGGCCACGACCGCGGAGACGGCCCCGCCGAGGCCGTACATCGCGGCCACCAGGCCGGCATAGCTCGCCGAGTAGCCCTGGCCGGCGGTGAGGTAGAGCGACAGGAACGTGGTGACGAAGCCACCCAGCCGGTTGATCAGCGTGCTCGCCCAGAGCCACCAGAACTCCCGGGGCAGGCCCGACACCGCCTCCTTCAGCGAACTCACCGGACGGAGTCGACCGGACACGACCGGCATGAGGATCCCCCATCATCACCTGAACAGCGACAATCCCCGCCGTGCCGGGCCTCGGTGCGGAGAACGCCGGGAGCGGAGCCGAACATGGACAGCGGCGCACCGAGCGGAGACGCCCGACGTGGCGGCGCGCGGTCAGGTCCACGCGCGACCGACGGGCGGCCGCCGGGCCGCACGCCGCGTGGCGGCGGGACCCACCCGCCCGTAGGCCCCGCACCGCCCCGGACCGCGGGATCGGCCGGGCGAGCAGCCCGAGGCCGAGCAGGCCGGCCGAACACGGAACGCGACGTCCATGGTCACATCCTGACACGGATGGGGCTTGTTGCAAAAGACTGGCAACTGCATCGGGGCGGTGGTCCACCGCCGCCGCCGGAGGACCACCCCCGCGGCGACCGCGTCATCGGGCGCGTCGGCACCGGCGCGCACCCGGTCGGGGCAGGCCACACGCGACACCGACCCATCCGGACCACCGGCGACCCGTCGCGACGCCGGGCGGCCCGGCGGGGCCGGGCAGCCCGGCGTCGGCGGTCCGCCCGCGACGGTGGACAGAAAACGCCGCCGCCCCACGGCGAGGGTGGGCCGGCGCCGGGAACGCGCGGGTCAGCGTACGCGTCGACGACCGTAGGCACCGGCGGCGATGGCGACGCCGATCGCCGCGAAGACCACCTGGAGGGCCAGCTCGATCCAGTCGATCCCCCTGGTGTCGTCGACGCCCAGAGCCGCGGCGACGAGTGTGCCGAGGATCGCCGCCACCACACCGATGAGGAGTGTGAGCCAGATCGGGATGTGCTGCTTGCCGGGCACGACCAGGCGACCCAACGCCCCGATGATCAGACCGATGATGATGGCGGTGAAGAAACCGGTGACTTCCACGTGGAGCCGTCCTTCCGGAGAGTTGTCGTCGAGCTGGGTGTTGCCCCCGCCGGGAGGGCGGCGAAACCACCGACGGTCACTTCCACAGCTTCTTCATACAACTGTCATGGAGCCGCGCAGGATTCGTCATCGACACAACCGGCGGCCGGCGGCGGGGCTGGCCTGGCGAAGCGCGCCGGCCGCAGGACCGCCGTCGAGCCGGGCCGAGCGGGACCACGGCAGGCCGCAGCTACTCTGCGTAGTGCACGGTCGTCGCCGGGCTTCCGCGAGCGCACGGGAACCTGCCGGAGCGGGCGGCCGGCGGCCCTCGACCCCTCCCGGGCGCGACCGCCGTCATCGGCCCCCCACCCGGTCAGCAGGGGCAGGGTCCGGAAAGGTTCCGAAACTTCCGGCGATATCCGTTGGGAAACCAAGCCTCCGGAGGAAGCGGCCAGTCGATCTCGCCGGCTAAGATTCACCATGTCCCGCACGCCCAGCTGGAGATGCTTCGCTGGACGGAAGCCCTCCGCCATCGATACGACTCCGAAACATTTCCGAAACTCGTTGACACGCCGGCGCGACCCTAAATATCGTCGCCATCGACAGGGCTCAATTACCGTCGATGCCACCCACCGCGACCCGCTCCCCCGGTCGCGCAGGACCAGCCCGGCCCACCACGTGGCACGACGCCGAGTGTCCGGCCACCGCACCTCTGGCCAGCGACAGCCCGCCGCGCCGCTGGCATCCCGCCAGCCGTCACGAGGAGGAAGCAACCACATGAACGACATCTCGACCACACCGAGGAGGCGCGGCCGCCTGCGGCTGCTCCTCGGGGCCGCGTGCGCCGCGGCGCTCGCCGTCGGCGGCACGGTCGTAGCCGCCCCCAGCGCGTACGCCGAGGCCGACCGGACCGTCAGCTCGAACACCACCGGCACGCACAACGGCTACTTCTTCTCGTTCTGGAAGGACAGTGGCAACGCCAGCATGACGCTGCGCGCCGACGGCCGGTACTCCAGCAACTGGGGCAGCGGCACCAACAACTGGGTCGGCGGCAAGGGTTGGGCCACCGGTAGCCGAAGGACGATCAGCTACTCGGGCACCTACAGCCCGAACGGCAACAGCTACCTCGCGCTGTACGGCTGGACGCGGAACCCGCTCATCGAGTACTACGTCGTGGAGAACTTCGGCACCTACAACCCGAGCAGCGGCGCCACCCGGATGGGCTCCGTCACCACCGACGGCAGCACCTACGACATCTACCGCAGCCTGCGGGTCAACCAGCCGTCGATCGACGGCACCGCCACGTTCTACCAGTTCTGGAGCGTGCGTCAGCAGAAGCGCACCGGCGGCACCATCACCACCGCCAACCACTTCGACGCCTGGGCCCGCGCCGGCTTGAGCCTCGGCACCAACCACAGCTACCAGATCATGGCCACCGAGGGCTATCAGAGCAGCGGCAGCTCCGACATCACCGTCCGGGAGGGCACCGGCGGAGGCCCCGGCCCCACCCCGACCAACCCACCCGGCACCGGCGACTGCACCGCGACGCTGTCGGCCGGCCAGCAGTGGGGTGACAGGTTCAACCTCAACGTCGCGGTCAGCGGCGCCAGCAACTGGGTCGTGTCCCTCGGCCTGAACGGCGGCCAGAGCCTGCAGAACAGCTGGAACGCCTCGGTCAGCGGCACGACCGGAACCATCACCGCCAGACCGAACGGCAGTGGCAACAACTTCGGCATAACGATCATGGCCAACGGCAACTGGACCTGGCCGACGGTCACCTGCCGAACGGGCTGACCCCGAAAAGCTCCCGACACCGCACCAGAAGGGCGCGGCGGCCTGGGCCGTCGCGCCCTTCCGGACGTCCTCGGGCCATGGCCGGCCGGTCGTGGCCCGAGCCGGACGGCGAGTACTCACCGCGACGTGTCCACCCGCCGCCGGCCTCGACGCGTTCCCGCACACCCCCGCCCGCTTGGACATCTCGCTCTGCTCGCCCCGGCCGAGTGGTCGCCGTTCTTCTGCGCGACAGCATCGACTCCGCGCTCTCCAGGCGACTCACCACACTGGAACGGACCGGCTACGTGGAGATCCACGAGAACCGCAGCATCCGGCGCAGACGTCCGTCCGCCTCACTGACTACGGGCGTACGGCGTCCGACGCCCACCTGGCCGGTCTCGAAGAGCTCGTCGCCCGAGCGTGAGGCACAGCCGACGGTACACAGACCGGGGCGCGCGGGGCTGATCGACTTGCGCTCGCCGGCCAGCACAGGCCGGGCACTCCTGCCGCGTAGCGCGACCGGCTGTCTCGTAGGACCTGACCGCCGGCCGCCCCGCCGGCATTCATATCTTCAACAGGCCGCCGTTGCGTAGGGCGTCGTCCTTGATCGCGATAAGATTCGCGGAGACGTACGGGATGTTGTGCGTCTGGTGCCATTCGCTCGGGAAGTACGTGACCAGCCGTGAGGCCTGGAACCGACATTCTATTTCAGGTACGAAACGGGAGTAGTTGGCGTCGGTGAAGTACCAGAACGAGTTTTCGTTGTAGAACGCCACATGCGTCGGATCCTGGTAGGCGCCCCGGCCGTCGGTGCTGGGCGTCAGCGACAACAGCATCCCGTTCGGCGCGAGCAGTCGGTACAGCTCGTTGAACAAGGCGATCTTGTCCGGAACGTGTTCCAGGAAGTCGACAGCCCTGATGACCCCGACACTGCTGTCGGGCAGGTCCACTCCCCTCACTATGTCGCAGACCATGTCGACTCCCGGCCCGTCGCGGCAGTCCAGGCCCAGATAACCTTCCGGTTTGTTGTGGGCCGCACCGAGGTCGAGCGCCAGCAGCCCCTGCCGCCGTGACCAGGTCAGCGCGTTCTGTTGAATGTTCCGGTCGTAAATCGCCACGGTACGCTGTTGGATACGGGCGTTGACATCCGGAATGCGCTGCGTGTTCTTGGCATGCATGCGCTGCAGGTACAGGCATTTCTGGATGTGATGGAACTCGCTCACCTGGTAGATCCGGGCCATGAGATCGGCGTCGTCCGCGACGTCGAGCGACTCGTCGTATCCGCCGACCTTCTCGTAGATGTCCCGGCGGAAGGCACGCACATGGTTCGGCGCGTACCAGATGTAGCTCACGTTGTGCGGCGTCGGCGGCAGCGCCCGGCAGACCAGCACCTCGCGACCGTCCACCTTCTCGTCGTAGTGCCGCCAGCCGAACGAACTCGCGAAACGGTCCTCGCAGCGGCCGCCGTCCTCCTGGATCTGCGCGGTGTCGCTGTAGACGAACCCCACCTCCGGGTTGGAGTCGAAGGCATCGACGACCTCCTGCAGACAGTCGCTGCTGAGCAGGTCGTCGTCGTCCAGCTCGACCAGGATGTCCCCGGCGGCCTCGGCGCAGGCGTACCCCTTCACGGCGCCGACGCCGTTCAGGTCGTCCTGGACAATGAGCCGGACCCGATCGTCGTGTCTCTCGGGCCGCCAACGAGACCCCTGGTTGAGCACGACCACCCATTCCCAGTCGGTGAAGGTCTGCGCAACCAGCGATCGGAAGCATTCGTCGATGAAACGGGTGCGGTTGCTTCCTGTGAAGACCGTCACACGCGGTGTGCGCATCGAGCCGTTCACCTGCCCGTCCGAGCCGAGGACGAGGGGGACGGGGTTGTGCGGTACTTCTCGGGAACGGACGAGGCGAGCCGCTTGTCCAACCGGATCGCCGCCTTGAAGGCATCCCGCGCCGCCGCGGCGTCACCGGTCTGGGACAGCAGCAAGCCCAGCCGGAGGTAGGCGGTCGATGACTTGTTGTCGATCGACACGACCTTGCGGTAGATGTCCATCGACGTCGTCGGCGCCGTACGTTCCAGTGCGATGGCCTTGTTGTAGAGAGCCGGCTTGTAGCTGGCGTCGGCCGCCAGGGCCTTGTCGTAGTTGCTGATCGCCTCGTCGGCCTGGTTACGTGACTGGGCGATGAAGCCCAGGTTGAACCAGGCGAACTTGTTGTCGGCGTCGGCGGCCAGCACCTTCTCGAATGTGGCCTTCGCGGCGTCGAGGTTGCCGGCCTGACCCTGTTCGACGCCGAGCTTCAGCAGATCCGCCGGCGCGGTTCCGGTATTGGCGCCGCCGTTCGCCTTGTCACTGTTTCCGGATTTGCTCGCCTGTGGTTTCTCGGCGGACTTCTCGCTGCATGCCGCGGCTCCGGTCAGCAAGACCGCACCACAGGCGAGTGACCCAAGTATCTGACGCATGCTCATTTCTTCTCCTTGACGGTAACGGGGCGGTCCGACGTGCCGTTCGGCCGGCTGGCCCTGCTACTGTCGGCCGCGCGGTCCGACGTGTTGGCCGCAGCCCCCAACGCCACCGGTGTGGTGAGCGAGATGCAGGACACCCAGATGTCGGCGCCTCCGCCGGTGAAGGTGAACTGGTAGCCACTGACCGAGAGCGGCTGGATCAGCACCGGATTGACTCCCGCACCTGAAAGCTGATATCCGGTTCCCACAGCGATGTCTCCGGCCTGGCAACCGAAATCAACGGGGGTGTCCGCGATCACGGTCAGCGGGCCCTGGATGTAGGCGGCGTCAATTCCGTTACCCGACACCCCCGGCACTCCCTGAGCGCCCTGCGGTCCCTGAGCGCCGGTATCGCCCTGGGGGCCCTGAATCCCCTGGGCGCCGGTGTCGCCCTGAACGCCCTGGGGCCCTTGGGCACCGGTGTCGCCCTGGGCGCCCTGGAAACCCTGGGCCCCCTGAAATCCCTGAGCGCCCGCGTCGCCTTGGGCGCCCTGGATTCCCTGGGCGCCAATCGCGCCCTGGGCGCCCTGGGGCCCTTGGGTACCGGTCTCGCCCTGGGCGCCCTGAAAACCCTGGGCGCCCTGAGCGCCCACGTCGCCCTGCGCGCCAGTCTCGCCCTGCACGCCCTGAACGCCCTGCGACCCCTGAGCACCAGTGTCGCCCTGCACACCTTGAACGCCCTGCGACCCCTGAGCGCCCGTCTCGCCCTGCACGCCTTGAAAACCCTGAGCCCCCTGAGCACCCGCGTCACCCTGAGCACCTTGAGCACCCACGTCACCCTGAGCACCTTGAGCACCCACGTCACCCTGGGCGCCCTGAGCACCAATCTCGCCCTGCACACCCTGAACGCCCTGCGGTCCCTGAGCGCCCGTCTCGCCCTGCGCGCCCTGGGCACCGGTGTCGCCCTGCGTGCCCTGAACGCCCTGCGGCCCCTGGACGCCAGTGTCGCCCTGGCTGCCTTGAACCCCCTGCGGCCCCTGAGCGCCTACATCACCCTGCGGCCCCTGAGCGCCGGTCTCGCCCTGGCTACCTTGAAAGCCCTGAGCGCCTTGAGCACCTACATCGCCCTGAGCACCCTGAGCGCCGGTGACGCCCTGCGCGCCCTGAACGCCCTGCGGCCCCTGGACGCCAGTGTCGCCCTGACTGCCTTGAAAACCCTGAGCCCCCTGAGCGCCCACGTCACCCTGCGCGCCCTGAGCACCAGTGACGCCCTGCACACCCTGAACGCCCTGCGGCCCCTGAGCGCCGGTCTCGCCCTGACTGCCTTGAACGCCCTGTGACCCCTGAGCACCGGTCTCGCCCTGAGAGCCTTGAAAACCCTGAACCCCCTGAGCGCCTACATCACCCTGGGCACCCTGGGCACCTTGAGCACCCGTGTCGCCCTGCGCACCTTGAACGCCCTGCGGCCCCTGAGCGCCGGTCTCGCCCTGGCTCCCCTGAAAGCCCTGGGCCCCCTGAGCACCCGCGTCGCCTTGAGCACCCTGAACTCCCTGGGCACCCTGGGCACCCGTGTCGCCCTGCGCACCTTGAACGCCCTGCGGCCCCTGAGCGCCGGTCTCGCCCTGGCTCCCCTGAAAGCCCTGGGCCCCCTGAGCACCCGCGTCGCCTTGAGCACCCTGAACTCCCTGGGCACCCTGGGCACCCGTGTCGCCCTGCGCACCTTGAACGCCCTGCGGCCCCTGAGCGCCGGTCTCGCCCTGGCTCCCCTGAAAGCCCTGGGCCCCCTGAGCGCCAGTGTCGCCCTGCGCACCCTGGGCACCTTGAGCACCTACGTCACCCTGCGTGCCCTGAAAACCCTGTGCCCCCTGAGACCCCTGAGCGCCCTGAGCGCCCGTGTCGCCCTGAGACCCCTGAGCGCCTTGAGCGCCCGTATCGCCCTGCGCGCCCTGGGCTCCAGACTCGCCCTGAGCGCCCTGGGTGCCTTGCGCACCGGTCTCGCCCTGGCTGCCCTGGAAGCCCTGGGCACCTTGAGCGCCGGTGTCGCCCCGCGCGCCTTGGGCGCCTGCGTCGCCTTGAACGCCCTGGAAACCTTGAGCGCCCCGGCTGCCTTGAGCGCCCGCGTCGCCCTGGGCACCCTGAGCGCCGGTGTCGCCCCGCGCGCCTTGGGCGCCTGCGTCGCCTTGAGGGCCTTGAGGGCCTTGACTGCCCTTGGAGCCATGCGGGTAGCCCCGCTTCGGCCGCTTGCCCCCGTCGTGCCCACCCCACGGGCCCTGCCAGCCCTGCGGCCCGTAGTCCGGTGGCCTGTCGGGGTCGGGCTTCCAGGAATCGTCAGGTCCGTCGCCGTCCCGGTGGACAGCCGACCAGTACGACGCCTGCCCGCCGAACTGGCCGAGCGGACCGGGCGTACCGATGTGCATGCCCAGAGGAGACGCTTTCGCCTCTTCAGGTTGCGCCGCGGCTGCGGGCCCACCCGTCATCCCGACTACCAGCAGGGCAGAACCCAGCCCTGAAGCGGCGGCGCGGCCATGCTTCAGCCCTCGCCGTAGCCGTCGGTTGTTGCTCACGATCCCTCCAGAGCCACCTCGGACGCACCCAGCTACCTACTGGTGATGTACGGTTGCCCGTCGACGACTTGTACCGTATTGGACGGATTCGTCCGCCGAGGTGTTTATGGCGGCATCTCGACGTTTTCAGGCGAAGGTGAGTCCTTCTTTCGATAAGGTGACGGGCTCCGGCATCCGCGTCCTCGGGTACGGCAGACCCGGGCTGACCCGAGGATGAGCCTCCGCCCCATGCGCGCGCAGGTCCAGCTGACACCGCCCGCGCCGGATCGCGGTCATCCCGGTGGCGACCACGCCGTACGCGCCGACGCACCACGCCGCCGCGGCCTCGCCCGGCGGAACCAGGCCCTCAGCGCGTGCGACGGCCAACTCCCGGCCCGCCGGTCAACGTCAAACCCGTACCCGGCATGCCCCAACGAACGCCGACCGAGGCCGATTCGCCTGGGGTCTTCGCACTCGTAGTGCTTTGTCACGTTTTGATGAAGGCTAGTACGGACAGCGGAGTCAGCCTCGTTGACACCACCAGGGACGAGGTTGGAGTGCACCGTCCTCGTGATGATCCAGCTGATCTCAAGAGCCCGCCGCCCGGCTCAGCTGATGACGAAGCACTACTAGGAGAACCTCAGATGCGGATCACCGAGACGGCGATTCCCGGGGCGTACGTCATAGACCTGGAGCCCCACGCGGACGACCGGGGTGCGTTCTTCGAACTGCTCCGCGCCGACCTGCTCGAACCCCACCTGGGGCACTCCTTCGTCGTGGGGCAGATCAACTATTCGGTCTCGCGCCGGAACACTCTGCGCGGTATCCACAGCACGGCCGTGCCGCCGGGACAGGAGAAGTTCGTCACCTGCCTGCGGGGTGGCATCCGCGACATCATCGTCGATCTGCGGATGGGCTCGCCGGCCTTCGGACGGTACGTGGTCACGGAACTCGTCGAGGATCGGGGACGGGCCCTCTACATCCCCGACGGCGTGGGCCACGCCTTCCACGTCCGCGCCGACGACACCTGCGTCTTGTACGCCGTGTCCACGCTCTTCGACCCCGCCGCCCAACTGGAGGTCGATCCTCTGGATCCGCAGCTCGCCCTGCCGTGGGAGCTGCCCGGGCCGCCGGTGATGTCGGAGAAGGACCGTGGCGCCCGCTCCCTGGCGGAGATGGCCGACTCGGGCCTGCTCCCCAAGTGGGAGTGACGAGCGGCACGACGGGCGTGCCGGTACGCACCGTACGGCGGGAACCCGCTTCCCGGAGCAGCGCGCACCGGTCGCCGGGGTGCCGTACCTCCTCGTCGCAGGGCTTGTGGAGGAGGGCGAGGAATGCGTGACCGTCCGTTCGTGGGAGTCGTCTTCTCCGCCGGGCCTGGATGCGGTCCGGTGCTGCCGGTCGTGCCTCTCGTCGGGGCGGCCCGAGCGGCCGGTCGCGACCTACCGAGCGCGACCACCGCCTCCGTCGCCGGAGCCGGAGCCGAGGGCCTGCTGTCGGCCCTGGACGTGCAGCACCTGCCCGGCAGACCCGTCCTCGCCGAGGCCGCCGCCGCGGCGCCCCGGGAGGTGGCGGCCCCGCCCGGTCCGGCGGCTGTGCCAGACCGCCCGCCCACGGCCGCTGCGGCGACCCGATGACCCGCTGGCTCGTCACCGGGGCCGGCGGCATGCTGGGGCGTGACATCGTCGAGGTGTTGCGGACCCGCCCGGGGGCGGTGGTCACCGCCGCCGGTCACGGCGAGCTCGACATCACCGACGCGGCGGCCGTCGCCCGGGCCGTCCCGGGGCACGACATCGTGGTCAACGCCGCCGCCTGGACCGATGTGGACGGCGCCGAGGCGGCGGAGGATCTCGCCACGGCGGTCAACGGCCACGCCGTGGGACACCTGGCCGGCGCCTGCGCCGACAACGGCGTGCACCTGGTCCACATATCCACCGACTACGTGCTGACGGGGGACGGGGACGCACCGCTGGACGAGGCGGCTCCGCCGGCACCCGTCAACGCGTACGGGCGCAGCAAACTCGCCGGCGAGCGGGCGGTGCGCGCCGTCCTGCCGCACACCGGTCACGTGGTACGCACGGCGTGGCTCTACGGCGAGCACGGCCCCAACTTCGTGGCCACCATGCTCCTGCTCGCGGCGAGCCGCCCCGACGTGCGGGTGGTGGCCGATCAGCACGGGCAGCCGACGTGGTCGGCGGCGCTCGCCGAGGGGATCGTCGACCTCGGCGGCGCCGCCCGTGCCGGCCGGCTCGCCGCCGGGATCTACCACGGCGTCGCCGGAGGGCGCACCACCTGGTACGGCCTGGCGCGCGCCGTGTACGAGGAATGCGGTCTGGACCCGGACCGCGTCCGGCCGACCACCACCGACCGGTTCCCGCGTCCGGCGCGTCGGCCGGCATTCAGCGTGCTCGCCCGCCGACGGTGGGCGGAAGCCGGTCTCGAGCTGATGGACGACTGGCGCAGCCAACTGCGGGCCGCTCTGCGCCGCCCCGGCCTCGCCGAACTGGCCGAGGCCGCGAGAGCGGTCAAGGCCGGCGCGGCACCACCGGGCAGGGGCGTCGCGCCCGGTGCGAGGTCGAAGACACCCTCCACCGCGAAGATGGCCGCGAACTCGGGTGACGGTCCGCAACTCGGGTGAGCACCGCCTGTCGGCCTGAGCGTCCGAGCGTGAGCCGGGCGGAGAGACACCGGCCCGGCCGCCGTGGCACGTTCAGCGCAGTTCGCCGGCCAGAAGGCCCATCAGGTACGCGTCCATCCACACTCCGTCCCGGCGGAACGCCTGGCGGAGCCGTCCCTCGTCGACGAAACCGATCTTCTGGTAGACGTGGTGCGCGGCCTCGTTCCCGACCACCACGGTCAGCCAGATGCGGTGCAGACGCATCTTGTTGAAGCCGTACCGGCAGGCGGTCCGCATGGCGTCGGTGGCGTACCCCTGACCCCAGTAGTCCTTCTCACCGAGGTAGATGTCGAGCTCGGCGGTCCCCGTCTCCGGCTCCGCGCCGTGCAGCGCGATCAGGCCGATCAGCTTGCCGTCCTTTCGGCTCTCCACCCCGAAGAGCGTGTCACCGTACGAGTTCCGCGGCCGCTCGGCGAGCCTCTTCGCAACGGACTCCGGCGTCTGCGGATATCCCTCCCACATGTACCGCATGACTTCCGGATCATGGTTCCACCGCCACAGCGCGTCGGCGTCCCCCGGGCGCATCGCCCGCAGCTCCACCAGCTCACCCAACGCGTTCACAAGCCCTCCCCCGAAGATCGACAACAAATCTCGACCCCACCTCCCGTACGCCACGGTTCGGCACGTCCGCGAGGCGACGGCCACGTCCCGTGGAGATCCCGTGCCACACCACTGTCGCCCCCGGGCGCGGCGCGGCCCCAGGACGAGATCGCACCTGGAGAGCAGACCGGGCCCGCCTGCGGGCAGGATCCGCGATGATCGATCGAGGCGCCAGCGTATCGACCCTCGGGTCGTTCGTCGCGGGGATTTCCGAGTCACCAGGAAGCGCTCGTGGCCAGCGGCGGTTGGCTCGTCGAGGGCGACTACGCCGGCACCCTGCCCGTCCGGCGCGCCGCCGCGGGCACCGATCTCCTCGATCTGCCGCCGCACCTGCCTCCGGGGCGCCGGACGGCGCGGGCCCGGTCGGACCGTCGGGTGCGGTGGTGGTCGCGGCGGCCGGTGGAGCGTCCGGAGCCACCCGCCTGGACGGCTCGGGACGGTGGGTCGACGCGTCACCACGCGCACCCGCATCGATGCTGGTCGGGCCCGGTGCCGGGGAGCGGCGGGAACCACGGATCGCCCGGGAGATGGAAAGATGGCCGCTGATGGCGCCGGAACGGCGCCGCCACGGGGGATCGTCACAACCGGATAGACCACACCAGCCCGGCGCGCGCCGGGCTGGTCGTCGACCGGTCCGCTTCCTCGTGCCCATCAGCACCTCGACCGGCCTTGACCAGGGCGGTCACCCCTCAGGAGGAAGCATGCAGGAGAAGCGTTCGCCGCGTCGCGAACTGTTCCGGGCCGCGGCGGTCACCGCCGGTGCCGCCGTGGTGGCGCCCGCGCTGGGTGGCGTCACGCCCGCCCAGGCCGCCGCGCTCGCCACCACCGGCGCGATCCCCTGGGTCGGTCCGGCGGGCTCCGGTGCCACTTTCGAGGTGAACGAGACCCTGGGCGCCCAGGCGGCCATCAACGCGGCGCTGGGCACGAGCAGCCGGCGGGCCGTCTATGTCGCCCCCGGCAGCTACGACCTCAAGGCCCCGGTAGTGCTCGGTGACAAGCAGGCCCTGATCGGCGCCGGCCCGCTGGTCACGATGCTGACCGCAGCCTCAGGTTTCAGCGGGGCGGCCCTGGTCGTCAACCCGTGGTCCGGCGCCCAGGCCGGCGCGACCCGGCAGTGCGTGACCGACATCGGGCTGGACGGGGCGAACCGGGTGGCCAACGGGGTCAACCTCCAGATGAACGCCGAGCCGGCCTCATTCGGGCCGGACCCGGCGCCGTGGCTGACCCGGGTCTTCGTCACCCGGACCACCGGCGACGGTCTCTTCCTCGGCGGCACGTACGCGGGTGGGCAGCGAGAGTTCAAGATCACCGACTGTCGGGTCGAGAAGGTGGGCGGCTGGGCCTACAACTTCCAGGCGTCGGACGGCTTCGTCAGCGGATGCTCGGCCCAGGGCTGCGCGGGCGGCGGCTACCTCCTCGGGGGCGGCAACATCAAGATGTGGGGCAGCAAGGCGTACGGCATCGGCACCGCGGCAACCTCCGCCCCCGCCTTCCGGATCGACTCCGCACGCGCGACCGTCGTGGGCTGCGAAGCCCAGGACACCATCGGCAACGGCTTCGAGATCCGCGCCGCTAACGTCACGCTCTCCGGCTGCACCGCCGACTCGACCGGGCGCGGCAGCACCGGCGAAGACTCGGAGTCGGCGGGTTTCTACGTGGCCGCGTCCGCGGTGAGCATCGAGGGCGGCTCGTTCCAGCGGTCCGGCGGTGGTGCGAGGTGGATCGTCAGCAACGAGCCGGGCATGCGGTGCGCCCTTTTCCTGGCCCCAGGCAGCAGTTACCTCTCCGTCCGACTGGTCACCGGGGCGGGCCGGCCCACCCCCTTCCAGCGGCTGATCTCCGGCACGGTCGGTGCCAACTCTTCGGTGTCGGTCCTCGGCTGACCGTGGCTGCGGGGGCTCGCCGGGCCAGGCCTCCGGGGGCCGGGTCGACCGACGAAGCAACCCCGCTTGAACTGGTGAGTTGCGCAGAGGTACGGCGAAGGGCCGACCGATCGGGTCGGCCCTTCAGCCGACGAGGTACTTGCCGAAGCTGCCCCGGTCGGACCGCCGAGCGTGCCCAGCTGGTCGCGCCGGGACTCGAGGGTGTCGCGGCCGTCCGGGCCGCCGTACATCACGTAGATCCGGTTCTGCTTCGGGTGACCGATCGCGACTTCGGCGTAACCCTCCTGGTTGAGGTCACCATGGCCGGCCACGCCTGGCTGTCCGCGGCCCGATCCCTTCGCAGAAGGGGAACCAGCCTCGCCGACGGCATGATGATCGGCTACAGGGCACCGGAGATCCGATGACTGCTCACCGCACTCGTCGTGCGATCAACCCCCTCGCCAGAAATTCAACGCCCGCAACCGCCAGGGATGTTGAACCAACATCGGTGTCATTCGATCTTGGCCCGCACCGGGCAAGAACCAGCGGTGTGCGCCGCGCGTCCACGAGCCTGCGTCCAGTCCTGCAACGCCAGAGCGGTCCAACGGCTCCTGAGCACCCACCGAGCGACCACCCACCAACGGCGTACGCGAAAAGGCCCTGACCCGGTGTGAACCACCAGGCCAGAGCCTTTATTGCTGGTGCGCCGCCAGGGACTCGAACCCCGAACCCGCGGATTAAGAGTCCGCTGCTCTGCCAGTTGAGCTAGCGGCGCTCGTTGGCAACGGGGAGAACACTAGCACGCCCTCTGAACGGGTTTCCAATCCGATCCCCGGCTCCCCCCTTCGGTCGAGCTTAACGGGCATCGGGGGGCAAAACCGCCGGGTGGAGGACGACGGGGCGGGGGATCCGCCGGCCATGCGGCACGATGTGCGCCAGGTACGCGAGAACAGAGGTGGGGATGGGCATGTTCGCGCGGGCCGGGGCGATGGTGGGTGCCCTCGGCCTGGTGGCGTCGCTGGCCTTGACGGGCTGCGGCGCGGAGCAGAAGAAGGCGGAGTTCGTCGGCGCCACCGCGCCGGCCACGTCCACGTCGCCGGGTCCGGCGGTCGAGTCCGGTTCCCCCGCCGCGCCGAGCGGTCCGCCGCTGACGGTGAGCCCGGCGGACGGGGCCAAGAACAGGCCGGTCAGCGCCGAGATCAGCGCCGTGCTGCCCGGCGGCGCGAAGGTGTCGGCCGTGACGCTGGCCACGGCGAGCGGCAGCCGGGTCGAGGGGCGGCTGCGTGCCGACGGCTCCTCCTGGGTGCCGTCGAAGCCGCTGAAGTACGGCACCCGCTACACCGCCACGGTCAGCGCCACCGGCGCCGACGGCTCGACCAGCCAGGGCACCAGCAGCTTCACGACGATGGCGAAGCCCAGGTCGATGATCAGCTCCGGCCTCTACCTCTTCGACGACCGGACGTACGGGGTGGCGATGCCGGTGGTCACCGAGTTCCATCCGGGGATTCCGAAGAAGGACCGGGCCGCGGTGCAGAGGCGGATGTTCGTGCAGACCGACCCGCCGCAGCCGGGCGCCTGGCACTGGGTGGCGAACGGCACCCAGGCCTACTACCGCGCGCCGGAGTACTGGAAGCCCGGCACCACGCTCACCGTCCGGATCGCGCTGGCCGGCATCCCGCTCAGCAACGGCCGGCACGGCAACGTCGACCGGTCGGCCACCGCGAAGATCGGCCGGGCCTTCGAGATGCAGGTGGACAACGCCACAAAGAAGATGACGGTGTACGAGGACGGCCAGGTCGTCCGCACCGTGCCGGTGAGCCTGGGCAAGAAGAAGACCCCCTCCTCCAGCGGCACGATGGTGGTGATGGAGAAGATGGAGTCCACGGTCTTCGACACCCGCGACGATCCGGATCCGGCGAACCGCTACGTCACGGAGATCGACTTCGCCCAGCGGCTGACCTGGGGCGGCGAGTACATCCACGCCGCGCCCTGGTCGGAGGGGCAGCAGGGCCGGGTGAATGTCTCACACGGCTGCGTCAACGTCTCCACGGCGAACGCGAGATGGCTGTTCGGGAAGACCAAGATCGGCGACCCGATCACGATCAAGGGCACCGAGCGCAAGCTGGCCCCCGGCAACGGTTGGACGGCGTGGAGCCAGAGCTGGTCCGAGTTCGTCAAGGGCAGCGCCGTGCCCGTACCCGAGGGCGGCGAGACCCCGACCTTCTGACCCGGCCCCTGCCTACGATCGCCGACCGGTCCGCACCCGCGCGGGCCGGTCGGCGCCGTCGCGGGGTCCGGACGGTCCCCGCACCACCCGCGCACCGCCCGCGCCTCCGCCGCCGATGCCTCCGCCGTCAGCCGGCGGCGTCGGCACCGCCCGCGCCCCTGCACCGCCCGCGCCCCTGCGGCGCCCGCCCGCCGCGGCCGCCTCCGCCGCCCGCCAGCGGCTCCGGAAGCGCCCTCTCCCGGCCGCCGCTTCTATCAGCATCCGGACATCTCGTACGGAGTGTTTCGGTTCACCTTCCGGAACGGGTATCTGTCCGCGTGCGTCAGTGAGGGACGATGGGCAACCGGGGAACACGACTGTGAGGAAATCATGCGAGCTGTCCAGGACCAGCTGATCCGGCGCGGGGGCGAGCGGCGGGGTGGCCGACGCCGCGGGTTCGCGGCGGCGGTGCTCGCCGTGACGCTCGTGCTGGCCTCCGCCTGCACCGACGGCGGCGGCGGGGGCAAGCCGTCGGGCTGGCAGAACGGCGACGACCAGCCCGCCGCACCGAAGGCGGCGGCCACGATCGTCCAGCCCGCGCCCGACGCGAAGGACGTGCCCGCCTCGACCGGCATCGCCTTCACCACGAAGGACGCCCAGGAGACCACCGTCGAGCTGAAGGACTCCGCCGGAAAGGCCGTCGAGGGCACGCTCGCCGCCGACGGCAGGAACTGGCTGCCCGCCGGCGCGCTGGAGTACGGCGAGACGTACACCGCGACGGTGACCGCGACCGGCGACGACGGCCGGCCGGCCACGACGAGCAGCACCTTCACCACCATGGCGAAGCCCGACAAGCAGGTCCGGGTCACCAGCTTCCTCGGTGACGGCCAGGTCGTCGGCGTCGGCATGCCGCTGATCGTCAAGTTCGGCCGGGCGATCGCCGAGGACTACCGCGACGACGTGCAGAGCCGAATGACGGTCACCTCCTCGCCGGCGCAGGAGGGGATCTGGCACTGGGTCAGCCCGACCGAGGTCCGCTACCGCCCGAAGGAGTTCTGGCAGGCGAACAGCAAGGTCTCGTACCGGGTCCAGGCCGGCGGCCTGCCGCTCGGCGACGGCTGGTACGGCCGGGCGGACCTCACCGTCGACGTCAAGGTCGGCCCGGCGGTGGTCATGACGGTGGACAACAAGACCAAGCGGATGACCGTCACCAGGGACGGCTCCGTGGTCAAGACCATCCCGGTCAGCCTCGGCAAGAAGAGCACCCCGTCCTCCAGCGGAACGATGGTGGTGATCGAGAAGCTGCGCAAGACGGTCTTCGACACCTTCGAGGAGTTGGGCCCCGAGGAGGGCTACCGCACGAAGATCGACTACGCCCAGCGGCTGACCTGGGGCGGCGAGTTCATCCACGCCGCGCCCTGGTCGGAGGGGCAGCAGGGCCGGGTGAACGTCTCGCACGGCTGCGTCAACGTCTCCATGGCCAACGGGGCGTGGCTGTTCGCCAACACCCGCGTCGGCGATCCGATCACGGTCAAGGGCACCGAGCGCAGGCTCCAGAACGGCAACGGCTGGACCGACTGGAACATGAGCTGGGAGCAGTACGTCAAGGGCAGCGCGCTGCCGTACGAGCCGCCGTCCGATACCGCCCCGGAGGAGAGCGGCGAGCCCGCCGCCACCCCGACGCCCTGAGCCGGAAACGCCGAAGGCCCCCTCCGCGCGGAGGGGGCCTTCGGTCTCCGGGTGACTGATGGGAATTGAACCCACGACAACCGGGACCACAACCCGGTGCTCTGCCAACTGAGCTACAGCCACCATGCCGTTCACACCCGATGGATCCGTTCACACCCGATGGATCCGCGCCCGGTCGATCGCCCCGGGCTGGGTGCGGATCAATAATAGCCCCACCCCCGCCCGCCGCGTCCAGCGGGTTCAGTCGGGCGCCTCAGAGTTCGGCGGCGATCGCCTTGGCGGTCTCCACGTCCGGGCCCGGCAGTGGCACGAAGACGGTCCGCCGGTAGTACTCCAGCTCCCGGATGCTCTCGCGGATGTCGGCAAGGGCCCGGTGCGCGAGCCCCTTCTGCGGCTGGCCGAAGTACACCCGGGGGTACCAGCGGCGGCACAGTTCCTTGATCGACGAGACGTCGATCATCCGGTAGTGCAGGTGGGCGTCGAGGCGGGGCATGTCCCGGGTGATGAAGCCCCGGTCGGTGGCGATCGAGTTGCCGCACAGCGGGGCGGTACGGGGATCCTTCACGTGGCTGGCCACGTACTCCAGGACCATCTGCTCGGCCTCGGCGAGGGTCACCGTCGAGCGCCGGACCTCCTCGGTCAGGCCGGACTTGGCGTGCATGGTCGCCACGATCTCCGGCATCGCCTCCAGCGCCGCGTCGTCGGCGTGGATCACCACGTCGACGCCCTCCCCGAGCACGTTGAGATCGGGATCGGTGACGAGCGCGGCGACCTCGATCAGCTTGTCGCTGCCGAGGTCCAACCCGGTCATCTCACAGTCGATCCAGACGAGAAGATCAGCCACCGGCACAGCCTACGCGCAGCCCACCGGCCGCGCGCCCGCGCACCGAGGCGCGAGGTGACCGCTAGGGTTTCCCCGTGCCAGCCGAACCCGCCGCACTGCCCGCCGTCACCGACGACGCTCCCGGTGGCCGTACGGTCCGCCGGCTCGTGGCCGTGCTGGCGCTGGCCGCGGTGCTTCCGGCGCTCTACCTGCCCGGCCTGGTGCACGACTTCTTCGACCTGAAGATCTACATGCGGGCGATGGACTGGTGGGCGGCCGGCCACCCGCTCTACGACTACGTCCAGCCCGACCGGGTGCAGGGCGAGCTCTACTTCACCTACCCACCGTTCAGCGCGCTGCTGCTGCGCCCGTTCGCGCTGTTGCCGCTGGGCGTCACCGTGACGATCTTCACGGTCCTGACCGGACTGGCGGTGGTGGTCACGACCCGGTGGCTGCTCGCCCCGGTGATCGCCCGGCACGACCTGCCCCGTGTGTTCAGCCTCACCGTGGCCGTGCTGCTCGTACTGGCCGTCGAGAGCACCCGCGAGACGATCACCTTCGGTCAGATCAACATGCTGCTGGTCGTGCTGATCCTGGCGGACCTGCTCTTCGCCGTACCCCGGTCCGGTCGCTGGGCCGGCGTGGGCGTCGGGCTGGCGACGGCGCTCAAGCTCTTCCCGGGCATCTTCATCGTCTACCTGCTGGTCACCCGCCGGTGGCGGGCGGCGGCGGTGGCGAGCGGGACGGCCGCCGCCGCGACCCTGCTCGCCGCGGCGGTCGCGCCGCGCGACTCCTGGCGGTTCTGGACCCACGAGCTGTGGGCGACCGACCGGGTCGGCCGCACCGACTACACCGGCAACCAGTCGCTCTTCGGCCTGCTCAGCCGGATCACCGCGCCGGAGAAGCCGGGCCAGCTGCTCTGGCTGCTGCTGGTGGCGGTCGTCGCCGGGTACGGGCTGTGGCGCGCCGCGCGGGCCGCCCGCGCCGGGGACCCGCTCGCGGGGCTCGCCCTCACCGGGCTGGTCGGCGCGCTGGTCAGCCCCATCACGTGGACCCACCACATCTACTGGTTCATCCCGGCGGTCGTGGTGCTGGCGGACGCCGCGCTGAGCGTCGACCCCGCCACGGGTGAGGGAGTCCGTCGGCGTCGCCGGCTGGCCGCGCTCGCCGTCGGCACGTCGGTCCTCATCGTGTACGGGGTGGTGACCTTCTACGACTGGGGGGTCGCCCCGGCGCGTACCGACTCGCCGGGCGAGTTCCTGGTGCGCAACACGTACGTGCTGCTGAGCCTCCTGCTGCTGGTCGGCCTGCCCGTGCGGCGCCAGGGCGACAGGTCGCGACAACTGGACAGTCTTCCCAAGTAGCCCTCTTCGTCGCTAACCTGGTCACAACTACCTCTGACGCCTCTCGGGTAGCACCGATCCCCCGGTGAGGACGGCCCTCCGCGTCGGCAGCGCGGAGGGCCGTCCGCCGTCGCGGCCACGCTCCGGACCGGCCCCGCCCCGCCGATCGGTCCTGCCCCGCCGATCGGTCCGAGGAGCCGGGCGGCCCCTGATCAGTCCGAGGAGCCGGGCGGCCGCCGTTCCGCGCGTGGCGCGGCCGGGCGGAGGTGACCCTCGGCCGGGACCGGGCCGGCCGGGCGCCCGCCCTCGGCCCCGGCGACGCCGTCCCCGCGATCGTCGGCCGGGCACTCGACCCCGGAGACGCCGTCCCCGGGACCGCTCACCCCGGGCGCGACGGGCGGCCAGGCCAGGGTGAGGTTCACCTCGGGCAGCCGGATCGCCGGGCCGCCCTCGGCGAGGTCGGCGAGCGTCTCGGGACGCCGCGCTGGCACGGGCCCGATCGCGGTACGGGCCGCCACGGGAGCCGCGCCCACCGAGGCGAGCTGGCGTCCGACCAGGCGGGAGCGGTCGTCGTCCCGGGTCGGCTGGGCGCCGAGGCCGCTGAGCGAGGTCACCCCGAGGCGGCCGGCGAGGACCGGCACCTGGTCGGGCTCGACCACGAAGACCACCTCGCGGGGTCGCACCGGGCGCAGCAGGAGCAGGGCCGTCGCCGCTGCCAGGACCGCGGCGGCCAGGAGGCCCACGCCCGCCGGGGCGGCCCAGCCGGCGGGCAGACCCGCCCGCAGCTCCAGGGCGAGGTCGGCGCGCCCGTCGGGCCGCATCACCACCAGGCTCAGCCGCCGGTCGGCCAGCTCCGCGGGCGACCACTCCACCGCGCCGATCCCCTCGCGTACCCAGAAGGGCCGGCCGATCGGCCCGGCGGGCGGGGCCGCGGCGGCGGACGGCGCCGCACCGGCGGGCTCCAGCCGGACCGGCAGCGGTCCCCGGGCCAGCGCCACCCGGCGCACCTCGGCGTGCGGGACCGGGTCGAGCCAGCGCCGCACCTCGTCGGCCGGGGCCAGCCCGACGAAGGCCGGGCCGTCGGGGGTACGGGCCTCGAGCCGGAGCCGGGCCTGCCCGGCGCGGACGAACGGCGCCTCGGCCCGCAGCAGCTCGTCGACGTCCCGGACGACCACCGCGTGCCCCGAGGTGCGCACGGTCTCGAAGCGGGCGCTGAAGGCGCCGCCCGGGTCGGCCTGCCGGGCGAGCAGCGCGAGCCCTCCGCCGGCGAGCAGCGCCGTGATCCCGACGGTCAGCAGCAGCATGCCGACGAGCGTCCGCACGAACCGCATTCGCCTCGTCTCCCTCCGTGTCCGGATACCCGGCCGACCTTACCGACGCGGGGCGGCCGATCAGCGGATATCCACGGCACGGACCCGGAAAGCGGCCGGCCCGCCGGGTGCTCCGACGGGCCGGTGGGCGGGTGCGGGATCAGGCCTTCGGCGTCGGCTCCCGCCGCGTCCGCGCGAACGCGAGCCCGCCGAGCAGCAGCCCGCCGACGCCGGCGACCAGCCCGGCGACCGCGAGCCCGGTGGCGGGGCCGTCGCCCTCGCCCTCGTCGTCATCGTCGTCCGCGGGCGCCGCGGCGGCGGCGATGGGGCCGCCGGTGGGGCCGGCCGACGGCGCGGCCGCCGTGAGGGTGAGCACCGGGGCCGGGCTCTCCGGCTCCTCGCCGCCGGGGACGGGCTCCTCGATCCACCGCTGCACGTTGCCGTCCGAGTAGGTCTGGAGCGTCTTGAAGACCATCGTCTCGACCCGCGGCAGCGGCCCCATCGAGACCGGGAACTCCTGGAACTGGCCCGGCTTCACCGCCGCGTTGCCGGTGGCGGTCCAGGTGAGCTTGGCGACGACCTCGGTGAGCTGGCTGCCGTGCACCTCGATCGGCGGGTCGGCCTTGCGCTTCTCCACCGCCACCGTCCAGCCGGGCACGGGCATGGTCGACACGGAGCCGACCGGCGCGTTCTCCGGCAGCACCACCTCCAGCTTGGTGGTGGAGGCCGTGTCGCTCTCGTTCGGCACCCGGAAGGCGAACCGGCCGTAGCCGCCCTGCGTCGCCTCCTGCGGGTTGACCGTGACGTGGGCCGAGGCGGGCGCCGCGAAGCCGAGGACGGCGGTGGCGACGGCGCCGAGGGCCAGCGCGGCGGCGACGCCTGCGGTGCGCCGGTGACGGATCATGGTACGGGCCTTCCTGTCATCCGATCGGCACGGTGGCGGTCACCGTGGCCTGGTCGATGTCCGACGTGCGGACGGTGATGCGCAGCTGCCACTCCCCCGCCGCCGGGAGGTTGATCTCGCCGGTGGCGTGGTTGTCGGTCAGCGGCAGGAGCGGGACCTGGATCGCCTCGATCCCCGCCGACGGCAGGGCGACCGTGGCGCGCCACTCCACCACCGGCTGGGGACTGTTCTCCTTGGTGTACGCGTAGAAGTGCATGGTGTTGTTGCCTCGCTCGGCCGGGTCCATCTCGACCTGCACCGAGAAGTTCGGACTGGAGAGCGTCGCGTTGTAGTAGCCCTCGGAGGCGCCGGCCACGTCGGCGCCGGCGGTGCGGGCCGGGGTGGTCTGCACCAGGACGGCGGAGAGGCCGAGGACCACCGCCGTGATCGCCAGCTCGGCCCAGACCGCCCGTCGCATCGGCGTCGGCCGGCCGGCCGCGATACGTCGGCGCACCAGCTGCCGGGAGTACGCGGCCACCGCGATCACCAGCGCGAAGAGCCCGACCTTGGCGAGCACCAGCCGCCCGTAGGTGGTGTCGAACAGCGCCTTCGGGGTGGCCACCTCGATCAGCGCCTGGACGGTGCCGGCGAGCAGCAGCGCCGAGACGGAGAGCGCCGCCCAGCGCGACCAGATCGGCAGGATCGCGCCCAGTTCCCGCTCGTCGGCCCGGGGCAGCAGGAAGCCGGCGAGCATCACCAACCCGCCCAGCCAGACCGCCATGGAGCCCAGGTGGACCGCGTCGACGACGACCGAGACCGCCGGGGCGGGCGAGACCGCCGGGTGCCCGGCCAGCGGCCAGGTCACCAACGCGGCACCGCCGATGACGCCCAGGATGACCAGGTCGCTCCGCTCGACCGACCCCCCCAGCAGGGGCCGGAGCAGGAAGGCCGTCGCGAGCAGCAGGCCGAGCCGCACCAGGTGCGCGGCGCCGAACGAGGTGCCCAGCACCTCGCTCAGGCCCTCGCCCGTCACGTCGAACACGCCGCCGCCGGCGGTGTAGGGCACCTGGAGCCAGAGGTTCGACACGGTGGAGAACGCCACCAGGCCGAGCCCCACCCAGGCCAGGCGCCCGGCGCCGCGCCGGGACAGCCGCCGGGGCCAGAGCGCGGCGAGCACCAGCGCGGGGCCGACGAGCAGCAGCAGCCCCGCGTAGCCGAGGGACTTGACGACCTTGATCGCGTTGCCGACGACAGGGTCGGCGCGGCTGTCGTCCCCGCTGTCCACGGGGGGCGTCGAAGGCGCGCCGACCGAGTAGGTGAGCGCGCCCGAGACCGGGTGGCTGTCGGCGGAGATCACCCGGTAACTGACCAGGTAGGTGCCGCGGGCACCGGCCGGATCGACGGGGATGCTGACCACGCTGCCCTCGAAGGTGGGCTCGCCCCGGTCCGCGCGGGAGCCGTCCGGCGCGATCACCCGGATCTTGCCCGGCACCTTGCGCACGGACTCGCTGAAGGTCAGCACGACCTCGGACGGCCCGTTCGGCACCACCGTGGAGGAGGCGGGGCTGCTGCTCACCATCACGGCGTGGGCGCTGGCGGGGCCGGCGGGAGCGATCAGCAGGGCGACGACGGTGACCAGCAGGCCGGCGGTGGCGATCAGCCGGGCGATCCGGCGGCGGTTGGCGACACTCATGCCGGCAATGCTTCCGGACGCGAACCGCCCGGCGCGAGTCCGGCCGTGCCGAGCCCCGCCGGAGCCCGCCCAGGTCGCGCCGTCGCGGCCGGGCCGCGTCGGGCCCGGGTGGCCGACGCGACGTCAACCATGGCGGGCCAGCAGCGTGATCGGGGCCTCGCGGTGCGGGTCGTCGCTGACCCGCCCCAGCGCCCAGAGCAGACCCGCCTGCGCCACCGCGGCCAGGTGGCCGACCTCGTGCACCAGGGCGGTGGTCGAGTTGGCGATGTCCACCGCGCTGGTGCCGGCCAGGCAGACCGCCAGCACCAGGGCCACCGGCACGAACGCCCGGGCCCGCTCGGGCCGCCAGGCGGCCAGCGCGAAGCCGACGGCCAACGCCACGTCGAAGGAGGCCATCTCGCGGCTGGTGTGCGGGTCGAGGGTCACGCCGAGCCCGGCGAGCAGCACCGGCAGGGCGATCGTCAGCTGGGCGACCGCGGCCGCCGCGACCGCCACCCGCAACACCTGGCAGCGGGCCGCCCGGGTCGCGGTACGCACGCGCCCGGGCGCCAGCGAGTCGGCGGCCACCGCCGCCAGCACCGACGCGGTCAGGTCGGGCACCGCCACCGCCTGCACCCGGACCAGTCGGGTCACCTGCTCTGCCCGGGCCAGCCAGGCGCGGCAGGTGGGGCAGCTCTCCACGTGCGCGTCCAACACGGCCGACGCCGCCCACGCGTCCTCGCCGTCCAGCCGCGCAGACAGCGCCGCGCGTACGTCGTCGCATGTCATGAGGGGGTAGTCGGCCGCTCGGCCGGAATAGTTCCCGGCGTGGCGCAGGCCATGGAAGGGCCGAAGGGCCCCGCCCGGCTCCCGCGCGCCGCGTAACCTGGACTGTCGTGATCCCCGCTCCGCGCGAGACCCCCGCCGCCCGTCCGACCGGTGACGCGGGCGACGCCGCGCGGGATTCCGCGACCGAGTGGGCGTTGACGGCCCGCGACGGCGACCCCGTCGCCCAGGCCGCCTTCGTCCGGCTCACCCAGGCCGAGGTGTGGCGCTTCACCGCCGCGCTGGTCGATCCGGACAGCGCCGACGACCTGACCCAGGAGACCTATCTGCGGGCGTTCCGGGCGCTGCCGGCGTTCGAGGGGCGCTCCACCGCGCGCACCTGGCTGCTCGGCATCGCCCGCCGGGCGTGCGCCGACCACCTACGGACCGTCGTGCGTCGGCGCCGGCTCGGCGAGCGGCTCGCCGCCGACGCCTGGCACGACCGGGCGTATCCGGACCCGGCCGGCCAGCTCGGCGCCGCCGACCTGATCCGCCGGCTCCCCGCCGAACGCCGCTCCGCGTTCGTGCTCACCCAGCTGCTCGGCCTGTCGTACGCCGAGGCCGCCGCCGTGGAGGGGGTGCCGGTGGGCACCATCCGCTCCCGGGTGGCCCGGGCCCGCAACGACCTCGTCGAGGCGGTCGGCGACGCCCGCGCCGGATGACCGGGAACTTCCGCCGGGGAGGGGACGACCAATGATCGTGACCGCACCGCCCGCCCGGGCCGCCCGCTGGCCCGCCGTCCGCCCCTGGCTCGGCGTCGCCGTACGGCTGGGCCTGGCCGCCGTGTGGCTCTTCGCCGGCGGCAGCAAGGTCGGTGACCTGGCCGCCTCCGGCCGCGCCGTCAACGCGTACCAGGTCATGCCGTACGACCTCGCCATGGTCATCGGCGCGGCGCTGCCCTTCGTCGAGCTGGCGCTGGGTCTGCTGCTGCTCCTGGGGCTGGCCACCCGGCTGACGGCGGGGGTTTCCGCGGCGCTGCTGGTGGTCTTCGTCGTGGGCATCGTCTCCGCCTGGAGCCGGGGGCTCGCCATCGACTGCGGCTGCTTCGGCAGCGGCGGGCAGCTCCCCGAGGGGCAGGCCCCGAGCTACCTCCCGGAGATCCTCCGCGACCTGGGCTTCCTGGCGCTGGCCGGGTTCCTGTTGATCTGGCCCCGCACCCCCGTCTCGGTGGACGGCTGGCTGACGGGGGACGCACCCGTGGAGGACGACGATGAGTAGTCGCAAGGGGCAGAAGGGCGCCGCCCGGGTGGTCCGCGAGCAGCTGGCCCGGGAACAGCGGCGCAGGCGGACGATCTGGGTCTCCGTGGCCGCCGTGGCGGTCCTGGTGATCGCCGGGCTCGTCGGCTGGAGCGTCTACACCAGCCAGCGCTCCGACGACTTCACCCCGCCGACCGGCTCGAACGAGGCCGGCACGGGCGTCGTCGCCGGATCGGGCCCGGTCACCGTGGACGTCTACGCGGACTTCCTCTGCCCCGCCTGCAAGCAGTTCGAGCAGGCCGCCGGCCCGACACTCGACCAGCTCATCAGCGATGGCGGGGTCCGGGTCGTCTACCACCCGGTGGCGTACCTGGACCGCTTCTCCACCACCGGATACTCGACCCGTTCCTCGGCGGCGTCCGGCTGCGCGGCGGAGGGCGGCCGGTACCGGCCGTACGCCAAGGCGCTCTTCGAGCGGCAGCCGCCCGAGGGCGGCGCCGGGCTCAGCGACGACGAGCTGGTCGACATCGCGGCGGCCACCGGCATCGACCGGGACGGGTTCGCCTCCTGCCTGCGCGAGGGCACCTTCAAGCCGTGGACCGAGCACGTGACCGAGGAGGCCAGCAAGGCCGGCATCACCGGCACGCCGACCATCCTGGTCGACGGCCGGCCCGTCGCCGACCGCAGCCCGGAGGGGATCAGGGCGGCGGTGGAGGCGGCCGGCAGGTGATCCGCGACCTGATGACCCGCGCCGGTCTGGTGCTCGCCGGCGCGCTTGCCGGCGTGCTCGCGCTCGCCGCGCCGGCGCTCGCGCACGGCGCGGACGCCCCCGACGGCACCGACTACCGCACCCGGGTGAGCGCCGTCGGCCCGACCCTGCCCGGCGTGACCGTACGGGTGGTGGAGGCGGGCGCGCGACTGGAGCTGACCAACGCCGGCGAGCGACCCGTCGAGGTGATCGGCTACTCGGGCGAGCCCTACCTGCGCGTCGCCCCGGACGGCGTGTACGAGAACGTCCGCTCGCCCGCGACGTACCTGAACCGGACCATCGCCGGGGACACCAGGCTGCCGGCCGAGGCCGACCCGGCGGCCGCCCCCGAGTGGCGGCGGGTCGACGGCTCCACCACGGTGCGCTGGCACGACCAGCGGGCACTCTGGCGGGAGGCGGCGCCGCCGCCGCAGGTCCGGGCCGCCCCGGATCGGGAGCACCGGGTGCGGGACTGGGCGGTGCCGCTGCGCGTCGGCACCGACACCGGGGAGATCCGCGGCACCCTCGACTGGGTGCCGCCGCCGGACGCGTACGTCTGGTGGGTGGCGGCCACGGTCGGCCTGCTCGCCGTGGGGGCGCTCGGGCTGCTGCCGGCCGGGTCCGGGCCGGGCGCGCGGGCGCTGGCCGGGCTCGGCGGGCTGCTCGTCGTCGGCGGGGTGGCCGCGGTGGTGTTCACCGTGGGTCGGGAGCTGGACGCCGGCGCGCGGGGAGTGGGCGGGGTGCTGACCGGCCTGCTGGGCGGGCAGGTCTGGGCGCTGCTGACCGGGCTCGGCGCGATCGCCGCCGGGCTCTTCGCGCTGGCCCGGCGGCCGGCCGCCGACTTCGCGCTGGCGCTGGCCGGGGCCTGCCTGGCGCTCTTCGCCGGGGTGGCGAACGCCGCCGTCTTCGCCCGCGCCGTCGCGCCCGTGCCGTGGCCGGCGACCACGGCCCGGACCATGATCGCCGTCGTCCTAATCGCGGGCGCGGGTGTTACCGCTGCCGGCGCCCTGCGCCTGCACGCCACCTCCCGCCCCACCCACCCCCCGCTCCCCGCCCCCGCCTACCCCCACCCCTGACCCGCGCTCCCTCCCCTCCCCCTCCCCTCCCCCTCCCCCACGGCGGCGATCTTGCGGTTTCGGCCCTCGCCGTGGGCGACGTGCGCCTTTTGCCGGGACGGAAAGTGCAAGATCGCCGGGGCGACGGGGGCGGGAGCGGGCGACGGGGCGGGGCGGGGGGTCAGGGGGTGGGGGTGAAGCCGCGGGGGAGTTCCAGGCGGTGGCGGGAGAGGAGGTCGGTGTCGGCGAGGATGTCGGGCGTCGCCATTTCTCGTACCCGTTGTTGCCAATGCCTGGCAACAGCCCGACCGGCGGACCGGCGGCGTGCCGCCGGGTCCCCGGAGCCGGCGGTAGGGTCGTGCCATGACCGCGCCCGACCGCCTCTCCCCCGGTGACCCCGCGCCGGAGTTCAGCCTCCCCACCGACACCGGCGAGACGCTCTCGCTGACCGACCTGCGCGGCCGCAGGGTCGTGCTGTACGCCTACCCGGCGGCCATGACGCCCGGCTGCACGAAGCAGGCCTGCGACTTCCGCGACTCGCTGGCCTCGCTCCAGGCGGCCGGCTACGAGGTCGTCGGCATCTCCCCGGACAAGCCGGAGAAACTGGCGAAGTTCCGCGAGCGCGACGCCCTCACCTTCCCGCTGGTCGCCGACACCGACAGGTCCGTGCTGACCGCGTACGGCGCGTACGGCGAGAAGCAGTCGTACGGCAGGACGGTGACCGGCGTGATCCGCTCGACCTTCGTGATCGACCCGGACGGGAAGATCGAGCGCGCGCTCTACAACGTCAAGGCCACGGGCCACGTCGCCAAGCTGCACCGGGACCTCGGCCTGGACTGAGCCGCGCTCGCGGCCGGCGGGCGCCGCCGCCGGGGTCGGACGGGAGGCCGGTGCGGGCGGGCCCACCACCGCCGCGGTCCGACACTCTAGACTCAGCGGGTCGGCGGGAGTGGCGTAATGGCAGCCGCGGTAGGTTTAGGTCCTATTGTCCGAAAGGACGTGGGGGTTCGAATCCCCCCTCCCGCACCGAGCACCCTGTCGGGCGCGTCACGATCCCGGGTCGGCGAGGGGCCGGCGCGGTCAGGATGATCGGGTGAGCCTGCGCTTCGTCCTAGACCCCGATACGAGCCCCGAGTTGCGCGACCGGATCGTCGCCCTCTGGGTCGACGTCACCAACGCCGGCGGTGCGGTCGGCTTCGTGCCCCCGGTCACCGCCGCCGACGTCCGGCACCTGGCGGACCCGACCTTCGCCGGCATCGTCGAGGGCCGCGACCGGCTCCTGGTCGGTTACGCGGGCGAGCGGCTGGTCGCCGCGCTGGTCTTCTGCGACAACCGGTTCGACCTGAAGGCGCACTGGTGTGTGCTGCAACGGGTGATGGTCCACCCGGACACCCAGGGTCACGGGTACGGCCTGGCGCTGATGCGCGAGGCGGAGCGGATCGGCCGGAAGCTGGGCTGGGAGGCGCTGCACCTGACCGTCCGGGACGGGCTGGGGCTGGACCGCTTCTACCGCCGGCTCGGCTACCGGGAGATCGGCCGGCTGCCCGGCGCGCTGCGGGTCGCCCCCGGCGACGACCGCGACGAGGTCCTCATGTGGCTGGACCTGACCGCCCCGGCGACCCCCGCGGGCTGAGCCGAACCCCGCCTCAGGCTCCGCAGCCGCGCGGCGACGCGGGGCCGGAGGCGCCGGGCGGGGCCGCCGCGGCCGTCAACGGCCCGCCGGAGGCCGGTACCGCCGGTGGGGTGGCCGGGGCGGTGCCGGGCCGGCCGGGTCGGGCCGAGGGCGACCGCGTGGCCGACGGCGGGCGGTTCGCAGCGGCCGCGCCGCGGCCGTACATCCGGACCGCGCCGCGTTGGACCTGCCCCGGCGCCAGCCGGACGCCGGTGGCGGTGACCCGGTGTCCCCGGCTGTCGGTGACCCGGATCTCGTACGGGCCGGGCCCGGCGCCCGACGGGACGAGCCAGTAGTTGTAGTCCTCCCGCGCCGCCGAGCGCCAACCGCCGGCGCCGGCCTGCCGGACCTCGACGGCGCGCAGCGGGTTGCCGTGGCCGGCGACCTGGACGGCGAACCACCACTGCGACGAGCCCTCCTTCATCCGGAAGGTGAGCGGGCCGGGCAGCGGCGGGTCGACCACCGCGCGGTAGCGGACCCGCACGACGCCCTCCACGGGGTCGGCGATCCGGGCGAACGCCTCCGGGGAGAGGTCGAGGTGGCCGCGCGCGCACTCCGGGCACTGGTCCATGACAAGTACGCGCACGGTGCCCTGCGGGCCGGTGACGTCGAGGTACCCGCCGCAGGCCGCGCCGGCCGCGTACTCGTCGGGGCCCAGCGCGACGTAGAGCCGGTTCAAGGGCGCGGCCGGATAGGAGCAGTTCCCGCCGGCGCCCTTCGAGTCGTAGAAGGTCGCCTCTCCCTCGTGGAGGACACCAGCGGCGGGCGGCGCGGCGAGGGCGGGCGGCGCGGCGCAGGCGGGAGTGGGTCCGGAGCGCAGGGTCAGGCTGAGGCCGAGCACAGCGGCGATCGCCGTGACACCGCCGGCGGCCAGCCAGCGGCGGGCCGGGGAACGCGGCGCGCGGCGGCGCCCGGGGGCGCGCACGCCGGCCGTGGGAGCGGTGCCGTCGATCACGCCGGTCGATGCTGCCGTACCGGTGCCGCCGAGGACAAGTCGGCCGGGTGGGCGCTACGCCGAGGTCTGCCACGCGCGGCGCCGCCAGCGCGCGAAGCGGACCCGGCCACGGTCCGGCCGGTCGCCGGTCGCCGGTCGCCGGTCGCCGGTCGCCGGTCGCCGGTCGCCGGTCGCCGGTCGCCGGTGTATCGTGGCCCCGCCGGTCAGTCCTCCAGCACCAGTTCGTCGCCGAGCGCGACGCCGCCCGTGGCCGTCGGAACCAGGTTCAGCCCGAAGAGGAGCTTCTGCCGGACGTTGCGGTGTCGGCCCAGGGTGCGCAGCGGTTCCTTGCCGCGTACCCCCGTCTCCTGGTCCGTGGTGGTGACCACGCAGCGGTCGCACGGCCCGGCGGCGCGGAAGCGGACCCCGCCGATGCGCAGCGGGCGGCCGACCCAGTCGTCCTCGGCCCAGGCCGGCGCGCCCCGCACCACCAGGTTGGGGCGGAACCGGGCCATCGGCACGGCCTCCTCACCGGCCTCCGCGAGCCACCCGTTGAGCGCGTCGAGCGAGGCGGTGTTGGCCAGCAGCAGCGGATAGGCGTCGGCGAAGCTGACCTGTTCGCCGGTGTCGTGCTCCCGGTCGCTCCGCGGAATGTGCCGGGCCGGTCGCGCGAGCCAGACCAGCCGGGCGGCGCGGCCCAGCAACGCGCTGATCCAGGCGTCGGCGGCCGCTCCGGCGGGGAGCGCGGGCACCGCCAGCTTCCGGTTGCGGAAGGTCCGCACCGCGACCGGCTCGCCGCCGCCCGGCTCGGGCACGTCCAGGTCGTCGTGGCCCTCGGCGCGCAGCAGCAGCCCACCGTCGCGGGTCACGGCGTGCAGGGCCACCAGGCGCGTGCTCTCCCGCTGGGTCACGCCGACGCCGTCGGCGTCGACGACCATCCAGCGCCGGTCGCCCGCGAGGCCCCACGGCTCCACCCGGGCCCCGTCGTGGTCCAGCCGGTGACAGCCCTTGACGGGGTACGTGTGGATCCCGCTCAACCGCATGCGTTCACCCTGCCATGGCACGGCGCGGGCCGGTGTCCCCTCCCCGACGGGCGGCGGCGGCCCGCCGCCCTCACCAGGCCACGCCGATGCCGTCCCCGGGGTACCAGTGCTGTGCCGGGGTCTCCCGGTAGGCGAGGAACCGCCGTCCCGTGCGTTCCGCGTGCTCACCGAGGACGTTGGTGGCGGTGACGTTGTCGGTGAGCAGCATCGCGCCCGGCGCGAGCTTGGCCTCGACGGCCTCGAACTCGCGCTTCTCGTGGGCCCGGCTGTGGTCGCTGTCGTGCAGGAAGAGGTCGACCGGACGGTCCAGGGCGGCGATGGAGGCGATCGAGTCGCCGATCACCAGGTCGACCACCTCCGACCAGGGCGCCTCCCGGGCGAGGTAGCCCGCCTCCGGGTTGATGTCCAGCGAGGTGACCCGGCCGGGCCGCCCCTCGGCGGCGTTGCGCAGCAGCGCGGCGGCGAGTACGCAGCTGCCGAGTCCCTTGTCGACGCCGGTCTCCACCACGTGCGCCGGTTTCCGGGCACGGACGATGGCGTACCAGCCGATCCGGCGGGCGTAGCGGACCTGCCGGTCGGCGAGGCCCCGTCGGGCGGCGCCTGCGGTGGCGGACTCGATGTGCCGGCGCAGCGCGTCGTCCGACTCGATCTCGGCGAAGTACCCGCGGACCTGCTTGACGGGCACGTCGCAGACCACGCTGACGAACCAGGCGAGGTGGTGCCGGCTGAGCTTCGTCAGCTCGTACGTGTAGTTGTGGTGCTCGCGGGAGGTGACCAGCCAACGCACCGAGGTGCGCAGCACCTTGGCGTCGTGGCGGGCCACCCGGGCCAGTCGCTTGGGGAAGGCCGCGACGGGGGCGAGGGGGGTGCGGGCGATGGCCCGTCGAAGCTTCGTGGCGTCCACGCAAGGGTTCTACCAGGCGCGGGCGAACGGGTGTAGTGGAAGCCGTCCATTGATCCGTGGCGCGAGCGACCGTCCGTCGCCGCGACGCCACCGGTCGGTCAGGATGCCGGCACGACGGTTCAGGACCAGCGCCCCGGGTTAGTAGCATCGCCGCATGCCCTCGCCCCAGCAGCCCGTCGAACCAGCGCCGGCGGCCGTCAGCGACGCGCCCGACGAGCGGGAGCGCGCCGGGCGGCCCCAGCACCGGCGGCCCCGACGATGGCGGCGGGCGGTCCTGGGCGGCCTGCTCGTGATCGCACTGCTCGGCGGGGGCGCCGCGATCGCCGGCGGGCTCTACCTGCGGTCGGTGGAGTCGGACATCGAGCGGGTGGACGCGTTCACCGACGTGCCGGCGGAGGCCCGGCCGCCCGCGGCGGCCAAGGGCGCGATGAACATCCTGGTCCTCGGCAGTGACACCCGGAACCCGGAGAGCGACTCCGGCTCGCGCACGGACACCATCATCCTGGCCCACCTGCCCAAGGACCGGTCCAGCGCACAGCTCATCTCGATCCCCCGCGACACCTGGGTGCCGGTGCCCCGGTCGAAGGACGGCAGGCAGGGCGGCCGGGACGCAAAGATCAACGCGGCGTACGCCTGGGGCGGCGTCCCGCTGATGGTGCAGACCGTGGAGAAGTTCACCGGGGTCCGGGTCGACCACGTGGCGATGGTGGACTTCGCCGGGTTCAAGGAGATCGTCGACGCCCTCGGCGGGATCGACATCACCATCGAGAAGGGCTTCACCTCGACCCACTCGCTGAACCCCGACGGTCGCAGGACCTTCCGGGCCGGCCGGCAGACCATCGACGGGGCCGCCGCCCTGGACTACGCGCGGGAGCGGTTCGCCTTCGCCGACGGGGACTTCAGTCGCATCCGGCACCAGCAACAGGTCATCAAGGCGATCCTGGACAAGGCGTCCTCGGGCGGGGTGTTGGCCAACCCCGGCAAGCTGAACGCCTTCATCAAGGCCACCGCCGACTCGGTCTCGGTGGACAAGTCCCTCTCCATCGTGGACCTCGGGATGGAGCTGCGCCACCTGCGCAGCGGGAACCTCGGCTTCTACACGAGCCCGACCAGGGGGACCGGCCGGATCGGCAGCGAGAGCGTGGTGCTCGCGGACACCGCGAAGGCGCGCGCCTTCTTCGACGCCGTGCGGCGGGACTCCGTCGCGGAGATCGTCAAGTCCGGGGCGGCCTCCTGACCGCTGGCCCGGGCGGCTTCTGCCCCTACGGGGCATGGCGACGGGGCCGACGGCGGTCGTATCATCCCTTCGCCCGGTGGCTCCTCGCGCCGCCGCGGCCTCCGCGGGGGAAGGACACCAACATGTCGAGCCAATCGACGACCGGGCTCGCCGCGAGCACACGCGGTGACGTTCCGGGGCCATCCCACTCCGCTCCGACGGAATCGGAGGAATCCGACGAGGAAGACGCGGACGTTCCGACGCAGCGCCAGCGCGGCGCGAAGTCCGACGCGGCCGGCGTGACCCGTCCCGGCCTGGACACCACCACCGTCCTGCCCTACGCCAGTTCGCGGACCTCGGGCCGCACCCGCCTGCTCCGGGCCTGGATGCTCACGGCCCCGGTCGATCTGGCCGCGTTGCTGACGCCGCTGCTGCTCAGCGAGCACTACTGGCGGGGCACCCTGGCCATGGCCGGCCTGACGGTGGCCGTCTTCACCGCCGGCGGCCTCTACCGCGCCCGGCGGCACGTGAGCATCCTCGACGAGCTTCCCGCCCTGAGCGGGCGGCTGCTGGCCACCGCGGCGATCGTCGCCATCATCGCCGCGATGCGGCACGAGTCGGCCGCGTACGTCAGCGGCTTCATGCGCGGTGTGCTGCTGTCGGCGGCCCTGGTGATCGTCGGCCGGGGGATCACCCGCGCCGCCATCGTCACGGCCCGGCGACGGCGGTGGGTGGAGCACAACGCGATCGTGATCGGCGGCGGGCCGATCGGGGTCGAACTGGGCCGCCTGTTGCGCCGCTACCCGCAGTACGGCCTGCGCTTCGTCGGCTGCGTTGACAGCGGATCGCGGCCGGCCGGTTCCGGGCAACCGCTGATCGGCACGGTCGAGGAGCTGGAGCACCTGGTCCGCCTCCTCGAGTGCGAGGTACTGATCATCGCCGACCCGACCTGTCCGGAGTCCACCCTGATGGAGCTTCTCCGGCGGCCGTTGAGCGCGTCGTGCGACCTGTGGGCGGCACCCCGGCTCTGGGGATCCCGCGCCCAGGCCGGCAATCCGGATCACATCGGGGCGATCCCGATCGTCAAGATCGGAGACACCACACTCTCCGGCCCGCGCTGGGCGGTGAAGCGCCTCATCGACGTGCTCTTCGCATCCGTGGCGCTGGTGGTGCTCAGCCCGGTCCTGCTGCTCTGCGCGATCGCGGTGTTCCTGGAGGGGGGCACCGGCATCTTCTTCCGGCAGGAGCGGATCGGCCGGCACGGGCGACCCTTCGACGTCATCAAGTTCCGGTCGATGCGGCCGGTCAACGAGCACGAGTCGCAGACCAACTGGTCCATCGCGCACGACCGGCGGGTGGGCCCCGTCGGCCGCCTGCTGCGCCGCACGTCGCTGGACGAGCTCCCCCAACTGTGGAACATCCTGTGCGGTGACATGAGCGTGGTCGGGCCCCGGCCCGAACGACCGTACTTCGTCGAGAAGTTCTCCGCGGAGTACCCGAACTACGCCATGCGGCACCGGGTGCCGGTGGGGCTCACCGGGCTCGCGCAGGTCAGCGGGCTACGCGGCGACACGCCCATCTCCGACCGGGCCCGGTTCGACAACTACTACATCGAGAACTGGTCGCCGTGGCTGGACGTCAAGGTGATGCTACGGACGGTCGCAGAGGTCTTCCGGGGCGGCGGCCGCTGACCCTCCGCGACCCGGGACCAGGGGAGACTGCCTGTCGCCCCCGCCGCACGTCGTGGGACCATCAGCCGTCCACCGTGTCAGGGAGGCGGACCATGACCCACGACGGCACCAGCGGACGATCCGAGTCCAGGGCTGTCACCCGGCGCTCGGCGCTGCTCCGCGGCGGAGCGATCGCCGCAGGGGTGGGCACTGTGGGCATCGGCGGCACGGCCGTCGCGAACGGCCTCTCCTCCGCCGGCGACGCAACCGTGGTGAACGTCCGTGAGCACGGGGCCAAGGGGGACGGCACGGCGGACGACACCGCCGCGCTCCAGGCGGCGATCGACCGGGTGCGGTCGACCGGCGGCATCGTCTTCCTGCCGCCCGGCACATACCTCACGCGCCGGTTGACCCTCCACTCCCGGGTGCACCTGCGTGGCTCCGGCGGCGACGCGACCACGCTCAGACTCAAGGCCGGCGCGAACTCGGCGATCCTGGAGTCGGAGGGTTTCGCCCGACTCAGCGGCACCCGGTCCGACGACGGCATCACCCTGTTCAGCCTGCGTGACCTCACGCTCGACGGGAACAAGGAGCAGAACCCCGAGGGCGGCCACGGGTTGCGTGTCTACGGGTACGGCTACGAGATCACCGAGGTGATCGTCTTCAACTGTCGAGGGGACGGCATCCTCAGCGAGTGGGGCCCGGCCGCGGCCCTGCCCGCCCCCTCGCACCAGATGGAGGCGCGCCTGACGGCTGTGCGTACGCACGGCAACGACGGCCACGGCGTCAACTTCCAGGGCCCGCACGACTCGATGTTCCTCAACTGCGTGACCTTCGAGAACGCCGGTGCCGGCTTCCGGCTGGCCGGGGACTCGACGGGCACCCAGATGGTCAACTGCCACGCCTGGGGCATCAAACAGAACGTCTCCTTCGACCTGGGGGCGACCAGCGTCGGGTGCGTGAACTGCTACGCCGATCTGAACGGGGGCGTGGGCGTGCGGATCTCCAGGAACGACTGCCGGTGGATCGGCGGGTTCATCCTCGGCTACAACCAGTCGCACCCGCACCAGGAGATCGGCGTGCAGTTCGTGCCCGGCCGCCAGCCGGACGAGCCCTCCGGCTGCCTCGTCGACAGCAAGGTCGTCAACTGTGGCACGGCCGCCGTCGACTTCGGCGCCGACCGAGGGCTCTCCACGGTCCGGGTCAGCCTCTCCCAGCCGGGTGCGCTCGGCGAGGACGGGCAGCGCATCCCGAAGACCGGGCTGGGCTGGATCGGCCGACCCGCCCCGACCACCCAGGTCGAGATCACCCAGGGTCTCGGTGACCCGAGCCGGAACCTGGTCGTCCGCCCGGCCTTCGACCTGCGTGCGCAGCCGACCCCGGGGCGCCCGACGGACGGCGGCGTCCGCATATTCGCGCGGGACGTGGGCGGCAGGACCCAACTGTGCGCGCTCTTTCCCAGTGGCGCGGTGCAGGTGATGGCCACCGAGCCCTGAGCCGGGCGCCCGGCCGACGGCCCGGTTCCTGACGGTCCGGGCTGACCGGTCAGCGGCAGAGCGGCGCCGCGTCGGCGAGGAGGCCGCACGAGGCGATGGTGGTCGACGTGATCGCGCCGGTCGGCCGAAGTGCGAAGTCCGCCCGACCACCTTCGCGGCGGGTGAACGGCTGGAGGACTCCGGGCGGAGCCGGTGCCGGTCGTCGTCCGACTTCCAAGATCGACAGGACCGGCCCTAGACGCGGCTGTCGGCGGCGGGCGGCGGGCCGGCGGGTATGGAGGCCGCGCGCCCCTCCGGGGCCGGGCCGGGGGGCGTCTCCCGCCGCCCCAGCCGCATCCGTGCCGCGAACCACGCCGCGACCAGCGCCTCGCAGACCAGCAGTTGAAGCATCAGGTCCGCGACCCGCTCGGCCCAGACGAGCGCGACGGCCACCCCGCCGAAGGCGATGACCCGGGAGCCGATCGCGGAGGCGAGGTAGCGTCGCGGCCGGGCATGGATCATGTGCCGGGTCGAGGCCCAGGTGGAGAGCATCAGCAGCAGCTTGTAGGCGCAGTAGCCGCAGAGCGCCAGGACGCCCAGGGTGGTCAACTCGGTGGCGAGGATGCCCCTGACCCGCTCGCTGGCGAGCACCACCGCCGAGACCCCGAGCCACGTCGCGACCGTGAGCGCCCGGGTGGCGGTGAACCAGCGGACCCGCCGGCCGGCGACGATGTCCTCGCGCGTGCTCGCCGAGAGCACCACGTGGAACGGGCCGAAGGCGAGATCCAGCGCCCGCAGCACCACGACCGCGCTCTGCCCGGCGGCGGCCCCGGCCACCGACGGCAGTGCGATGGTGTACGAGAGGTCGACGACCGCCGCCAGGCAGTAGACCGAGCCCGCCGACATGCTCGCCCGCAGGCCGGGCCGCGTCTGCCCATGTCCCGCCGACGGCCGACGTAGCAGCACCCACGCCAGGACCGCGACCTGCGCCGGCACGGCGGCGACGTCGACGCGCAGGTCCGCCGCGACGAGGAGCGTCGCGCCGAGCAGCGTACCGAGGGCGGTGAGTTGCGGGATCAGGTTGGCCCGCGCCGGCGAGCGCGTCCGGGCGCAGCTCCAGAACATCGCCTCGACCGGCAGTTGCAGCAGCACGGGCGCGATCATGACGAGTCGGTCCGCGACGCTGGTCTGTGGCAGGGCGACGGAGGCGGAGAGGAACGCGACCAACCCGACCGGCAGCAGCGTGGCCGCCGCGACCCGCTTGGCCCAGCATTCGACGTTCCAGTGCTCCGGGACGGCCCCGGCGGAGAGCGGGCGGCCGACGAGGGCCTCTATCAACGTGTAGGGGATGGCCAGGAGCGCCCCCTGGAGGGCGACCAGCGCCAGCCGGTCGGTGTCCCCCCAGGAGGCGAGCAGGAAGACGAAGACGCTGCACAGGCGGCTGAGCGCCTGCACCGACACCTGGGACCGCTGCACCCGGGCCACACCGTCGACGAGGAGTTTCACGGGTCACCGCCGCCAGGGGTCGTCGACGGGCCGCTCGGTGGGCTCGACCGCAGGCATGACGACCGTGTCGGCGTCCGCTGGCGGCCGCGGCGCCGGTGCGCCGTCGGTCGGGGATCGCCGCGTCGGTGCGCCGCCGTCGGGGGCCCGCCGCCCGGGCGCGGACTCCGTCGACCGATGCCGCCCGGTGCCGACCGGCGGCAGCACGACCGTGTCGGCGTCGACGGGCCGCAGGACGACGGTGTCCGCGTCGACGGGCCGCAGCACGACCGTGTCGGCGTCGGCCGACGGGGGTCGCGCCGGACCGGGGCCGGTTGGCCGCCGCCGTTCGGGTGGGGCCTGCGCGGATCGCCGCGGGGCATTGCCGACGGGGGGCAGCACGACGGTGTCCGCGTCCACGGCCGGCCGGGGCGCCGGACCGTGCGCGCCGGCCGCCCGTGGCCGGGGCGCAGAGTGGCCGGCGCCGGCCGCCGCGACGCCCGCGTCGAGGCGCAGCCCGTAGCCGGCGAAGATCGCCAGGCACATCATGGCGCCCGGGTACTCCCAGGCCTCCACCACGAGGGACGCGCCGCAGAGGCCGACCAGCACGGCGATGAGCGGCACGGCCGACGGGTGTTCCGCCGAGCGTCGCCAGAGCCGCGCCAGCAGGAAGCCGGTCCCGCCGAGCAGCGCCACCATCATCGGCAGCCCGTACTGGAGGGCCACGCTGACGAAGTAGTTGTCGACGAAGACCTGCTGACCGGAGGCCACCCGGGACACCGTGGCCGCGCCCACGGCGCCGATGCCCCGGCCCCAGAGGGGCAGGTCCTCGCTGAGCAGTCCCGACCACACGTCGAAGCGCTGGAAGAGGCTCCGGGCTCCGGTGGCGCCCACCGCCACGAATCCCACCGCCACCGCGGCCACCACACCGAGCCCGACCAGCCGGGCCCGACGCCGGGCGCCCGCGCTGCCGGAGCGGTTCGCCACGGCCGCGGCCACCACCCCACCGACCACCAACAGCGCCCCCGAGCGGCTGGTGCTCAGGGCGAGGCAGACGACCGCGGAGAGCGCTCCGACGTGCCAGGCCCACCGGGTCGGCCGGGCGGCGGGGGTCAACCACAACGCCACGTACCCGAGCAGGTAGGCGCCCGCGAGGATGCCCAGTTCCGCGTTGAACTCGGTCAGCCCGGGGGCCCGGAAGGTGTCGCCGATGTAGCGGACCGCCCGGCCCTCCTCGAAACCCCACCGCACCAGCCGGGCCGGGCCGACCGCCAGCTCGGCGACGGTCGCCAGCGCGTTCGCCACCATCAGCCAGGCCGCGACGGTGATCAGGGCGGTGACGCGCCCCCTCGGCGACGCCGCCACCACCAGCAGGAGCAGCAGCGGCAGTACGGTCAGCCGCAGGCCGACCAGCGTCTGGGCCGGACCGTGGTGGGCGATCCCGATCAGGCTCCACACGAGCAGGACGAGCAGCGTCAGCACGGCGGTGACGACCTGGGCGCGCCGCCACCCGCCGCGCAGCACGGTCAGCAGGGTGAGCGAGCAGACCACGGCGACGGCGGAGAGCCCCAGGGCGTAGTCGCGGCCCCCGAACGCGTCCCCGACCAGCCCCTCCACGCCGACGAACCGAAGCCCCAGCGGGGCGTTGAGCACGACGAACACGTACGCCAGCCCGGGCACCCGGCAGACGGCCAGGAGGCCGAACGCGGCGAGCAACACGGGTAGCAGTGGGGAGAGCCCCGCGAGCAGGCAGGCCACCGCGGCGACCGGGACCGCGACCGCAACGGCGACCAGGAGCTTGACCGTCCGCCACCGGATGGGCTCGCGCCGGCCGTCGGTGCGGGAGGTCATCGCCGGGCTACCGCTGGCGGCGGATGGTCCCGGGCGACGCCGAGCGCGGCATAGGCGTCGAGCACCGCGTCGACGTGCCGGTCCCAGTTGAGCTGCCGACCGTCGGCCGCGGCCGAGGCCGCCATCGTGGCGTAGCGGTCGGCGGACATCGTGGCGGCGAGGCGGAGGAGGTCGGCCAGCCCTGTCGGGGAGTCGAAGACCAGGAGCGACGAGTCGGCGGCCATCGGCGGCCGCGCGACGGCGCTGGCCACGATCGGCCGCCCGGCGCGCAGCGCCTCCACGCAGGAGATGGGGAAGTTCTCCGCCCACTGGCTGGGGAAGACGAGCCAGCCGGCGCGCCGCATCGTGGCCTCCTTGCCCCCGGCGTCGAGGAAGCCGAGATGATGGACGCCGGGGAGTTCACGGGCCGCGGCCGCGACGGCGTCGCGGCGATCGCCGTCACCCCCGACCAGCAGGGTGGCGTCCAGCTCGCCGGCGGCCTCGCGCCACGCGTCGAGCAGGACGTCGATCCCCTTGTGGCCGCTGAGCGCGCCGAGGAACAGGAACACCCGCGGGTCGCCGGGCGGCCAGTCGGCGGGCGCCCCCGTCTGCGGCACCGCGAGCGGCACGACGAGGCCACCCAGCCGCGACCCGGACGGCAGATGACGCCGCGCGATGTCCCGCGTACGCGCGGCCGGCCACAGCAGGGACACCCGCCGCAGCCGCCGTACCAGCCAGGCGGAGCGGAGCCGGAGCAGACGGTCCGTCAGCCCGGAGCGGCCCTGGTTCGCCAGGGAGTTGTTCGGGTCGCAGATGGCGTAGTCGTGGACGGTGTGGCAGGTCGGCCACTGCCGCGCCAGCCGCGCCACCGGGAGCACCCCGAGGCCCTGCCAGTTGTGCACGTGCACCACGTCGGGGGCGAAGTCACGCAACGTCCGTACGGCCAGGCCGGTGGGGTCGACCAGGTCGCCCAGGTGGGTGAGCAGCTTGCCCACGCGTGGGTCGCGTCCCGTCAGCCGGGCCGCCAGCCGCGTGCCGACCGGCACGTCGTCGGGCGCGCTCTGCGCCGAGGGGCGGGCGAAGACCCGTACCTCGTGGCCCCGTCCGACGAGCGCGGCGGAGAGATCCCGGACGTACTGCTCGGCCCCGCCCCGGACGGCGAACGAGGAGTGCACCATGGCGACGCGCACGGTCAGCCCCTCCAGCTCGTGGAGGAGGTGGCCACCCCGGGTCCTGGCAGGTCGTCGACCGCGGCGAGCAGCGCGACCAGGTGGGCCGTCGCCTCCCGCCAGGACCGGCCGGTCCGGCCGGCCGGCGGACGGGGCGCCGCGTACGCCTCGGTCACCGCCCGGGTCACCGCGGCGGCCGTCCAGGTCGTCATCCGTACGGCGCGCCCGTCGGTCGCCTCGTGCAGGGCGGGGTCGGGCGAGATCACCGTCGGGGTGCCCAACCGCAGCGCCTCGGCCGCCGGCAGACCGTACCCCTCGAAGTGGCTGGGCATCAGGAACACCGCCGCGCCGGCGATCGTCGCGGCGTAGCCGGCGTCGGAGAGCCGGTCGAGCAGCAGTACCCGGTCGGCGGCCGGGGAGGCCGCCACCGCCGCCTCGAACCGTTCGACCCGTTGCCCGCCGGTCAGCACGGCCAGCACGTACCCCGGCAGGTCTGGCAGCGCCTCGACGGCGAGTTCGACCCCCTTGTGCGCCGCGTGCCCCGCGACGGCCAGGTACGGCTGCCCGGCCCGGACGACGGCGGCCAGGCGTTCGGGCAGTTCCCCGGGGACCACCTCCACATCGCTTCCCGGCTGCCAGACGGCGCTGCGGTGCTCCGGCACGCCGTAGAGCCCGTGCAGGTCGTGGCGGGTGCGCGCGCTGACGCAGAGCAGCCGGCCCGAGCGGCTGATCGCCGCGCCGTAGCTGACCCGGCGGTACTGTCGCACGGTGGTCGGCAGGCCGTGCGGCCACAGCTTGAACGCGAGGTCGTGCACGATCGTGGTCACCGGCAGTTGGCTGCCGACGACCGCCACCGAAGGGCTCAGCGAGAGGACGCGGGTCGACGACGCGTCGTCCCGGGCGGCGGCGGTCACCCGGCGCAGCGTGCTGGTGGCGGACGCGACGGCGCGCGCCCGGTCGGGCGACTGCCGGCTGATCACCTGCACCTCGGCGCGGGTCGTCGCCGGCGGCTGCCAGGAAGGGGGCACGGCGACCAGCCGGAGCCGGTGCCCCGCCGGCCAGTGCCGCACGACCTCGGTGAGTACGCGGGTGATGCCGCCGGGGCCGACCCCGCTGCAGTCGACGACGGTGCCGGGATCAGCGGGACTCATGCGCGATCCACTCGCTCATCCGGGCGGCGAACCGCTGCTGGGAGAAGGTCGTGGAGTGCTCCCGGATGCGGGTCTCGGAGAGCGGGCCAAGCCGGCGAACGGCGGCGGCGTGGTCGGCCGGCCGCATCGAACCGACGAGGAAGCCGGTCTCCCCGTCGACGACGGTCTCCAGCAGGCCGCCGCTGTCCAGGCCGATCACCGGCGTGCCGCAGGCCTGGGCCTCCACCGGGATGATGCCGAAGTCCTCGTGGGCCGGGAACAACAGCGCCCTGGCGCCCGCGTAGAGCTCACGCAACCGCTCCCGGGTCGGCCGGACCTCGAACGTCACGGGCACTCGCACCGCTGCGGCCGCCCGCCGCAGCCGGTCCTCCTCCGGGCCGGATCCCGCGATGGTCAGCGGCATCCCCGCCTCGGCGGCGACCTCGATCATCAGGTCGAAGTTCTTGTACGGGATCCAGCGGCCCACGCCGAGCAGGTAGTCCCGCGGCGCCCGCGAGACGTCGGCCCGGCCGAAGAAGTCGACGTCGACCGGCGGATGGATCACGACGGCGTCGCGCTTCCAGAACCGCCGGATCCTCGCCTGGACCTCGCGGGAATTCGCCGCGTAGGCGTGCACGTGTCGGCTGAGCCGGACATCGACCGCCTGCAGGGCCCGTCGCGGCCCGCTCAGCAGCGCTCCGGAGCCACGGCCGTCGAAGTCCGGGCTCCAGACGTAACGGGCCGGCGCGTGCACGTAGCTCAGGTGCCGGGTCCGCTCCGGCGAGCCGAGCCGGACGGTGTGGGCGAAGGCGTGGCTGGAGGAGATCACGACGTCGTACCGGTCGTCGCCGACCGTGCGCCAGGCGAGGGGCATCAGCGGGAGGGCGAGGGCCTTGCTCCGGCGCAGCGGCGTGCGCGCCAGCCACGTCTCGCGCAGACCGAGCCGGTCGACCTCCACGTCCCGGTCCGCCCAGAGCACGATGCGGCGGGCGTGCGGCACGAGATCGGCGATGGCGAGGAAGACGTTCTCCGAGCCCCCGGTCGCGCCGAACCACTCGTGGACCAGCGCGACGCTGCGACCGGCGAGCAGGGGCGCCCCGGCAGCCGGCGGCGCGACGGGGTGGGGGTCGTCCAGCGCCGTCATCGTCTGTCGCCCCTCCGCCGCCCGCACTCGGCGCGTCCCGCCGGGCGTCGTGCCGCCGATCCGTCAGCTGTTGCGCCGCCAGAGATCCCGCAGCGCGTCCCAGTTGCCGGCGATGCCCGCCTCGCAGAGGGTCTCGACGTAGAACGCGGCGTCGACGTCGTCGCGGTCCCACCACAGGCCACAGATGGTCCGGTCATCGTCACCCTTCAAGGCGTACTCGACGTAACTGCCGGCGGCACCGCTCACGCCACCTGTCGTCCGGGTCGCCTCGCGCAGTCCGGGGGCGAGGGCACCGCCGGCGAGGTTGAGCTGCTGCCGGTAGGCCCGCGCGGCGTCCTTCTCAGCCTTCGCCCGATAGAGGGCGAAGTGTAGGGACACCCCGCCGTACCGGCAGAACACGTGGCGCTTCTCGTCGGCCGGCAGCTTGGGTCCACCGGCGTCGGTGTCGGCGGCGCACCCGCCGATCCGGGCCAGCCACGGCTCCGCCAGCGGCGCGAGTTCTCCCTCGAACTTGGCCTTGTTGATGGAGAACTGCGTCGCCTCGTACGGTGCGAGTGAGGGGCTGCTCGACGGGGCCGCCACCGGCCCCTCCTCCGGTCCGCCGGCGTTGCCCAGGGCGAACCCCCCGCCGCCGGCGAGCAGCGCGAGCACCAGCGCGCCGACACCGACCAGGAGCCAGGGCATCCGGCGCCGTTCCCGCGGTGCCGGCGCGATGCGCCGCCCGGACGAGGCGAACGGGTCGTGCGAGGTCGCCGGCTGCGCCGAGGTGGGCGCGGCGGGGGCTGACGTGGGCGCCCCCGACACCGGTTGCTGGGCGGGCATCGACCAGGCCTGCGCGGCCCACGGCAGCTGGGGCGGGCCGGAGGTCGGCTGTGCCGGATCCGGGCCGGCGGACGGCACCCCGGAGACCGATGCGGCGGGGGCCGCCGGGGGCGAACTCGCCGGGGCGGGGGTCGGCACCCCGCTGACCGGCGCGGGAACGGACGCCACGACCGGGGACGACGCGACGGCGGGACCGGGCCGGTACTCCTGGCCGAGGGTCTCGAAGAGCCGTTGGGGAGCGTTGCCCGCGTCGGGGCCGTACGCCGCCCAGGGGCTCGCGGACGAGAAGTCGACGTTGGCGTAACGGAGCCCGTCCGGTGCCTGCGCCAGGGCGTACACGGCGTTGGCGAACGCCTCGCGCCAACGCGGATCCGCGGCCGCCGGCCCCTCCAGCAGCGCGACCGCAGCGAACCGGCCCTGCCCGTCGACGGCAGCCCAGGCCTTACCCACCTGACACTCGCCAAGCATGTGCGTGAACCTGTAGGGGCCACCCGGCTGCATGCCAACTCCTCTGTTCAACCGCCGTGCGGATCCTACAGAGGCCGCGCCAGCCATTCCGCCCGCCCGTCGCCGGCCGGACACCTGACGGGACGCCCGGGCCGCCCACCCTCCGGCCGCGTCCCGCCGGGCGACCCGGCCATGCCGGGCGGACCGACCGGTTGCCCTGTGAAAGTTTTCATGCATAGAGTCCAGGCATGAATGGCAGCGCTGTCGTGGCCCCCACCGAGCAGGTGCTGGACCTGTTCCAGGGGGTCCGGCTCACCCCGACCCAGCGTCGGATCGCGCACTGCCTGGTGCAGCACGCGCCGACTGCGGCGTACCTGTCGGCGGCCGAGGTCGCCGAACTGGCCGGGGTCAGCCAGCCGTCGGTCACCCGGTTCGCCGTCGCGCTCGGCCACGACGGCTACCCCGCGCTGCGCCGCCGGCTGCGCGAGCTGGCCGCCGGCGCCCCCGGTGGCGCCGCCGACGCCGGCAACGAGCTACAGCAGGCGGTACGCGCCGAGATCGGCAACCTGGACCGCCTCGCCGGGCAACTGGCCGACCGGGACCGGATCGCCGGGATCGGGCGGCTGCTGGCCGCCAGTCGCCCGCTGCCGGTGCTCGGCCTGCGCGCCGCCGCCCCGCTCGCCGCCTACTTCGCCTACTTCGCCGCCAAGGTGCACCCCGACGTGCGGGTGCTCGACGACGGCGGCAGCCTGCTGGCCGACCGCCTCGAACAGGCCGCCGAGGCCGGGGCGGGCGCCCTGCTCGCCTTCGTCCTGCCCCGCTACCCCCGGGAGACCCTGGACGCCCTGCGCGAGGCCCGGGCCGCCGGCCTGACCGTGGTGGCCATCACCGACTCGCCGGTCAGCCCGGCCACCGAGTACGCCGACGAGGTGCTGCCCGCCGCCGTCGGCGCCCAGCTCGTCTTCGACCTGCACACCGCCCCGATGACGCTGGCCATGGTGGTGCTCCAGGCCATCTGCGACGCCGCCCCGGCCGACACCCAGCGCCGGCTGGAGGCCTTCGAGGCCTCCGCCGCCCGCCGCCAGTTGTTCCTCGGATGACCCGGAGGAGACCCGAGATGAACCAGCCCGTCCGCGCCGCACGCGGCACCGAACGCACCGCCCGTGGTTGGCCGCAGGAGGCCGCGCTGCGGATGCTGATGAACAATCTCGACCCCGAGGTGGCCGAGCGCCCCGACGACCTGGTGGTCTACGGCGGCACCGGGAAGGCGGCTCGGGACTGGCCGTCGTACCACGCGTTGGTGCGTACCCTGACCGACCTGCGCGACGACGAGACGATGCTGGTGCAGTCCGGCCGGCCGGTGGGCGTCATGCGTACCCACGAGTGGGCGCCCCGGGTGCTGCTGGCCAACTCCAACCTGGTCGGCGACTGGGCCACCTGGCCGGAGTTCCGCCGGCTGGAACAGCTCGGCCTGACCATGTACGGGCAGATGACCGCCGGTTCGTGGATCTACATCGGCACGCAGGGCATCCTCCAGGGCACGTACGAGACGTTCGCCGCCGTCGCCGCGCGCAGGTTCGGCGGCACCCTGGCCGGCACGCTGACGCTGACCGCCGGCTGCGGCGGGATGGGCGGGGCGCAGCCCCTCGCGGTCACCATGAACGGCGGCGCCTGCCTGGTCGTCGACGTCGACCGCGGCCGGCTCGACCGGCGGGTGCACGACCGTTACCTCGACGAGGTGGCCGACTCCCTGGACGACGCCGTGGCGCGGGCGCTGGCCGCCAAGCGGGACCGCCGCGCGCTGAGCGTCGGCGTGGTGGGCAACGCGGCCACGGTCTTCCCGGAGCTGCTGCGCCGGGGCGTCGAGGTCGACGTCGTCACCGACCAGACCAGCGCGCACGACCCGCTGTCGTACCTGCCGGAGGGGGTGGAGCTGGCCGACGCGAGGGAGTACGCGGCGGCGAAGCCGGCCGAGTTCACCGACCGGGCGCGGGCGTCGATGGCGAAGCACGTCGAGGCGATGGTCGGGTTCCTGGACGCCGGGGCGGAGGTCTTCGACTACGGCAACTCGATCCGGGGCGAGGCCAGGCTCGGCGGGTTCGACCGGGCCTTCGACTTCCCCGGCTTCGTGCCCGCGTACATCCGGCCGTTGTTCTGCGAGGGCAAGGGCCCGTTCCGGTGGGCGGCGCTCTCCGGCGACCCGGCCGACATCGCCGCCACCGACCGGGCGATCCTGGAGCTGTTCCCGGAGAACGAGCCGCTGGCCCGGTGGATCCGGATGGCCGGCGAGCGGGTCGCCTTCCAGGGCCTGCCGGCGCGGATCTGCTGGCTCGGCTACGGCGAGCGCGACCGGGCGGGCGTGCGGTTCAACGAGATGGTCGCCTCCGGGGAGCTCTCCGCGCCGGTGGTGATCGGCCGGGACCACCTCGACTGCGGCAGCGTTGCCAGCCCGTACCGGGAGACCGAGGCGATGGCCGACGGCTCCGACGCGGTGGCGGACTGGCCGCTGCTCAACGCGCTGGTCAACACCGCCAGCGGGGCGTCCTGGGTGTCGATCCACCACGGCGGCGGGGTCGGCATCGGCCGGTCCATCCACGCCGGGCAGGTCTGCGTGGCCGACGGCACGGCGCTGGCCGGGCAGAAGATCGAGCGGGTGCTGACCAACGACCCGGCGATGGGCGTCATCCGGCACGTCGACGCCGGCTACGACGCCGCCCGCGAGGTCGCGGAGGCCACCGGCGTGCGGGTGCCGATGGCGGAGGGGGGTAACCCGTGAGCGCGAGGAGTGCAGCGCAGCGGAGCCCCGCAGTCGCGAACAACGGAGGTGCCGCGTGAGCGCGAGGAGTGCAGCGCAGCGGAGCCCCGCAGTCGCGAACAACGGAGGTGCCGCGTGAGCGCGAGGAGTGCAGCGCAGCGGAGCCCCGCAGTCGCGAACAACGGAGGTGCCGCGTGAGCGCGAGGAGTGCAGCGCAGCGGAGCCCCGCAGTCGCGAACAACGGAGGTGCCGCGTGACGGGCCCCGCCGGCCGGTTCCGGGCGTTGTGGGACGAGATCGCGCCGGTCGGGCGGGACGAGCGCAGCGGCGGCTACCTGCGGTACGCGCTGACCGACCCGGAGCTGCGGCTGCGGGAGTGGTTCCGCGCGCAGGCCGACCGCCGGGGCATGCCGGTCACCGACGACGGCAACGGCAACCTCTTCGCCCACTGGGGCGACCCGGAGGCCGGCGACGCGTTGCTGACCGGCAGCCACTTCGACTCGGTGCCGCACGGCGGGGCGTACGACGGGCCGCTCGGCATCGTCAGCGCGTTCCTCGCCGTCGACGAGCTGCGCGCGGCGGGCGTCGCGCCGGGGCGCCCCGTCGTGGTGGGCGCGTTCGTGGAGGAGGAGGGGGCGCGCTTCGGCGTACCGTGCCTGGGGTCGCGCCTGCTCACCGGGGAGATCGCGGTGGAGCGCGCGGCCGGGTTGCGCGACGCCGGCGGGGTGAGCTTCGCCGAGGCGCTGGGCGTCCGGCCGGCGGGCGCCCGCCCCGAGCTGCTCGGCCGCTTCGCCGCCTTCGTCGAGCTGCACGTCGAGCAGGGCCGCGCGATGGTGGACGCCGGCGCGCCGGTCGGGGTGGCCAGCGCCATCTGGCCGCACGGCCGCTGGCGCTTCGAGTTCACCGGCGAGGGGAACCACGCCGGCACGACCCGGATGGCCGACCGCCGCGACCCCATGCTGACGTACGCCTTCACGGTGCTGGCGGCCAACAAGGAGGCGCGGCTGCGCGGCGCCCACGCCACCGTCGGCCGGGTGGCGGTGGAGCCGAACGCCACCAACGCGATCCCGTCGAAGGTGACCGGCTGGCTGGACGCCCGGGCCGCCGAGCCGGAGACCCTGACGGGGCTGGTCGACGCGGTGCGCGCGAAGGCCGCCGAGCGGGCCCGGCGCGACGGCACGGAGGTGGCGCTGACCGAGGAGTCGGCCACCCCGCTGGTCGCCTTCGACGGCGACCTGGCGGGCCGGCTCGCCGCGCTGCTCGACGCGCCGGTGCTGCCGACCGGGGCGGGGCACGACGCCGGGGTGCTGGCCGCGCACCTGCCCACGGCGATGCTCTTCGTGCGCAACCCGACGGGGGTCTCGCACTCGCCGGCGGAGTCGGCCACCGACGCCGACTGCGCGGCCGGGGTCACCGCCCTGGCCCGGGTGCTGGAGGAACTGGCGTGCCGGTGAACGCGGTGCGGGGACGCCGTCAGCGGCCTGTCGAGCTGATGTCGCGGACGATTCGCCCGCGCGATGATCGACTGATGTCGCAGACGACTCAGCTCGAAAGGAGGCGCACGAGATGACCGGGACCCGCTGGCTCGCCGAGTACGCGTGGCTGCCCGGCCGCGCCGGACCGACCGCCGACGTGCTCGTCGAAACGGCGGACGGGCGGATCACCGGTGTGACCCCCCTGACCGCCGGGAGCAGCCCGCGCGCCGGCGTGGAGGTGCTCGGCGACGCCGTCCGGTTGCCCGGGCTGACCCTGCCCGGGCTCGCCAACGCCCACTCGCACGCCTTCCACCGCGCGCTGCGCGGGCGCACCCACGACGGGCGCGGCGACTTCTGGACCTGGCGCGACCGGATGTACGAGGTGGCGCGGCGCCTCGACCCGGACTCGTACCTGGCCCTGGCCCGGGCGGTCTACGCCGAGATGGCACTGGCCGGGATCACCTGCGTCGGCGAGTTCCACTACCTGCACCACAACCCGGACGGCACCCCGTACGCCGACCCCAACGCGATGGGCGAGGCGCTGGTCGAGGCCGCCGCGCACGCCGGGATCCGGATCACCCTGCTCGACGCCTGCTACCTGACGGCGACGGTGGACGGGCAGCCGCTCGCCGGGCCGCAGCGGCGGTTCGGCGACGGCGACGCCCTGCGCTGGGCGGAGCGGGCGGACGCGTTCCGGCCCGCCGACGACCACGCCCGGGTGGGCGCGGCGATCCACTCGGTACGCGCGGTGCCGGCCGGGCAGCTCGCCACCGTGGCCGGGTGGGCGGACCGACGGGGCGCGCCCCTGCACGTGCACCTCTCCGAGCAGCCCGCCGAGAACGACGCCTGCCGCGCCGTGCACGGCCGCACCCCGGCCCGGCTGCTCGCCGAGCACGGGGCGCTCGGCCCGGACACCACCGCCGTGCACGCCACCCACCTGACCGGCGCCGACCTGTCGCTGCTCGGGGAGCACCGCGTCGGCGTCTGCCTCTGCCCGACCACCGAGCGGGACCTGGCCGACGGGATCGGCCCGGCCCGTCGGATGGCCGACGTCGGCCTGCCGCTCAGCCTGGGCAGCGACAGCCACGCCGTGATCGACCTCTTCGAGGAGGCCCGCGCCGTGGAGCTGGACGAGCGGCTGCGCACCCGCCGGCGGGGCCACTTCGGCCCGGCCGAGCTGGCGGACGCGGCCACCTCGGCCGGTCACGCCGCGCTGGGCTGGCGCGACGCGGGGCGGATCGCCGTGGGGGCCCGCGCCGACCTGGTGACGGTACGGCTGGACAGCCCGCGCACGGCGGGCGTACCCCCGGTGGGGGTGTGGTTCGCGGCGGGCGCCGCGGACGTCACGCACGTGGTGGTGGACGGCCGGACGGTGGTGCGCGACGGCCGCCATCTGACCGTCGACGTGCCGACCGAGCTGGCGACGGCGATCGCGGAGGTGACCTCTTGAGCAGTCTGCTGGTCGACAACATCGGCGAGCTGGTGACCAACGACCCGCCCGGCGGCGAGGATGGCCCGCTGGGCATCTGGCGTGACGCCGCCCTGCTGGTCGAGGACGGGCAGGTGGCCTGGGTCGGGCCGGCCCGGGAGGCGCCGGCCGCCGACCGGCGCGTCGACGCCGAGGGCGCGGCGGTGCTCCCCGGCTTCGTGGACAGCCACGCCCACCTGGTCTTCGCCGGGGACCGCGCCGCCGAGTTCGCCGCCCGGATGGCCGGGCAGCCGTACACCGGCGGCGGCATCCGGACCACGGTCGGCGCGACCCGGGCCGCCTCCGACGACGAGCTGCGGGCCACCGTGCGCCGGCTGCGCGGCGAGGCGATGCGGCAGGGCACCACCACCATGGAGATCAAGAGCGGGTACGGCCTCACCGTCGCCGACGAGGCCCGGTCGCTGGCGATCGCCGCCGAGGTCAGCGAGGAGACCACCTTCCTCGGCGCCCACGTGGTTCCCGCCGAGTACGCCGACCGCCCCGACGACTACGTGAGCCTGGTCTGCGGGCCGATGCTGGCCGCCGCCGCGCCGCACGCGCGCTGGATCGACGTCTTCTGCGAGCGGGGCGCGTTCGACGCCGACCACGCCCGCGCCATCCTGGCCTGCGGTCAGGCCGTCGGGCTGGGCGCGCGGGTGCACGCCAACCAGCTCGGCCCGGGGCCGGGCGTCCAGCTCGGCGTGGAGCTGGGCGCGGCGAGCGTCGACCACTGCACGCACCTGACCGACGCCGACGTCGACGCGCTGGCCTCGGCCGGCGAGACCTGGGTCTCCGGGTTCGTGCCGACCACGGTCGCCACCCTGCTGCCCGGCGCCGAGTTCTCCACCCGCTCGCCGTACCCGGACGCCCGTCGGCTGCTCGACGCCGGAGTCACCGTGGCGCTGGCGACGGACTGCAACCCCGGTTCGTCGTACACCTCGTCGATGCCGTTCTGCGTCGCGCTCGCCGTACGCGAGATGGGGATGACCCCGGCGGAGGCGGTCTGGGCCGCGACCGCCGGCGGCGCGCGGGCGCTGCGCCGCGACGACGTCGGGGTGCTCAGGCGCGGGGCCCGCGCCGATCTGATGATCCTCGACGCCCCGTCCCACCTGCACCTGGCCTACCGGCCGGGTGTACCGCTGATCCGCCAGGTCCTGCACAACGGAGTACCGCGATGACGACCGTGACCATCCTGCCCACCGGGATCTCCCCCGCCGACGTGCTCGCCGTCGCGCGCGGCTCCGCAAAGGTCGTCCTCGACCCGGCGACCGTGGAGGCGATGACCACCAGCCGGTCCATCGTGGACGGCATCGAGGCCGCCGGGAGGCCGGTCTACGGCGTCTCCACCGGGTTCGGCGCCCTCGCGAACACCTTCGTCGCGCCCGAGCGGCGGGCCGAGCTCCAGCACGCGCTGATCCGCTCGCACGCCGCCGGGGTGGGCGCGCCGATGCCCCGCGAGGTGGTCCGGGCGATGATGCTGCTGCGGGTCCGCTCGCTGGCGCTCGGCCACTCCGGCGTACGGCCCCTGCTCGCCGAGGCCCTGGTCGACCTGCTCAACCACGACGTGACGCCGTGGGTGCCGGAGCACGGCTCGCTCGGCGCCTCCGGCGACCTGGCGCCGCTGGCGCACTGCGCGCTGGTGCTGCTCGGCGAGGGCTGGGTGCTCGGCCCGGCCGGGGAACGGCTGCCGGCCGCCGACGCGCTGCGCCGGGCCGGGTTGGCGCCGGTCGGACTGGCCGCCAAGGAGGGGCTCGCCCTGATCAACGGCACCGACGGCATGCTCGGCATGCTGCTGCTGGCGATCCACGACGCCGCGCACCTGTTCACGATGGCCGACGTCACCGCCGCCCTCGCGATCGAGGCGATGCTCGGCTCGGAGCGGCCGTTCCTGCCGGAGCTGCACGCCATCCGGCCCCATCCGGGGCAGTCGGCCTCGGCGGCGAACATCCACCGGCTGCTCCAGGACTCCCGGGTGATGGACTCGCACCGCGACGACCTGGCGCACGCGGTGCAGGACGCGTACTCGATGCGCTGCGCGCCGCAGGTCACCGGGGCCGCCCGGGACACGCTGGACTTCGTCCGCACGGTTGCCGGGCGGGAGCTGGTCTCGGTGGTGGACAACCCGGTGGTGCTGCCCGACGGCCGCGTCGAGTCGACCGGGAACTTCCACGGCGCGCCGCTCGGCTTCGCCGCGGACTTCCTGGCCATCGCCGCCGCCGAGGTGGGCGCGATCGCCGAACGCCGGGTGGACCGGCTGCTCGACGTCACCCGGTCCCGGGAGCTGCCGGCGTTCCTCTCCCCCGACGCCGGGGTCAACTCCGGGCTGATGATCGCCCAGTACACGGCGGCCGGGATCGTCGCGGAGAACCGGCGCCTCGCCGCGCCCGCTTCGGTGGACTCGCTGCCCACCAGCGGCATGCAGGAGGACCACGTCTCGATGGGCTGGTCGGCGACCAAGAAGCTGCGCACGGTGCTGGACAACCTGACCAGCCTGCTGGCAGTGGAACTGCTCGCCGCCGTACGCGGACTCCAGCTGCGCGCCCCGCTCGTCCCCTCACCGGCCGGGCGGGCCGCCGTCGCGGCGCTGCACGGGATCGCCGGGGAGCCCGGGCCGGACGTCTTCCTCGCCCCGCTGATGGAGGCCGCCCGGGCGGTGCTCGCCGGGCCCGAGCTGCGCGCCGCGATCGAACGCGAGGTGGGCCCCCTCGGCTGACGGCGGCTCAGCCGGCCAGCACCGCGATGCCGATCAGTACGGGTACCGCCGCCACGGTCGACAGGAGGATCGAGTCGCGCGCCAGGACGACGCCCCGGTCGTAGCGGACCGCGTAGACGAAGACGTTCTGCGCCGTCGGGAGGGCGGCGGTGACCGTGCAGGCCAGCACGAGACTCTGCGGCAGCCCCATCGCGAAGCGGGCGACGAGGTAGGCGACGGCGGGCTGGGCCATCGTCTTGAACAGCACCGCCAGCCGGACGTCCCGCCCGGTCTCTCCGGAGCCGGGCGCGGGTGCGCCGTGCAGGGAGATGCCGTAGGCGATCAGGGTGGCGGGAACCGCCATCGCCGCGACGAGCTCCATCGGCCGCAGGACCGGTTCCGGCGGCAGCCACCCGGTCAGGCTGGCCAGCACGCCCAGCGCGCAGGCGATGGTGACGGGGTTGGTGAGCGGCTGGCGCACCACCGCGCCGAGCGAGGGACGGCTGCCCGCCGTGCCCAGCTCCAGGGCGGCGAACGCGAGCGGCGTCATCACCACGAGCTGGAACATCAGCACGGGCGCGACGAAGACGGCGTCCCCGAGCACGTACACCGCGACCGGGATGCCGATGTTCGCCGCGTTGACGTACGAGGCGGCCAGGGCGCCGATCGTCGCCTCCGGTACGGAGCGTCGCCAGCGCAGCCTCGCGACGGCCACGAAGACCGACGCCACGGCGAGGGTGCTCACCACGGTGACGACGAGGGCGGACGAGACGACCGCCCGGACGTCGGAGCGGGCCACCGTCCCGAACAGCAGCGCCGGGGTCGCCACGAAGAAGGCGACCCGGGACAGGACGGTGGCCGCCTCGGGCCCCAGCACGCCACCGCGACCGAGCGCCCAGCCGAGGGCGATGACGGTGCCGATGACGGCGAACCCCGTGAGTACCCCTCGCATCGGGGGTGGGCCGTCAGCTCGCGGGCGGCAGCACCCTGGCGACCAGCTTGGCCAGCTCCCGCAGCGCCTTGCCGCGGTGGCTGACCGCGTCCTTCTCCTGCGGCGTCAGCTCGGCGTTGGTGCGGTCCTGCCCGTCGCCGAGGAAGATGGGGTCGTAGCCGAAGCCGCCGTCGCCGCGCGGAGCCCGGAGCAGCCGGCCGGACTGCCGGCCGTCGACCAGGTGCTCCTTGCCGCCCGGCAGCACCAGGACCACCGTGCAGACGAACGAGGCGCCCCGGTGCTCGTCGGGCAGGTCGGCGATCTGGTCCAGCACCAGCTGGAGGTTGGCCTGGTCGTTCCCGTGCCGGCCGGCCCAGCGCGCGCTGAACACCCCGGGCATGCCGTTGAGCGCCTCGACGGCGAGCCCGGAGTCGTCGGCGATCGTCGGCAGGCCGGTGCGCCGGCAGCCCTCCCGCGCCTTGATCAGCGCGTTCTCGCCGAAGGTCAGGCCACTCTCGGGCAGCTCCGGGTATTCCTCGACGTCGTCCAGCCCGATCAGGGCGACGCGGTGCGCGCCGAGCGCGCCGTCGAGGATCCGCTGGAGCTCGACGAGCTTCTTGCGGTTACGGGTGGCGAGCAGCACCTTGGTCATCAGAATCCACCTTTGTTCGCGACTGCGGGGCTCGCAAGCTCACTCCTCGCGCTCACGAGGTCTCACCTTCGTTTCGCGGCCGCGGGGTCGCGAGCCCACTCCTCGCGCTCACGGGAGCGAGAGCGCATTCCGCTGGGCTTCGGCCAGTTCCACGCAGCCGGCGACGGCCAGGTCGAGCAGGGCGTCGAGCTGTTCGCGGGCGAACACGCCCGCCTCCCCGGTGCCCTGCACCTCGACGAAGTCGCCCGCGCCGGTGCACACCACGTTCATGTCGACCTCGGCGGTCACGTCCTCGGCGTAGTCGAGGTCCAGCCGGGGCTCGCCGTCGATGACGCCGACGCTGACCGCGGCCACCGAGCGGTGCATCACCTTCTCCGGCTTGCCGGCCAGCGACTTGCGCCCGGCCAGCCAGGTCACGGCGTCGTGCAGCGCCACGTACGCGCCGGTGATCGCGGCGGTGCGGGTGCCCCCGTCGGCCTGGAGCACGTCGCAGTCGAGCACGATCGAGTTCTCGCCGAGGGCCTTCAGGTCGATGGACGCCCGCAGGCTCCGGCCGATCAGGCGGGAGATCTCGTGGGTGCGCCCGCCGACACGCCCCTTCACGCTCTCCCGGTCGGAGCGGGTGTTGGTGGCCCTCGGCAGCATCGCGTACTCGGCGGTGACCCAGCCGAGCCCGGAGCCCTTGCGCCAGCGCGGCACGCCCTCGGTGACGCTGGCGGTGCAGAGCACCCGGGTCCCGCCGAACTCCACGAGCACCGAGCCCTCCGGATGGGTGCTCCAGCCCCGGGTCAACGTCACAGGTCGGAGTTCGTCGGGTCGCCGCCCGTCAGGTCGCGCCATCCCTGCACCTTATGCGGTGCCCCGATCGGAGCGTCCCGGGGTGTCCCGACCGGGGTCAGATCTCGTAGCTGGCGCCGGGCCGGACCACCTCGAGCGGCCCGTCGTACGCGGCGCCGGCCGACTCGACGGTGTGTGCCTCGCTGCCCCAGGCGGCCACCAGGTGGGTGAGCAGCAGCCGGCCCACCCCCGCCTTGGTCGCCGCCTCGCCGGCCTCCCGGCCGGTCAGGTGCAGGTCCGGCGGGTTCTCCACGCCGTCGAGGTAGCTCGCCTCGCAGAGGAAGGTGTCGGCGTCCTGGGCGAGGCGGAGCAGGGCGTCGCAGGGCGCGGTGTCCGAGGAGTAGCAGAGCACCCGGCCGTCGTGCTCCAGCCGGACGCCGTACGTCTCCACGGGGTGGTTGACCCGGTCGACGGTGACCGTGAACGGGCCGATCGGGAAGCTGCCGGGTTCGAGGGCGTAGAACCGGTAGACGTCCTCGACCGTGCTGTCCTCCTGCCCGTACGCCGCCGCCAGCCGGTCCGGGGCGCCGGACGGGGCGTAGACGGGCAGCGACGGGTAGGGGCCGTCCGGGGCGTAGCGGCGGACCACCACGTACGAGGCGGCGTCGAGGATGTGGTCGCAGTGCAGGTGGGTCAGGACGATGGCGTCGGGGGCGTGCAGCCCCGCGTAGCGCTGGAGGTTGGAGAGCGAGCCGGAGCCGAAGTCGAGCAGCAGCCGGAAGCCGTCCGCCTCGACCAGGTACGCCGAACAGGGGGACTCGGGGCCGGGGAAACTGCCCGCGCAGCCCAGGACGGTCAGTCGCATCGAGTTGTCTCACTGTCACGGTGCGTAGCGTCCGTGCCGACGGTCGCCCTGTCGATGATCTCTACCGACGCGTACGCCACGCAGGGCAGCCTACGCTCGCGCGCGCGACGGCAAGAGTCTTCCACTGGAAGATGTCACGAACGTGACACCCGCCCGCACCCCGGCGCGCCGCTCCGCCCGTGCCGCGCGACGGATCGACGTGCGCGGGTAGCGCTGCGTGAACGGGCCGCCGACGGGCGTCGACCGCGCGGGGCCGCCGACGCGTGTCGGCGGCCCCGTCGCGGCGGCGTCAGGCCCAGAGCTGGCCCTCCAGGGCCTCCTCCGCGTCGGCGAGGGTGCCGCCGTACGCGCCGGTGGAGAGGTATTTCCAGCCGCCGTCGCAGACCACGAAGGCGACGTCGGCCCGGCGGCCGTCCCGGACGGCCTCGTGCGCCACCGCCAGGGCGGCGTGCAGGATGGCTCCGGTGGAGAACCCGGCGAAGACGCCCTCCACCTCCACCAGCTGCCGGGTCCGCAGCACCGCGTCCCGGGTGCCGACGGAGAAGCGCCGGGAGAGCACCGTGGCGTCGTAGAGCTCCGGGACGTACCCCTCGTCGATGTTGCGCAGCCCGTAGACCAGCTCGCCGTAGCGCGGCTCGGCCGCGACGACCTGGATGCCTTCGACCTTCTCCCGCAGGTAGCGCCCGGTGCCCATCAGCGTCCCCGTGGTGCCGAGGCCCGCCACGAAGTGCGTGATCGTGGGCAGGTCGTGCAGCAGCTCCGGACCGGTGGTCTCGTAGTGCGCCCGGGCGTTCGCCTCGTTGCCGTACTGGTAGAGCATGACCCAGTCGGGGTGCTCGGCCGAGATCTGCTTGGCGGTCGCCACGGCCTGGTTGGAGCCGCCCGCCGCGGGCGAGAAGATGATCTCCGCGCCGTACATGCGGAGCAGCTGCACCCGCTCGGTCGAGACGTTCTCCGGCATCACGCAGACCAGCCGGTAGCCCCGCAGCTTGGCCACCATGGCCAGCGAGATGCCGGTGTTGCCGCTGGTCGGTTCGAGGATGGTGTCGCCCGGCCGGAGCCGGCCCGCCTCCTCGGCCGCGCGCACCATGAAGAGGGCGGCCCGGTCCTTGATGCTGCCGGTCGGGTTCCGGTCCTCCAGCTTCGCCCAGAGCCGCACCGGCGGCGCCCCGTCGGGCACCGTCGGGGAGAGCCGGGGCAGCCCGACCAGGGGCGTCCCGCCGCAGGCGTCGAGGAGGCTGTCGTACCGCGCCATGGTGACCGCCGCCGTCAGCGGGCGGCGACGGCCGACCGGGCGGCGGTCGCGGCGCCGTGCTGGGCGATCGCGGCAGCCGCCGCGAAGCCGAACGCGCCACCGGCGACGGCCGGCAGGATGGTCACGCTGTCGCCGTCGTTGAGCTTGGCGTCCAGCGCGCCGAGGAAGCGGACGTCCTCGTCGTTGACGTAGACGTTGACGAAGCGGTGCAGCGCACCGGCGTCGGTGACCAGCCGGCCCCGCAGGCCGGCGTGCCGGGAGTCCAGGTCGGCGAGCAGGTCGCCCAGCGTGTCGCCGGCTCCCTCGACGACCTTCGCGCCGCCGGTGTAGCTGCGCAGGATGGTGGGGATGCGAACCTCGATGGCCATGGTGACGTGCTCCTCGGTGTGATCGGGCGTGCCGGAGGGTGACGGGACGTGGACGGGTGTCGCGGGCGCTGGATCAGCGGCCGGAACACTCGTAGTCGACCGTCGCCGGGCTCTGCCCGAACATGTAGGACTGCACGGCGTGCGGGTCCACCCCCGCCTCCACGATCCGGACCGGCTCCTCGGTCACCACTCCGTCGACGATCCGGAAGGAGCGGATCTCCTCCGTGTCGGGCTCGCGGGTGGAGACCAGCAGGTAGTGCGCCCCCGGTTCGCCGGCGAAGGAGACGTCCGTCCGGGACGGGTAGGCCTCCGTCGCGGTGTGCGAGTGGTAGATGACGACGGGCTCCTCGTCCCGGTCGTCCATCTCGCGCCACACCCGCAGCTGCTCCATCGAGTCGAACTCGTAGAAGGTCATGGAGCGGGCCGCGTTGTCCATCGGGATGTGCCGGGTGGGGGTGTCGCTGCCGGCGGGACCGGCGACCACGCCGCACGCCTCGTCGGGGTGGTCGCGACGGGCGTGGGCGACGATCGCGTCGATGATCGACCGGTCGATGCTCAGCACGTCTCCCAGCCTAACGCGTACCGGCCGCCACCTTAAGGTGGCCGCGGTCACGCCTAGTCGATCAAGGCGTTGAGCAGGGACTCCTGGAGATAGCCGAGGTACGCGTAGACCGACAGTTGGAACACCCGGCTGGACGCCGGGTCCTCGGCGACCGCGTCGTCGAGCTCCTCGCCGAGATCCGTGCCGTCCTTGATCTCCAGGCGGACGCCCATCGCGAGCCGGGCGTCGTTGAGCGCCCGCAGCCACGCCTCGGCCGCCTCCGCGTCGAGGCGCACCTCGCCACCGGCGGAGTCGGGCAGCGCGGCGAGGATCGCGCCGGCCTGGTCGATCTTGGCCGTCTTGAGGTCGCCCTCGGTGTAGCGGCGGAACTCCGCCGCCCCGGACGGATCGTCCGGGTACGCCTCGGGGAAGAGCCGGCCGACCACCGGATCGGTGTGGTCGAAGCCGTCGGTGAGCAGCCCGACCACCTCGGAGGCCACCTTGCGCAGCACCCGCACCTCGTCGACGGCGAAGCTGGCGACGTAGCGGTCGCCCTGGCGACGGAACATGCTCACGACCGGTCCACCGTCGCCCACAGCCCGTACGCGTGCAGCTGCGACGCGTCGTGCTCCATCCGTTCCCGGGCGCCGCTGGAGACCACGGCACGGCCCTTGTGGTGCACGTCGAGCATCAGTTGTTCCGCCTTCTCCCGGCTGTAGCCGAAGAGCTTCTGGAAGACCCAGGTCACGTACGTCATCAGGTTGACCGGATCGTCCCACACGATGGTCACCCAAGGCCGGTCGGACGCCGGCACCTCATCGGTGTCCGGCGTCTCGACAGGTGCAACCTGCGGAGCCGCCATGCCCCCCATCGTGCCACCGGATTCGGCGAACCGAGGAACCGGAACGCCGGCCCGGCGCGGATCACCGAGTCCGGCCTGGTCAGGGGCGTCGGCGGCGGCCCGCGTCCGGCCCGGCGCCGGACGCGCGCCGCGAGCGGGCGGGCCGCCGTCAGGCGAGCAGGATGCCGTGGTCGACAGCATCGGAGAGCACCCCGTCCAGCGAGAGGCGGACCACCTCGAACCGCCGGGCCACCTCCCGCGACAGCTCCAGTTCGACCTCGCGCAGCGCGCGCTGGGCCCAGGCCCGGGCGGCGTTGGGGTCGTCGTTGCCGGGGCTGCGCCAGTGCTGCCAGCAGCCGCCCGACAGGGCCACGGCGACCGGCGGGAGCACCTCCACGCGCTCCGCCCCCGGGCAGCTGGCCATGGCGTCGGCCGCGCCTGCGCCGGTCAGCCCCGCCACGCCCCCGGTGCTGGTGACCAGCAGGACGCGGTCCAGCTCGTGGTCGCTCCGGTGGTCGGTCAGGCCCCAGCGCACCGGGGCGAAGAGGCGCCGCACGACGCCCGTCGGCAGCGGCGTGCCGAAGACCCGGCCGGCGGCCTCCTCGACGAGCCGGCGCACCGCCTGGTCGCGCTGGGCGGTGGCCAGCAGCGACAGCGCCTCCATCTCGCGGTCGAGCAGCTGCGGCAGGCCGGCGCAGCCGACCCCGAAGACGATCTCCTGCACCACCCGCAGGTGGGTGTTGGCCAACTCCAGGGCCAGGTGCTGGCGGATGCGCCGGGAGCAGGAGCGCGCCTGCCGGTCGAGCTCCTCGGACCAGTCGCCCGGGTCGGCCACCACCGGCACGCGGCCGTGCGAGCCGGGGAGCACCGGCGGCTCGGCGCTCGCCCGCCGCAGTCCCTCGTCGGCGGCCCAGCCGACCAGGGCCCGGCGCAGCTCCGCCCCGTCGCTGCCGGCGAGCGCGAACCAGCGGGCGTCGGCCAGCCCCGGGACGGCGGCCAGCAGGGCCGCCCGGTGCGCCTCGACGGTGACGGCCACCGGGTCCACCGGGGCGGGGTCGCCGCCCCGGACCGGCGCGACGGACGCCCCCGCGCCCTCCGTCGTCGCCGTGCCGTCGGGCACCGGCGCCCAGCCGCCCGCACCCGGGGTGACCGCGAAGAAGACCTCGACGCGGGCGCGGGCCACCTCGGCGAGCAGGTTGAGTTCGGCGGCGGCGAACGCCTGGTCGGCGGCGATCACGAAGAGCACCGCCCCGGAGCGCCCCGCCGCGTCGCGCAGCAGCTGCCCGCCGGCCACCCCGAGGACGGCCGTGTCCGGCGTGTCGACGAGGCTGAAGTGCCGCAGCAGCGGCTCGGGCACGCTCAGCTCGACCCGGCGCGGCGGACGGGCCAGCGCCGGCCCGGCGGCCAGCCGGTCAGCCCCGTACGAGTGGGGCTGGCGGTAGCCCGGCACGTAGGCGGCCCGGGTCGGCACCCGGGAGTGGCGAACCACGAGCCAGCTGCCGGCGGGCGCGGCGAGCATGCCGGGATCGAGCCGGAGCAGCCGGGCGAGCACCTCGGAGCGCCCCGCGCCGGCGGGGCCGACGGCGACCACGGCCAGCGGCTCCTCCGGGCCGGGCTCGGTGACGCCCAGCCTGGTGGGCAGCCGACCTCGCCGGGGCAGCTCCGCGGCCCCGGCCGTGTCGTCGGGCACGTCGACGGCGGGGAGAGGACCGGGCTTGCTCAAAAGCGTCCTCCCGTGGCAGGCGGCCGGCAGGGCCGGCCGCAGTGAAATGTCCGGTGACGGCATCCGGATGCCGGAAGAGTACGGGCGACCCGGTCCCCGGACGGAACACCTCGAATACTCAGCGGTAACGACGAGATTACTCAACTTCGTTGCGTGACGGCGTGCGCGCGCACGGAATCCAATCGATATGCTGCCCCGATGAGTCGGTGGAGTTTCGTCGGCCGAACGGATGAGCTCAACCGTCTGCTGTCGGCGGTCACCGGCACGGAGGGGCGGGGCATCTTCTTCAGCGGCAACGCGGGCATCGGCAAGAGCCGGCTGCTGCGCGAGGGGGTGGCGGCCCTCCCCCGCGACAGGTACGCCGTCTGGTCGATCGCGGCGAGCGCCACGACCGCCGCGCTGCCCTTCGGCGGGCTGATCCAGGTGCTCCCGACCGAGCAGCCGCACGGCCTCACCCCCGCCGGCATCCTGCGCTGGGCGGTGGACGTGCTGCAACAGCAGGCGGCCGGCCGCCAGATCGTGCTCGCGATCGACGACGCGCACCTGCTCGACCCGCCCTCGGCCGCGCTGGTGAACCTGGTCGGCCGGGCCGAGAACGCCACGGTGATCGGCACTCTGCGCGACGGCGAGCAGCTCCCGCTGCCGATCCGGGCCCTGTGGACCGACGACCTGGCCGACCACGTCGAGCTGAAGCCGCTGGCGCCGGCCGACACCACCCGGCTGCTCTCCGAGATCCTGAACGGGCCGGTGGACGCCACCTCCGCCGACCGCCTCGGCCGGCTCTCCGAGGGCAACCCGCTGCTGCTGCGGGAGCTGGTGTTCGCCGCCGACTGCGGGGAGCTGACCCGCACGTACGGGATCTGGAAGTGGACCGGCCGGCTGGAGCTGGCGCCCAACCTGACCGACCTGATCGACATCCGGATCGGGCAGCTCACCCCCGGCGTACGCGGGGTGGTGGAGCTAGTCGCGTTCGGCGAGCCGCTCGGCCTGCACCTGCTCAGCCAGGCCGCCGCCCCGCAGGACGTGGAGGATGCCGAGGAGCGCGGGTTGATCGCCGTGGTCCACGACGACCGGCGGGCGAACGTGCGGCTGGCCCACCCGCTCTACGGCGAGGTGATGCGCCGCCGCTGCCCGGTCAGCCGGACGCGCCGGTTGCAGGCCAACCTCGCCGAGCTGCTGGAACGGGTCGGCAAGCGGCGCCGCGACGACCTGCTCCGGGTGGCCGTCTGGCGGCTCGACTCGGGCACCGCGCAGGACCCGGCCATGCTGCTCGACGCGGCCGGGCAGGCGTTCGCCCGCTACGACGTGCCCCTGGCGACCCGGCTGGCCCGGGCGGCGCTCGACGCGGGCGGCGGTTTCGACGCCGCGGAGCTGCTGGCCACCATCCTGATGTTCGCCGACCGGCCGGACGAGGCGATGGAGGTGCTCGACGCGGTCTCCTCGGCCATCGAGGGCGACCGGCGGCTCAGCAGGTGGCTCACGGTGCGCGGAATGGTCAGCTACTGGGGCCTGAGCCGGGAGTCCACCGTGGAGGAGATCGCGGCCCGCCGGTCGACCCTGACGGACTCCGCCGACCAGGCCCGGGTGCTGGCCTTCGAGGCCATCATGCGGCTGCACCGGCTGGACACGGCCATCGCGCTGCGGCTCGGCCAGACGGTGCTGGACCGCCCGGCCGCGAGCGTCGCCGCCCGGGAACTGGCGCGCAGCACGATCGCCCACCTCCAGGCGGCGCAGGGCCAGCTGCACCGCAGCGCCACCGCGATCAACCAGGTGCAGGCCGAGGTGGGCCGGTGGCGGGCCGACATGCCGTACCTGCAACTGGCCCTGGAGCTGGCCCGGGGCACCCGGCTGGCGCTCGCCGGCGACCTCGCGGGCATCGACGCGATCGTGGCCGACGAGTTCGCGGACCTGGCCGGGGCCGGCGACTTCCGGCTCGGCACCGGCTACCTGGCCATCCTCCAGGCGTACGCGGCCCGGCTGCGCGGCCAGAGCGACGCGGCCCTGCGGACCAGCCTCGGCGCCTGCGCGGTCCTCGCCACCAGCCGGGTCTACGCGGGGCTGGCCCAGGCCGAACGGGCCCAGGCGGCGGCGCTGCGCGGCGACGCCGGGCAGGCCGCGGAGGCGATGGCGGAGGCCGACCGCACCCACGCCCCGGGCATGGTCGTGCTCTACCCCTGGCTGGAGCAGGCCAGGGGCGCGACGCTCGCCGCCGGCGGCGACGTCTCCGGCGCCGTCAAGCACCTGAGCGGGCTGGCCGACCGGCTCCGCGCGGACGGCTTCGCCGGCCACGAGGTACACGTGCTGCACGACCTGGTCCGGCTGGACCAGGCGGCCGCGCCGCTCGGGCCGACCTGCTCCGACGGCAGCCGGCGCAGCGTCGCGCAGCGGTTGGCGGAGCTCTCCGAACGGGTCGACGGGGTGCTGCCGCCGCTGCTCGCCCGGCACGCCCGGGCCGTTGCGGGCGGCTCCGCCGACGAGCTGCTGGCGGTGGCCGACGACTTCGACGCGCTGGGCCTGGCCGTCTACGCGGCCGAGGCGACCGCCACCGCGTTGGACCGGATGCGCCGGCAGCGGTCGCCGGCCGCGGCCACCGCCCGGGAACGCCTCGCCACCCTGCTCAACCGGTGCGACCTGATCCGCACCCCGGCGTTGCAGGCCGGGGCCCCGACGCTCAGCGAGCGCGAGTGGCAGGTGGCCCGGCTCGCCGCCGACGGGGTGACCAGCCGCGCCATCGCGGTGCAGCTCTACCTCTCCGCCCGTACCGTCGAGAACCATCTCCAGCGGATCTACAGCAAGCTCGGCGTGGCCGGCCGGGCCGAGCTGCGGGCCGCCCTGCGCGCGATCCCGGGCCACGACGGCGGCGAGAGCGGGTGAACTCTAGGCTGGGGCGGTGAGCACCCTTCGCCCCGCGCTGCTGACCGACCACTACGAGCTGACCATGGTCAGTGCCGCCCTGCGCGACGGCACCGCCGACCGCCGCTGCGTCTTCGAGGTGTTCAGCCGGCGACTGCCCGCCGGTCGCCGCTACGGGGTGGTGGCGGGCACCGGGCGGCTGATGGAGCTGATCCGCGACTTCCGCTTCGACGCCGAGGAGGTCGACTTCCTGCGGCGTACCGGGGTGGTCGACGAGCGGGCCGCCGCCTGGCTGCGCGACTACCGCTTCACCGGCGACGTCGAGGGCTACGCCGAGGGTGAGCTGTTCTTCCCCACCTCCCCGATCCTCACGGTCTCCGGCGGCTTCGCCGAGTGCGTGGTGCTGGAGACACTCATCCTCTCCGTGCTCAACCACGACAGCGCCGTCGCGGCCGCCGCCGCCCGGATGGTCACCGCGGCCCGCGGGCGGACCCTGATCGAGATGGGCTCGCGGCGCGCGCACGAGGAGGCGGCGGTGGCCGCGGCGCGGGCCGCGTACCTGGCCGGGTTCCGGTTCACGTCGAACCTCGCCGCCGGCCTGCGCTACGGCATCCCGACCGCCGGCACGGCCGCCCACGCGTTCACGCTGCTGCACTCCGACGAGCGGACCGCGTTCGCCTCGCAGGTCGACACGCTGGGCAAGGAGACCACGCTGCTGGTCGACACGTACGACATCAGCCAGGGCATCCGCAACGCGATCGCGGTCGCCGGGCCGGAGCTGCGGGCGGTCCGGATCGACTCGGGCGACCTCGCCGTGATCGCCCAGCAGTCCCGCGAGCTGCTCGACTCCCTCGGCGCCACCGAGACCAAGATCATCGTCTCCGGCGACCTCGACGAGTACGCCATCGCCTCGCTCGCCGCCGAGCCGGTCGACATGTACGGCGCGGGTACCGCCGTGGTCACCGGCTCCGGGGCGCCGACCGCCGGCCTGGTCTACAAGCTCGTCGAGGTCGAGGGGCGCCCGGTGGTCAAGCGCTCCGAGCACAAGGCGACGATCGGCGGCCGGAAGGTGGCCGTACGCCGGCACAAGCCCACCGGCACGGCCACCGAGGAGGTCGTCGTGCCGCAGGGCGTGCCGGACCCCCGGCCCAACGACCGGCTGCTCCAGCACTCGTTCCTGGCCGGGGGCGAGCCGGTCGACCGGCCCAGCCTGGACGAGTCGCGGGAGCACCTGCGGCAGTGCCTGATCTCCATTCCCTGGGAGGGCCTGAAGCTCTCCGCGGGCGACCCGGCCATCCCGGTCACGGTCGTCCCCGCCGACTGAGAGGAGCATTCCGGTGAGCAACGCGCTGATCATCGTGGACGTGCAGAACGACTTCTGCGAGGGCGGCTCGCTGGCCGTCGGCGGCGGGGCGGGGGTGGCGACCGGCATCAGCCGGCTGCTCGCCGCCGAGCCGGACCGCTGGCAGCACGTGGTCGCGACGAAGGACTACCACGTCGACCCGGGGGCCCACTTCGGCGACCCGCCGGACTTCGTGGACTCCTGGCCGCGGCACTGCGTGGTGGGCACCCCCGGCTCGGAGTTCCACCCCGAGCTGGTCACCGACCGGATCGAGGCGATCTTCCACAAGGGCGAGTACGCGGCCGCGTACTCGGGCTTCGAGGGGCACGCCGAGGACGGCGAGGGCCTGGCCGACTGGCTGCGCCGGCACGGCGTGGACCGGGTCGACGTGGTGGGAATCGCCACCGACCACTGCGTTCGGGCCACCGCCCTGGACGCCGCGCGGGAGGGCTTCGCCACCACCGTGCTGCTCGACCTGACCGCCGGGGTCGCCCCGGCCACCACGGACGTGGCGCTACGCGCGCTGGAGGGCGCCGGGGTCGCGACGCGCGGGGAGCCGGTGGTCAGAGCAGCATGAGGCGGTAATTCGCTGGCGGGCGTCGCACCCGGGGCCGAGGATGTCCGGCGGAGGTACGCACCGACATGAACCTGAAGCCTTACCGGGAGGCGCTCGCCCTGCCCGGTCTCCGGTCGCTGCTGCTGGTGTCGGTGCTCGCGCGGATCCCGCTCACCGCGACCGGCGTCACCCTGACGTTCTACGTCGTGCTCGACCTCGGGCGCGGCTACGGAGCGGCCGGGCTCGTCGGCGCGGCGATCACCGTGGGAGCCGCGATCGGCGGCCCGCTGCTCGGCCGGCTGGTCGATCGGCGCGGGCTGCGTCCGGTGCTGGTGCTGACCGGGATCGCCGAGGCGCTCTTCTGGTCCACCGCGCCGATCCTGCCGTACCCGGTGCTGCTGCCCGCCGCGTTCCTGGCCGGCTCGCTCGCCCTGCCGATCTTCTCGGTGATCCGGCAGTCCATCGCCGCGATGGTGCCGCCGGAGCGGCGCCGCCCGGCGTACGCGCTGGACTCGATGTCGGTGGAGCTGTCGTTCATGGTCGGCCCGGCGCTGGCCGTGGCGGCGGCCACCGCCCTCTCCGCCCGCACCACCCTCTACCTGGTCGGGGCCGGCATCGTGGCCGCCGGCGTCGCGTTCTGGCTGCTCGACCCGCCCACCAGGGGCGGCGGCGAGCCGGCCGGGCCGCACCCGCGGGTGCCCCGCCGGTCGTGGCTCACCCCGCGCCTGCTCGCCGTGCTGGCCGTCAGCGCCGCCGGCACGCTGGTGCTCGGCGGCACCGACGTGGCGGTGGTCGCCGTGCTCCGGGAGAACGGCGACGTCGGATGGACCGGCGCGGTCCTCGCCGTCTGGGCGGTCGCCTCGCTGGCCGGTGGCTTCGCGTACGGCGCGGTCACCCGCTCCTTCTCGCCACTGGTCCTGATGGCCGCGCTCAGCCTCTGCACGATCCCGGTCGGGCTGGGCGGGGCGCACTGGTGGCTGCTCTGCCTGGCGCTGATCCCCGCCGGTGCGCTCTGCGCGCCGACCATCGCGGCCACCTCCGACGCGGTGAGCCGCCTCGTCCCCGCGTCCGTACGCGGCGAGGCGATGGGCCTGCACGGCTCGGCCGTCACGGTCGGGATCGCGGTGGGCGCGCCCCTCGCGGGTGCAGTCATCGACGCCTCCGCCCCGGCCTGGGGCTTCGCGGTCACCGGCGCGGTCGGCGCGCTGGTGGCGCTGGCCGTGCTCCCCGTCGAGCTACGCCGCCGTCGCACCGCCGCCGCCCGCACGCCAAGTCCCGAACTCGCCCCCGCGACGGCCGGCTGAGCCTCGCTCGCACGCCCCGGCCGCGCACCGGGCGTACGCACCTCTCACCGACGCCGGACGGGCGCCGCCCCGGGTGGGGTGGCGCCCGTCCTGGTCGTACGGGATGCGGAGCGTCAGCGCCGGTCGGCGTCGCTCGCGGTGTCCTCGCGGTAGCTGGCGCCCCCGTCGGACTCGCTGGTGAGCGGCTTGGCGCCACCCTCCGGCGGACCGGCCAGGCTCTGGCCACCCGCCGCCAGCTCGGGGAACTTCTCGTCGAACGCCGGCCGCTCGGAGCGGATCCGCGGCATCCGGTCGAAGTTGCGCAGCGGGGGCGGCGAGCTGGTCGCCCACTCCAGCGAGTTGCCGTGACCCCACGGGTCGTTGACCTCGACCACCGGGCCGGCCTTGTACGACTTCCAGCAGTTCCAGATGAACGGCAGGGTCGAGATGCCGGTGATGAACGCGCCGATCGTGGAGACCATGTTCAGCGTGGTGAACCCGTCCAGCGGCTGGTAGTCCGCGTACCGGCGGGGCATGCCCTCGTTGCCCAGCCAGTGCTGCACCAGGAACGTGGTGTGGAAGCCGATCATGGTCAGCCAGAAGTGCACCTTGCCCAGCCGCTCGTCGAGCATCCGGCCGAACATCTTCGGGAACCAGAAGTAGATGCCGCCGAAGACCGCGAACACGATGGTGCCGAAGAGCACGTAGTGGAAGTGGGCCACCACGAAGTACGAGTCGTGCAGGTGGAAGTCGAGCGGCGGGCTGGCCAGCAGCACGCCGGTCAGGCCACCGAAGAGGAAGGTGACCAGGAAGCCGATCGCGAAGAGCATCGGCGTCTCGAAGCTGACCTGGCCGCGCCACATGGTGCCGATCCAGTTGAAGAACTTCATACCGGTCGGCACGGCGATCAGGTAGCTCAGGAAGCTGAAGAACGGCAGCAGCACCTGGCCGGTGGCGAACATGTGGTGCGCCCAGACGCTCATCGACAGGCCCGCGATGGCGATGGTGGCGGCGACCAGGCCCTTGTATCCGAAGATCGGCTTCCGGGAGAAGACCGGGATGATCTCGGAGATGATGCCGAAGAACGGCAGCGCGATGATGTACACCTCGGGGTGGCCGAAGAACCAGAAGAGGTGCTGCCACAGCATCGGCCCGCCGGTCGCGGGGTCGTACACGTGGGCGCCGAGGATGCGGTCGGCGGCCAGCGCCATCAGCGCGGCGGCCAGCAGCGGGAAGACCAGGATCACCAGGAGGCTGGTGACCAGCATGTTCCAGGTGAAGATCGGCATCCGGAACATCGTCATGCCGGGAGCGCGCAGGGTCAGGATCGTGGTGATCAGGTTGACCGCGCCGAGGATCGAGCCCAGACCGGAGATGACCAGGCCGACCACCCACAGGTTGCCGCCGACGCCCGGGGAGTGCTCGACGTTGCTCAGCGGCGTGTAGGCGGTCCAGCCGAAGTCGGCGGCCCCACCCGGGGTGACGAAGCCGACCATCGTCATCGACCCGCCGAGCAGGAACAGCCAGTAGGCGAAGCTGTTCAGCCGGGGGAACGACACGTCGGGCGCGCCGATCTGCAGCGGCACCACGTAGTTCGCGAAGGCGAACACGATCGGCGTCGCGAAGAACAGCAGCATGATCGTGCCGTGCATGGTGAACAGCTGGTTGTACTGCTCGGGCGACAGGAACTGCAGCCCGGGCCGGGCCAACTCGGCCCGCATGATCAGGGCCATCAGGCCACCGATCATGAAGAACACGAACGCGGTGACCATGTACATGATCCCGATCTGCTTCGCGTCCGTGGTACGCAGCAGCCGCGCGATGGCCGACCCCTTGACCGGCGCTCGGACCGGCCAGGGCCGGGTCACGACCGGCTTGGGTGCGACGGTGGTCACGAGTGGCCTCCGGTTCTGGGTTGTCCCGCTCGGCGCGCGTGGTTATCTGCGAGCCGTCATCCGCAAGGAGGATAGTCCCCGGCAGGTGGGTGTGCCGCGTGGGGTGGGCGGGTAGCCTGCGCCACGCCGGCGCGGAGGCTCCCCGGCCGCGACGCTACGGCGGGCCGAGCAGCAGCCGGTAGTGCTCGCCGAAGATCCGGCCGCCGCGCCCGCGCAGCAGCGGGTCGCGCAGCGCCGGCGGCACGTCCCTGGTCCGGTTGCGGTCCCGGGTCCGGTCCCGCACCCATCGGGTACGCGGACGACGACGACTCTCGTACGCGGCCAGCGCCGTCGGCACGTCGTCGGCCGCCCGGAGCGACTCGGCGAGCACCACGGCGTCCTCGAGCGCCATCGCCGCGCCCTGCGACAGCGTCGGCGCGGTGGCGTGCGCCGCGTCGCCGACGAGCAGCACCCGCCCCCGGGACCAGCGCCCCAGTTCCACCTCCTCGGTGATCCCGACGTGCACCCGGTCCAGCACCTCCAGCACCGCCGGCACCGGGCCGCCGTAGCCGCCGAAGAGTTCGCGCAGCCGGGCCGCCGGTTCGGCCGGCGGGACCGTGCCGGCCTCGTCGGCGTAGCAGTGGAGCCGCCCGGCGCCGAGCGGCACCACCAGGAAGCCGGCGCGCTGCCCCAGCAGGGCGGTCCACTCCTCGACCCGGGGGCCGTCGCGCACCACGGCGCGGTAGACGACCTGGCCGGCGGGGCGGGGCGGGCCGCCGAGCGCGGCCAGGGCGCGGATCGAGGAGCGCGGCCCGTCGGCGCCGATCACCAGGTCGTACTCGATGGCGGTGCCGTCGACGAAGGTGACGCCGACGGAGTGCGGCAGCAGCTCGACGGTGCGCACCTCGGCGCCGTGCCGGACGGCGCCGCCGGCACCGGTGAGGAGCACCCGGTGCAGCTCCGACCGGGGCAGGGCGCGGCAGTCGCCGACCCCGGACCAGAGCGTGTCGAGGTCCACCTCGCAGAGCGGTGCCCCGGCCGCGTCGAGGAACCGCTGCCGGTGCACGAGGTGTCCGAGCGGGCGGACGGGGCCGTCGAGATCGAGCCGGCGCAGTGCCCGGGCGGCGTTGCCCGGAAGGTAGAGGCCGATCTCGGCACTCTCGCCGGGCGGCAGCCTCTCGGTGACGTCGGGCCGGTAGCCCACCATCCGCAGCGCCCGGGCCACGGCCAGACCGGCGATGCCCGCGCCGACGACGAGGATGCGCAGGGGAGAGCCACCCATGGTGGTGTACGCCTCCGGAGGGGGTCGGCACGCGTTGGAGGCAAGACACTACTCGGCGCAATCGGCACACACCAGAGTCAATCGCCCCAGATGAAACATTCCTCGGCGGCGTCGACCGGCGCTTCGGCGGATCACCTGCCCACCGTCCGGCCTGGGCGTGACAAACTTCACTTAGGGTGCCAATACCCCACTCCCGTTGCGCCACGGTTTCAGAGATGTAAATGTGTCGGGTGGTGTGGGAGCGCTCCCGCGCCGTACCGGCCGACGCCGCCCGGCGTCCCCCCCGCCGAAGCCAAGGAGCATCATGAAACGTCCACTGCGGGCCCTCGCGGCAGCCGTCGTGCTGGCCACCGGCTCGATCGTCGCCGTGGCCCTCGGCGGCACCGCCAGCGCCGACACCCAGATCTGCGAGCAGTACGGCTCGACCACCGTCCAGGGCCGGTACGTGGTGCAGAACAACCGCTGGGGCACCACGGCCCAGCAGTGCATCAACGTCACCGACAGCGGCTTCGAAATCACCACCCAGAACGGCAGCAACCCCACGAACGGGGCGCCGACGGCGTACCCGTCGATCTATCTCGGCTGCCACTACACCAACTGCTCCCCCGGCACCAACCTGCCGATCCAGGTCAGCCAGATCAGCAGCGCCACCAGCAACATCTCCTACCGGTACGTCAGCAACGCCGTCTACAACGCCTCGTACGACATCTGGCTGGACCCGTCGCCGAAGCGCGACGGGGTGAACCAGATGGAAATCATGATCTGGCTCAACCGGCAGGGCCCGATCCAGCCCATCGGCTCGCCGGTCGGCACCGCCACCATCGACGGCCGCAGCTGGGAGGTCTGGCGCGGCAGCAACGGCTCCAACAACGTGATCTCCTACCTGGCGCCGTCGGCGATCAGCAGCGCGAACCTCAACCTGCTGGCGTTCATCAACGACACCCGCAACCGGGGCGCGATCACCAATTCCTGGTACCTGACCAGCATCCAGGCCGGCTTCGAGCCCTGGCAGGGTGGCGCCGGGCTCGCGGTGACCTCGTTCTCGGCCGCGGTCAACGGCGGCGGCAACCCGACCCCGCCGCCCACCACCGCGCCGCCGACGACTCCCCCGCCGACCACGCCGCCGCCGGGCGGCACCGGATGCTCGGTGAAGTACACGCCGAACTCCTGGAGCAACGGCTTCACCGCGGACGTGCAGATCACCAACACCGGGACGAGCGCGATCAACGGCTGGACGCTGAACTACAACCTGCCCGCCGGCCAGCAGATCACCAGCTCGTGGAACGCCACGGTGAACCAGAGCGGCTCGGCGGTCACCGCGCGGAACATCAGCTGGAACGGGTCGCTCGCCCCGGGCGGGACGGCCAGCTTCGGCTACCAGGGCACGCTGAGCGGGGCGTACGCGTCCCCGACGAACTTCACCCTCAACGGCGTCACGTGCTCACGCGCCTGACGACGTACTGACATGGTGCGGGGGCGGAGCCTTCCGGCTACGCCCCCGCACCATGCCGCTCGCGCTTGTCCCCACTTCCACGCCTTGCCGATCATTTCCTGTCGTTCGAAGAGGGAAGCATCGGGAATTAGGGGTTGCCCGATGACCCAGAATGAATTCGGACAGCCGTTTTCGACAGGCTCGGAACGCCCTTCGAGGAAGTGGGGAATGACGCCGGGCCGTGAACGAGTTCACGGCCCGGCGTCAGCGAAGAGCTACTTCAGCTCAATCCGGATTCCGAAAGAGCCTTCCTCGAACCAGCCGCAGTAGTCGTCGAAGTCCAGGTGCGACCCGGTTGGAGCGGTGGGCTGCGCGAGGGTGAGCAGGTGACGGGCGAGCGAGGTCAGCCCGGCCGAGTTCCCCGAGATGAGGATAGTCTTCGCCGTCGTCTCAAGCACCTCCACCCGCAGCACGGTGTCGTCGTCCCAGTCGCTGATCAGGCCACGCCGGGGGTCGTACGGGATGATTCCGACAACGACAGGCTCCTTCGACGGCTCGTCGGGGTCGTTCACGGCTGGCATACCTGACACGGGTGCCACCCCTTCTCCTGCGGCAGATAGACGTGATGGTTGCTCACGGGCCTACCACCGCGACGCCCCGGGCCGATCGGGTTCCGATACGTCTCGAAGTTGATGTGCGGATTCTGTGTCGGGTGCCGAGTGTCGCGGTCGGTCATGCGGACCTGACGCAGGCCGTCAGCGCTGAGGTATCGCCCATCGCCCATGTCCTGATAATCAGCTCCGAGGAACTCTACCGCGGTGTCCAGCGCATCGTCGGTGGCCATCTGGACGTCGCCGAGGTTCTTCACACCTCCGGGGACGCCCGGCTTGTCCGCACCCGGCGTGCAGTTGTGTACGAGAACCGACGTGTAGCCAGCCACCACAAAGTACGTGTGGATGTCGTCGATCGTCAGGTTGTGGACCTGCGCCGGCTCCGTCCACTGCCGGGTCGCGCTGATCTGCACGTGGGTGCCGGCCGAGGTACGCAGCCACTGGCCAGCCCGCAAGTCAGCGGCGTCGACCCACTCGTCGAGCCCCGGAACCCAGAACGGGTGGTTGTCGGTGGCGACGACGCTCTCCGTGGCGTCGCCCTCGTCGCCGTCGGGGTCGATGGTGACCTCGACCAGGTGCTTGGTGCCCTGGCCGATGATGGTCGCCACGACTGGTTTGGCTGTCGTCTTGCCGGTCACCGGATCGGTCACCAGCACGACGTCACCGGTCCTGACGTCCTCGATCGGCTTGCGCGACCCGTCGGCCATCACCACCAACGTGCCCGGCACGAAGCTGTTCTTGCAGTCGATGAACTTCTTCGCGCTGCTGATCAAATCCTTGAGCAGGCCCTTGACGCGGCTGACCAGCGCGGCGGCCTTCTCCCACTTCCATGGCGCGCCGTACCTGGCGGCCAGCTTGCCGAGGGCACCACCGAAGGCCGCGGACACCACGTTGATCGCCGTGGCTATACAGCCGTCCATGTCGCCCTTGAGGAAGCAGTCCAGGGCATCGGTGATGCCCAGCTCCTCCATCGCGATCTTCCCCAGGGCCTTGGCGACGTTGAGCATCCTCGCCTTGGCCTCGGCGATGCGGCGCTGCCGCTCCTTCTCCGCCGCCGCGCGGGCAGCCGCCGCCCGCTCGTCGGCCGACGCCCGCGGGTTGTTGTGCACGTTCTTCGTCGGCTCGTCCGGGTCGTACGCGCCCGAGCAGCCACCACAGCCGTCGTTGTGGCCCTTGACCTTGTGGTAGTTGCCGTACATGTCCTCGTAGTCGGCGCCCGGGCCGCAGACGTCGTCGGAGCACGCCTTCAGCCCGTCCGGGTCCGAGTACGAGATCGGGTTGTTGTTGGCGTACGCGTACCCGTTCATCTGCTGCGGGTCGTTGACGTCGATGATCGGGTCGACCGAGATGAACCGGCCGGCGATCGTGTCGTACTCGCGGGCGCCGATGTTCACCAGGCCCGTCGTCGAGTCGATGTTGCCGTTGACGAAGCCCTTCTCCGTCGGCCACTGACCCGGCGCCGGTGGCGTCCCCCGGGACTCACCGAACGGGGTGGTCCGCCGGTGCGTGACCGCACCGGACTCGTCGACAGTCGCCTGGCCGGTGCCGTGGTGGTCGTTCGCCACGTACCGGATGCCGTCGGTCTTGCGGACCAGCGTCCCGCCACCCGGCAGGCCGTAGTAGCGGGTCGCGTCGGTGACCCGGGTCTGGTGGTTCAGCCGGATCTCCATGCCCGGCAGGTAGAGGGTGGTGGCGTTCGGCTCCTTGCGCAGCATCCGGGAGCCGTCGACGTCGTACGTGAAGCTGGTCTTCTTGCCGGCGGCGTCGGTGACCGATTCGAGGTTGCCCTCCGCGTCCCAGACCAGGGTCTGGTCCTCGCCTGTCCTCGTCCGCTTCGTGGTGTTGCCGGCCGCGTCGTACTGGTAGGAGTACAGCCGGTCGCCCGCCGGCGTCTTCTCCGTCATCTGGCGCAGCGTGTGCGGCTGTGCCTGACCTGCGGCGGGGTAGGTGTAGCTGCGCTCGATGAGCGGGGTGCCGTTGGCCGCGTACTGGCCCTCGGTCTTGCGGTTGCCGGTCGCGTCGAAGGTGTAGGCGTGGTGGTACGGCGCGATGCCGCCCACGCCGGTCACCGACGGGCCGCCGGCGCACGGGTCCGTCGCGGTACTCGCCGACGTCCACGCCCGGTCCATGCGGCGCAGGTAGTCGTAGGTGAAGCACTGCGTGTCCTGCGTGCCGGACGGGTTGTTCGCGATCCGCTGGATGTTGCCGGACGCGTCGTAGGTGTAGCGGGCGTCGATGTCGACGACCGGGGCCGACTCGCGGTCCAGCCGCTGACGGGTGAGCCGCTTGGAGCCCTGCTCGTACTCGTAGGTCGACCACACCTTGCGGGTGCCCACCTGCGCCTCGGTCTGGAGGACCTCGCCGGTGCTGGCGTATTCGATGTCCGTCAGGTAGGCGTCGTCACCCGTCGTCGCGGTGAGCCGCTCCAGGCCGTCGTAGGTGTAGGCGATGGTCTCGAACGGCAGCCCACCGCCGTCCGACATGCTCAAGGACTGGACGGTGCCGTCCCGGTTGTACTCCGCGCCGAACGCGTACGTGCCGGCGAGTTCCGCTCCGGCGTGGTCGGGCACCTGGATGTGGGTGGCGTGCGGCCGGTAGAACTCGTCGTAGTTCGAGTAGTAGGTGGCGTACTCGGCACCGTCGACCCACCGGCTCGTCGCCGAGAGGTAGCCGACCATCTCCAGGTCGTACGTCCAACTGCTGAGGAGGGTGCCGGTGTCGGCCGCTCCCTTGTAGACGGCGGTCTTTCGGCCGATCGCGTCGTACTTGGTGCTGACCGTCTGGTTGACGCCGTTGGTGGAGCTGACGACGCGGTCCAGGTCGTCGTACGCCACCGTCGACGTGCCGGCGTCCGGGTCAACCGACTTGGTCTTGCGGCCGAGCTGGTCGTACTCGTGCGACCAGACGTTGCCGGCCGGATCCTTGACCGTCTTCAGCTGACCGGCGTGGGTGTAGGTGTACTCGGTCTTGTCGTACTCCCCCGACGGACCGTCGCCCTTGTACTGCCGCAGCTCGGTGGTCTGCCCCAGGGCGTTCGTGATGGCCGTGGTGGGTGTGCCGCCGGCCGGCGGGTCGATCGACACCCGGTCGCCGCCGTGCGTGGTCGTGGTGCGCCACTTCTCGTTTCCGGCAACCGCGAAGATTGCCGCCGTGACCCGGTCCGCCCCGTCGTGCACGTAGAGGGTCTGGCCGTTGACGTCGCCGTTGACCGCCGGATAGATCAGGTCGCTGGGCGCGCCCGCCACCGTGTAGGTCGCGTACGTCTTGGCGAGGCTGCCCGTCGCGGTGTAGAAGGTGTCCGCGACCGTCCGGGTGCCGTTCGGGCCCTCCGACTGCACCTGCCGGGGACGCAGCAGGCCATCGTGCAGCTTGTACTCGACGCTGTAGGAGCCGTCGTTCTGCCGCTTCTCCGTCTTGATGGTGACCGGCTTGTCCGTGCGGACGAGATAGGTGTACCGGATGCTCGGGTCCAGCCCGGCGGTGCCGGTCCGGTCCGGCATCCACACCTTCGCCAGCCGGCCCAGGGGGTCGTATTCGAGGACGCTCTTCAGGCCGTTCGGGTCCACCTGGGTCACCGGCACGCCCCAGGCGGGGGCGTAGTCGGTGGTGGTGACGTGCAGCAGCGGGCTCGTCTGCTTGATCTTGGTGGTCAGGCCGTTCGTGTCGGTGTACTCGGTCTTCGTGAGGTTGCCGAGGGCGTCGACTGCCGTCAGCGGCCGCCCGTACGAGTCGAAGGTGCCCTCCGACGCGCGGATGTAGGTCGCCGTCGTGCCGTTGTGGCTCTTCAGCCGCTCGGAGCGGGTCGGGTTGCCCAGCGTCGGCGCGACGCCGAACGCCTTGCCGTCGTAGAGCGTCCGGGTGTCGGAGATGACCTGCTTGCTGCGGTCGGGGGTGACGGAGCACGCCACCGACACCGACTCGACCCGCGACACCAGGCCGTAGAGGTGGCCGGTGGCGTTGTCGGCGTAGCTGGTGCGGCTGCACGACTCGTCGCCCGCGACGTCGACGTCGCCCTCGTTCTCGGTCTGGGTCACCCGGCCGAAGCTGGTGTCGAAGACCGAGGTCTGCTTCGTCTCCCGCCAGCCGCCCGCGGCCAGCGCCACCAGGCTCCGCGCCGCCGTGGTGTTGATGAACCAGGCCTTCTTGCTGCCCCAGCTGAAGGTCTCCGTCGCGGTGTTGTGCCGCCACGGGACCGCGATGCTCTTGCTGACCTGCTTGGCGCCGTCGTACACCACGCTCTCCAGCTGGTGCCCGGAGAACTCGGCGTGGTCGGTGTGGGTGCCGCCGGTGGAATCGGTGACGGTGACCGAACGGGTGCCGCCGTCCGGGTCCTTGTCGCCGTGCATGCCCCGCAGGTAGCGGTACGTCGTCTTCGTCGTCTGGGTCTGGCCGTCGCCGGCGGTCACGACCACGTGGCCGTAGCCGCGCCAGTCGCTCCAGGTCAGGTCCTCCGGCTTGGAGAACCCGTCGGGCTCCGCGTGCCGCCAGGCCGCCCCGTCCAGGTACTGGTACCGGGTCACCATGTCCGGCCCGCCGCCGGTCCGGTCGGTCTCGACGACCTGCTCGACCACGTACTTGTGGAACCAGTCGGTGATGGCGTCGCCGCTGCCCAGCGGCTTCCACTTCACGGGATAGCAGCGCCGCGTGCTGTTGCCCGGCGTGGGCAGCGTGCTCTGCGTGCAGTCCGGCGCGGCGTAGTTGACGTCGACCTGCCCGCCCGAGTCGTTCCACACCGTGGCCAGCCGGAAGCGGATCAGCGGGGCGATGAAGTCGCCGTCGCGGTCGATCCGGTTGGGCAGTTGCAGGCCGCCCAGTTCGACCGACGGCATGGCGATGTCCGCGCCCGGGCCGTAGCTGCCCGTGTGGGTGATCTTGTGTAGCCAGAGGGTCCGCGAGCCGTCGCCGTTGTCGGTGAGGAGGTGGTCGAGCTTCCAGGCGTCCACCGGCGTCCAGCCGGTGCCCTCGCGGATCTCAGTGGTGATGCCGGTCAGTCGGACCCGCGTCCAGAACGTCGGGGTGATCTGGTCGAGCTTGCACTTGGTGTTCACGGCGCAGTTGCGGTCGAACGGCACGTCCGGCCAGTGCGACGCGGTGGCGGCGGTCAGATCCTGCGGGTCGCAGTCGACGCTGCCGCTCGGCAGGCACCGCTCCTTGGTGGCGAACACGACCCGGGCCGGGGCGTTGGTGGTGTAGACGGCGTTGTGGCGCTGGCCGTAGTCGATGCGCTTCAGCCAGCCGCCCCGCACGTACGGCACGCCGTTGACGTCGGTCTTGTTGCCGCGGGCGTAGTAGTTGATTTCCTGGTTGTAGTAGTACGACGTTACGTTGCCGTAGCGGTCCTTGACGTAGTCGAGGCTCCACCGCCACGCCTGGTCGCAGTACGCGGAGGTGAAGGTCGCGTTGTAGCACGGCTCGCCCGAGTCGTCACCGTAGATCGGCAAGGTCCAGGCCGACTTGGTCTCCTCCTTGCCGGAGCTCCAGCCGGGGAGCCGGTTCATGCCGAAGTAGTACTCGGTGCCGTTGGTGGTGGTGACCCGCCAGTACTCGCCGTCGTTGTCACCGTTCACCGCGCCGGAGAGGCGCTCGACCTTCGAGCCGTCGTCGGTGCCGAACCGCCAGGTGCTCCCGGTCTTGACCAGCTCCGTCGACTTGCCGTTGAGCAGGATGGTCGCGTTGTCGAACGCCCAGCACTGGTCGGCGTACTGGTTGTGCCCGTCCTCCGCGCAGGGCTTGTACCGGCGTTCGATGTGGCCGGGCTCGTAGTTGAAGCCCTCACCGATCCACGAGCCCTGGTTGTTCGTGGTGGCGGTCTTTCCGTCGATCGACTGGGACGAGTAGCCGAGCGTGACGCCCGGCGCGTTGCCACCGGGCACCGGTGGCGTCCGCAGCGGGTAGCTCCAGGAGAAGCCGCCCGTGGACGGGGCCACCGACCACTTCGACGACGGCGAGAGGCTCGTCGCGCCGTAGTCGCCCTGCGACGAGGCGTCCGCGGCGGTCATGGCGAACAGCGCGCCGGTGCCCGCCTCGGCGGAGAGCGTCTTCGACTCGCCGTCGTTGGTCGTCGGCACCGGTACGCCGGCGCAGTCCGCCCGCTCCGGGGTGGTCAGGGCACACTCGGGCAACCGCACCAGCCGCAGCCGGGCGCCGAAGTCGCCACCGAACGCGCCGGCGATGCCCTCGTAGCCGAGGCCGAGCCGGACCTTCCCGGCCGCGGGGCGTCCGTCGGTGCGGGTGACCCGCACGAGCGGGCCGTTCACCTTCGCCCGCTGCGAGGCCTCGCGGTCGAGGACCTCGACCCGCACCTTGCCCGGGGCCGAGGCGGTGGTCGGGGCGACGGGTGCCGCGGTGCCGCTCCCGCCGGGGGACGGCTTCGCCGCGGCCGGCACGGCGGACACCGAGACCGGCAGGCCGCCGACCTTGACGGTCGCGGTCGAAGCGGCCGACCGGGCGGTTGAGGGCGCCGGTACGGAGACGTCCACGGCACCGGCCGAGGGCCAGGCGACCTTCGCCGGCTCGGTGGACGCGGCGGCCACCGCCGGGTTCGCCTTGCGGGGCTTCACCGGCAGCGGATCCCGCTTGGGGAGGATCTTGGACGAGTCGGGCGTCGACGGGCGATTGGACTTCGGCTCAGCCGAGGCGGGGGTGGCCGCAATCTGGATGAGGCTCACCCCCATCACGCCCGTCATCGCCCAGGAGATCGGCCTCATGAACCGGCGGTTGAACACACCGGAGCGGACCGGAGGTCGGGAGAACATCACCCCTCCAGGGGTCAGGGAGAAAGGAGAAGAAGACCGCTGCGCGCGGCGGCGGGCCCGACCGGAAGGGACGGACCCACCGCCTGTCGCGTCAGAGCGTCAGTTGCTCGCGTACCGAGACGTTGAGCTTCTGGATCAGCACCGGATCGGCCACCCCGTCGTAGACGCGAACGTCGTCGATCGCGCCGGAGAGGTGCTCGTCGTACACGCCGCCCATGAACGCCCGGCCCAGTTGCACCCCGCCGGTGGCGGCGAAGGGCGACTTGAGCTCGATTGCCTCGCTGAAGGACCCGTTGACGTAGAGGGCCATCTCGCGGATGTAGCCGTTGTAGACGAGGGTGAGGTGGTCGCCCTTACCGATGAGCTTCGGTGCCTCACCGGAGTTCTTCGTCGTCCAGTCCGGCGCCGCCACGTCGGTCTCGGCCATGGCCAGCTCCCACGCGCCCTCGTTGTTGCAGCGCACGATCACCGAGCTGCCGTGGCTGCCCTTCTGCGAGAAGACCGTCATCGGGGTACCCGCACAGTTGCTGGTCAGCTTGACCCGGGCCCCGATGGAGAAGCTGCCCGCCATGTCGGCGTTGGTCGGCGTGCTCGCGTAGCTCTCCGGCTGGCCGTTGAGCGCCAGGTGCCCGCCGCCGAGCAGCGAGAGTGCCGGGTGGCGGTAGATCGTCGCCGCCGGTCCCAACGTGACGCCCGCACCACCCTTGTCCTCGGGGCTGACCCTGCTGGTCTCCGCGTTCATCCGCCAGTACGCCTTGCGGTTCGGCGCCGTCTTCTTCAGACCGGTGACCTCCGCCGGGAGGATCAGCCGGTCGAAGACCGAGACGTCCGCCATCGACCCCTGCCAGTTGTCGAAGTAGCCACCCCTGGTCAGCGTGCGGCCGATCTGCAGCGGGCCACGCGCCTTGGTCAACGACCGACGTTGGGCGACGACCGGGGCGCCGGTGCCCACCTGGAGGGACATCTCCTTCTTCGTGCCGTCGAAGATGGCCGCGACGTAGGTCCAGCCCGTCGTGGCCGCGCCCCCGATCACCTGCCACCGGCCCAGCGTGACGACGTCGTTGACCGGCATCCGGAAGTACCAGACACCCTCGTCGATCCCCAGCGTGGGGCCCGGCTCGCCGGTGCCGTCCTGGCTGATCGCCACCTGCCTCCGGGCGGGGTCGTCGACCTTGAACCAACCGGTGATCGCGAAGCTCGCCGACGTGTCCGTCAGCACCTGCTTGGCGGTGGTCAGGTACGCGTTCGCCGTGCCGTCGAAGCGGGCGGCCGTGTCGGACGGGCCGCCCGGGCCCTCGACGCCGAAGGCGATGCCGCTGCCGACGGTCGCGTCGTTCTCACCGAGGCCGTCGTGCGCCTGGTCCTGACCCGCGACCTCGCCGAGGGACCACTGCGACGTCGGTGGCCGCTTGCCCACCCGGAACGTGCAGGAGGCGATGGTGCTCGACCGGCCGGCCCGGTCGACGGCCTGGACGTTGATCGTCCGGGGGCCCTCCTTGTCCGGGTGCCAGTTGTTGAGCGTGACCGGACCGCCGCTGGTGGTCGGCCGCAGCACGTTCGTCGGCACCGGGTTGGTGTTGAACCCGTATCGGTACTCCACGACGTCCGTGGCGGCGGAATCGAAGGTGAAGCTGGCGGGCACACCGATCGAACCCAGCCATTCGTCGCTCTCGACGCAGTTGGACGCCCCCGCCGTGCCGTTGTCCGCCGCGTCCTGCGGCAGGTAGACGGCGGAGTCGACATCCGGGGCGCTGGGACTGGTCGTGTCGTACCAGAACTGGCAGACGTCGCGGGTGCCGTCGCTGCTCCACGGCCCCGCCTTGGTGTTGTCGCTGCCTCGGACGTCCCAGGAGATGAGCACGTTCTGCGGGATGTCGCTCGGCACGGTGTAGGAGAAGACCGATCCGCTGGCCTTCAGGGGCGTGACGTACGTGCGCGTCTGCGTCGTACCACCGGCCGGTGTCCAGGTGACCCTGAACTCGCCCTTGACCTGCTCCGTGTGCGCCGAGGAGTGGTCCGGGTCCCGCAGCACCGCGTTCAGCCTCGGCGGCACGTCCACGTACGGCGCGTTCGCCCCGTAGACACACTGCCCGCCGGGCGACATGGTCAGCTCGTTGAGGTTCGGGATGAGCGGCGACCGGTTGTAGCGGACCGAGAGGACGCCGTTGTCACAGAACCGCTTGCTGTGCGTGTAGTCGCTCTCGTTCGTCGCCCGCAGGCCGAGGATCACCGATCCCTTGTTCTCCTCCGCGGCGATCTCCACCGCCCTCTTGGCGTTCCAGCTCGCGTTCTGGTTGGTCGAGGTGCACGACGACTGGACGCTGGTGGGAGACGCCGTCGCGAGCAGGGTCGAGCCGCTCCAGCCGGAGCCCCCCGGCTGGTTGCCCCAGTTCGTCGAGGTCCCGATGGTGGACGTGAGCGGCATCAGGTAGAGCGAGGCGGCCCGGGCGGTCGAGTTCCATGCGTGCTGCATCGTCACCCGGAACTCGGCGCTCAGGATCGTCTTTCCGGAGTACGGCGTGGCCAGCCGGTAGAACAGCCGCTTGATCTTCGAGCTGTTGCACGAGCTGGGGCAGAGCCCGATCCGCTCGTGCCGCTTGCCGTCGAACTTCCAGTACTCCTCGCTGGGGTACCCGCTGTCGACCATCGCCCAGCCGCTGTTGGTGCTGCTCTGCCACACCGGGTCGATGTACAGCGGGAAGGACGCCTCCGGGTCGGTGAGCATGGCCCGGTTCGGCGTCAGCGTCAGGGTGTTGCCGGTGTAGTCGAGACCGACCTGGGCCACCTCGGACGTGTCGCCCGGGCCCTGCACCGAGGCCGCACCCGGATCGGTGCCGGTGGACGACGACCGGGCGGCGACGCCCTCGCCGTCCGGCGTCCCGCTGTCCCACATGGTCGGGGCGTCGGCCTCGAGGACCGGGTTGCCGGTGGCCGGGTCGAGCGCCACCACGCCCCCGTCCCCGGTCTCCTGGATGGTCAGGCCGGCGGCGGTGACGCCGAGCTGGAGGTTCTGCAGCTCCGGCAGGTTGGCCGCCTCGGGCGTCTTGACCAGGAGCACATGCGAGAAGCCCTCGACGGTCACGGTCGCCACCAGATCGACGTCCGGGAACACGTTCGGGTAGGTCGCCTGGCTGCCCTGGACCAGGGGGGCGGGCAGCGCCCCGTGCGGCCAGGTCAGCGTCATGCTCTTCTGGTCCCGCGTCACCACCATCAGCGGCGCGGTGCCGCCCTGGGACAGCTCCATCCCGAGCAGCGCGGCGGTCGGCCCGTAGGCGCCGTTGGGCAGGACCGTCAGGGTCGAGTCGGCGGGCACCCAGGCGTCGCCCTGGGTGACCCGGACCGGCTGGGCGTGGTCGTTGGCGATCAGCGTGCCGTCGGGCTGCGCGAAGACGTCGCGGTGCTCCGTGCGATGCGACAGCACCTCGACCGGCTGGTTGAGCGCCTTGGCCGCGACCAGCGCCTCGGCCTCGGTGTCCCGGATCGGGTCCTGCTCCAGCGCGGCCGTGGGCACCACCGGCGGTGCCGGCTCTGGTTGCGAGACGACGACCATCGCGGACATCAGCCCGGCCAGGCCGAGCGAGAGACCGACCGTGAAGAGCCGGCCCCGCTTTCTCCTACGACTGGCCACCCTCAAGTCCTCCCCCGTTGAGCTGTGCGAATCCATGTGTGTCATCAGCTGACCGCCACCCCGAACGTGCTCTGCCCGGTGGGCAGGCCGCCCTGGCCCGGTTGCAGCGTGATGCTCGGAACGTGGTTACCGGCGGCGAGGTCGGCCCAGGTGAAGCCGTACACCGCGTCGAGGCCGTAGGGCGTGCCGACGTACAGGCGCTGCGCGGTCACGCCGAACGAGGTGCCGACGAGTTCCTGCGCCCGTACGGAGCCCGGCATGCTCGCGCCACCGCGCTCCAGGGTCACCGGGGTACCGATCGGGTTGGCCAGGGCGGGGAAGATCCGCACCCGGCCGGAGTCGGCCGTCGCCCCGGCGTCGTAACCCGGTGCGCCGATCGCGATGAACATCGTCGCGTTGGTGCCCTCGTTGGCCGGCGCGGTGTTCGTCACCGCGACCTTCTCGCCGAGGTAGTTGCCGTCCTTCGACGCGTAGGTGATCGCCGGCAGTTCGGCGGCGGCGTTGGCGGCGGTGATGTGGAAGCGGTGCACCAGGCCGGCGTCCGTCTCCGGCGCTCCGGTCCCCGCGACGGTGATGTCCTCCCCCGGCACGCCGACGACCAGCAGCGAGTCCCGCTGCCCGGCCGGCGATCCGACCGGACGGTACGGCGCCAGGGCGATGGACTTGCCGAAGTTGTCGTCCGCCTGCGAGACGTTGGAGACGTTCGCCCCGTTCAGGATCGCCGCGTCCTGGTTCAGTTCGGCGGCGAGGGTGGGCAACCCGTTGGTCAGGGTGTGGCCGAAGACGTTCACCGCACCGGCGAAGGTCTGCGTGCCGATCGCCTCGCCCGGGGAACCGACCGCCCAGTGGTGCTTGGAAGCGGCGACGGCGAAGCCGGTGCGGTCGTCGATCTCCGCCGCGCCCGGGATCCCGCTGCCCTGGCTGAGCATGAGATTCAGGTTGCCCCGCAGGTAGTGCACGGTGCCGGCGAGGGCGCCGGTGGGCAGGCCCTCGCCGGGCGCCCCGATCACCAGGTACGGCTCGCCGCTGGCGGTCCGGCTGCCGGCCACGGCCTGGCCGAACCAGTCGTTGGCCTCGGCCGCGTCCGGGACGTTCGTGGAGTCCTGGTGGTACACCAGGGACGTCGGCCCCTGCGCCAGGCCCGCCGGTGAGCCGAACAGCACGTAGACGGCACCGGCATAGGGCTGGCCGCTGATGTTCTGGAACGGCACGCCTACCGCGAGGTCCGTACACCCGTCGTTGTTGGCGTCGTAGGCGGAGATGGACATGCCGAACCGGTCGCCCGCCTCGGCCGAGCCCGGCACCTTGGCGGCGCCCTCGTGCAGGCTGTGCACGGTCGCGCTGCCGCCGTACGTCACGTGGATCCGGCCGGCGCGGACGGCACCGCCCACCGTGGCCTCCGGGTCGGCGACCGCGATGTCGGTCGTGCCGTCGCCGTTGAAGTCGCTGTCGGTGCCGCCGACGCAGCCGGTGACCGGGGCGACGGTGGTGTAGACGCTCATCTCGCAGAACGACGACCAGACGTCGCTGCCGCCGACCCCGTCCGCCGCCTTGACCCGCCAGCGGTAGGTGCCGCCGTCGACGAAGGCGCCGGCCGGCACGGTGGCCGCCGCGGTGGCACCGGAGGCGACGTTGTTGAAGGTGGCGGAGCCGATCGGAACATCGGCGTTCATCGCCCACCACTCGAAGGTGACCGCCATCGCGGTGCCGTCGCCGTCGGAGACGGTCGCCTTCAGCTGCGGGGTCAGGGTGTTGACCTGTGGCCGGGCCGAGCCGGTCGCGCAGCTGGTGGCCGGGACGGTGGCCCGGGTGGTGACGGTCGGCCAGGAGTTGTACGTGACCGACGCCTTCGGGTCCTCGGTCGCCGCGGCGCCCTCGCGGGACCGGAACTGCTTGAATCCGGCGGCAACCGTCTCGTCGGTGGCCCGGACGCCCATGCCGGCGCGGGTCTTGTTCGCGTTGGCCGCGCGTTGGAAGAAGCTCTGGCCGTCGATGCTCGCCCACGCGTCGGCGCAACTGGTCGAGCCGTGCGTGGCGGTGGACGTGGCCTCGGGGTGGTCCCAGGACGGCTGGTTGGTGAACGTCGTGGTGTAGGTCGACGCGCCGGTCGACCAGATCTCCCAGGACGTGGGCGTGCAGGTGTGCGACCAGAAGTTCCAGAACGAGACGGTGGCGGCGGTGATCTGCTTGCCGGCGAGGACCGTGGTGTCCCAGGTGAGGAACGAGCGGGTCAGCGTGGCCGGGGTGGTCGGCAGCAGGCCGATCTGCAGGTCCGGTTCCTGGTTCATGTCGGTGGTCACCGTCTGCCGCACGTACGTGTCGAACGTGGTGGTCAGCGGGTTGACCGTCGGGTCGATGGTCACCGGAAAGTTGGTGGCCCTGCTGGCCAGCCAGCCGGCGTCCGGTGTGAGCGTGAGCTCCACACCGCCACTCCGCCGCGCGAGGTCGGTACGCACCGCCCGGCGTTGCGCCGGAGCACCGGTGACGGTCTTCTTCGCGTCCCACATCAGCGGTGCCGGGATGCGGGCGGTCTGCTTCCCGGAGCTGCCGGTCAGGGTCACGGCGCCGTCCTCGCCCCGGGCCGACGACGCCGCACCGGGCCCGGTGAACGGGAAGCGGACCTGCTTGACCTGGGGGACGGCAGACCGGGTCTTGACGACGAGGAACTGCTCGAAGCCGAGTCGGGTGGCCTCGACGACCAGGTCCACGCCCGGCCGCGCGTCCACGTAGGTGGCCCGGTTACCCGTCAGCACCGGCGTGGGCAGCGCCCCCGACCAGCCCATCGCGACCCGGTCGTCGCCGAGCCCGACGGCGGCCAGTTCGTGCTCACCCGCTCCGGCCGGTCCGGAGATCCGCAGGTCGTTGGGGTGCGCGACCGGCGCGACGGAGCCGTCGGGCGCCGCCCTGAGCGTGAGGTCGACGGGCACCCACCCGCCGTCGCGCTTGAACCGCTGCACCCCGGCGGCGATCTCGGCCCGGAACTGTCCGTCCGGCAGCGCGAAGACCTCGGTTGTCTCGGAGGTGAGGTCCTCGACCTGCACCGGCTTGCCACTCTCACGTGCGGTGCGCAGGGCCACCGCCTCGTCCGACCTGCTCTGAACGCCACCTGTCACGCCGTCCGGGCCAGCGGCGAAAAGCTCCGCCGGCTCCCCGGAAATGCCAAACAACGCGACTGCCGTCATGACCGCGACGCCTGCCGCAAGGCATGAACGAACGGTGGCCGTCTTACGACGGTCCACGAACCCTCCCCCGTGTCTCTTAACTTGTGCGAGCCGGGACTCTATGGACCGCATGGCAGAGAGCACAAGGCCGGTCACAAGTTGTGAGGACGGATGTTGGCGAACCGGACAACTCCCCAGACCCGCGTCACGTTGAGCAATCGCCCGTCCGGCGTCGACCTGCCGGGTCTGCGGCTTGCCGGACCCGGCGCGCCCCACCGGAACCCAGGCGGCACGCGCCGCACCCGGGCAGGGAACACAGAGAAGTGCAGGTGAACGCGAAATTAAGCTGATCGGCCAATCAGGGATCAGGCCCGGCCGGACGCAACCTCGCCGCCGGATAACCGCTGTGGACGATACGGATCTATTTCACCGCGAGTGACGAGCGACCACGAAGAGCTGCCATCCCCCGACCGGATGACGACACCACCCTGAAGGCGCCGTGAGACGCTCCCCGAGCCGGGGCAGCGCGACGAGCGGGCAGGCGGAAATGACGCGGGGACCCCGCGAGGGGCGGCCCTCCCGATCGGTTGACGGCCAGGCAGAGCCCCTGCTCAGGTGGCCTGACGGTCGATCCGCGGGGCCCTTCCCGGAATCGACGGTGGAAGGCGCTTCGACGGCATCTTTCGACGACCACTCGGGGCACTTGTGCGAGCAGGGTCGACCGGCACCGGAGCAGCGCCCGAAATCCCCGCGGCCGGCCCGGCTCCGCCACGAAATGGTGCCGCGACCGCGGCACCGACCACATTACTTCCGCTCCCCGGGGAAACGGCGATCCGGCCGGGGTGGTTGTCCCGGGAGCGACGAATCTCGGCCCCGTCCAACGCAGGCAGGGGATGGCTGCCCGGTGTCCGTCCGGCCGCATCGCGAAGCCGTCCCGGGTGACCCGTCAGTCGGTCGGCTCGGCGGAGGTGCAGCGGGTCCGGCGGCCCGCCCAGGCCGAGGCCGACGGCGCCCACGGCGACGTCGTCGACCGGACCCTGTGACACGCGCGACGGCAGGCGACCGGCAACGGCGTACGGCCCCGTGCACGCGGGCGGATGGCGGCTCCGGGTCCCCGGAGCCGCCATCCGCCCGAAGGGTCAGACCCGGGTGATGCGGACCGCGTCGGCGATCACCAGGCCGGCGGCGGAGGTCCACCGGCTGACCGCGACCCGGTTGGCGTCCCCGGCCGGCAGCGTGAAGGTGCCGAGGGTGCGCCACTGGCCGCCGGTCACCCGCTGGTCGACGACGACCGTCCGGTTGCCGGTGGTGGTGGACACGATGTACGGAGTCGCGGAGTTGTAGCCGGAGACCGCCGGCCACCAGGCGTCGACCCGGTAGTTGGCGGTCGCCGGGAGGTTGAACTTGTACCAGGCCGCGTCGCTGGCGGCGACGGGCTCGGCGAAGCGGTAGTCGGTCCCGTAGCGCTGGGCCGAGTACGCCGAGGTGCCCCAGTTGGCGCTGGCGGTGAAGCGGCCGGCGGTGTTGTTGTCCACCACCGCGCTCCAGGTGCCGCCGCCGCCCGCCATCTTCGCGGCGACGTCGGCGCGCATCGTGTTCAGGTCGATGAAGGACGGGTCGATCTTGCCGCTGGTGCTCGTCTCGCGGTGGCCGCGGGCGTGGCTGGCGTCCCGGCCGAGTCGCTTGAGCACGGCGGCGGTGGCGGCGATCGACGCGTTGTACTGCGCCGCCGTCATCTCCTGGTTGACCCCGTTGTAGTCGATCTCCCAACCGATCATCAGGGTGTTGCCGTCGCCGGCCGGGATCGGCCCGCTGCCCCGGCTGACGCCCGCGTGGTTGCAGCGGCCGGCGGAGATGACGTGGAAGACGCCGTGGTAGTCGACCAGCGCCTGGCAGAGCGGGCCGGGCAGGTCGGACCGGCCGTTGATGCAGACGTTCAGCGCCGGGTGCGGGTTGCTGGCACTGGAGGTGGCGGCGGTGTGGTGCCAGAGCACGCCGATCGGGTCGAACGAGCCGGGACGCATGCGGTTGACCCAGTCGCCGTGGGTGACGACCTGGACGCCCGCCCCCCGCAGGACGTCCACCAGCCAGGGAATCGTGGCCATCAGGACCCCCCGAGCAGGTCGGCGAGGCACTCGGCCTTCGGCGCGGCGTCAGGCGCGGCGCTGGCCGCGGCCGGCTTGACGGCGACGGCCACCGCGGCGGCCACCAGGGCCGACATGCCCAGCACGCCACGGCGTGGCAGGCGGGCGGGTTCGGACGCGTTCATGGCGCTCCTTCAGACAAGGGCGGAGGGGTTCCGACTCATCGATGAACTGGTGACGGGCACGTTATATCGTCACGAGCATCTATGTCGATACCCTTCACCGCCACTATTCGCGCTGAAGGAATTTGGCAACACCGGTCCGGGTCCGACCCGGTACGCCCCGTGTTCGGGACGTACCGGAGGGGTCGGTCAGGGGTTGCCTAGGGCGTCGATGTCGCGCATCTCCTCGGCGGTCAGCGAGAAGTGGAAGATGTCGGCGTTCGCCCGGATCCGCTCCGGGGTCACCGACTTGGGGATGACCACGATCTCGTGGTCGACGTGCCAGCGGAGCACCACCTGGGCCGGGGAGACGTCGTGCGCGGCGGCGATCCGGGCCAGCACCGGATCGGCGAGGTCACTGGTCTTGAACGGGCTGTAGCCCTCCAGCACCACGCCCCGGTCCCGGTGCTCCCTGTGCCGCTGCCGGTCGTACAGCGAGGGGCTCCACTTGACCTGGTTGACGGCGGGGTTCTCCTCGGTCGCCTGGATCAGCTCGTCGAGCTGGGCGGTGCTGTAGTTGCTCACCCCCACCGCCCGGGTCAGCCCCTCGTCCCGGGCCGCCAGCATCTCCCGCCACACGGGGATGCTGTCCACCGGGTTGGCCGGCGGCCAGTGGACCAGCCACAGGTCGACCTGGTCGACGCCGAGCGCGCTCAGGCTCGCCTCGATCGTCTCCCGTTCCCGCCCGACCCGGTCCGGCGGCAGCTTCGTGGTGATGAAGACGTCCTCGCGGCGCAACCCGCTCTCCCGGACCGCGCGGCCGACCTCCTCCTCGTTGCCGTACATGGTGGCGGTGTCCACGTGCCGGTAGCCGGCGTCGAGCGCGGCGAGCACGGCGTCGTACCCGGCCCGGCCGGTGGCCTGCCAGGTGCCGAAGCCGAGCAGGGGCATCCGCACCTCGCCGGGGAGGGGGACGGTGGGCTGGTCGTCATGGTCCATGTCGCGGGTCTTACCCATGCTGACCTACGCCATGCCCGCCGAACCGGACACGCGGGCGGCCGGCGGGTGGGTGTGGATTGCCGGAGAATGCGGGTGTGGCTGACCCGCTGGAGGAGTACCGGCGCAAACGGGACGCGGCGCGCACCCCGGAGCCGGTGCCGAAGCGGGCCCCGCGGCGCGGCAAGCCCGCCGACGGTACGGCCCGGTTCGTCATCCAGCAGCACCACGCCCGGAGCCTGCACTGGGACCTGCGGCTGGAGCACGAGGGGGTGCTGGCCTCCTGGGCGGTGCCGCGCGGGCTGCCCCGCGACACCGGCCGCAACCACCTTGCCGTGCACACCGAGGACCACCCGATGGAATATCTCGACTTCCACGGCGAGATCCCGGCCGGCGAGTACGGCGGCGGGCGGATGACCGTCCACGACCGGGGCACCTACCACTGCGAGAAGTGGCGCGACGACGAGGTGATCGTGGTGCTCGACGGCGAGCGCACCTCCGGGCGGTACGTCCTCTTCGCCACCGGCGGCAAGGGCGGACGGGACTGGATGGTCCGGCGCACCGACCCGCCGCCGGAGGGTTGGACGGGCATGCCCGAACTGGTCCGCCCGATGCGCCCCACCCGGGCGGCGAGGCTGCCGGCGGACGAGACCCGGTGGGGCTACGAGCTGCGCTGGGACGGGGTGCGCGCGGTCGCGTACGTCTCGGGAGGGCGGCTGCGGCTGCTCGCCGACGACGACGAGGACGTCTCCGGGACGTACCCCTGGCTGCGGGAACTGGCCGAGGAGCTGGCGCCCACGGAGGTCGTGCTGGACGGCGTCCTGGTCCGCATCGACACCGCCGGGCGGGTGCGCCCGGCCCGTGGCGGACGCCGGACCCCCGACGCCCAGTACCTGATCTTCGACCTGCTCTGGATGGAGGGGGTGGCCAGCACCGACCTGCCCTACGCGCAGCGCCGGGAGCTGCTCGACGGTCTGGCGCTCGCCGGCCCGCGCTGGCAGACTCCGCCGTGGTTCCCGGGTGCCGGCCGGGAGGCGCTGCGGACCGGGCGGGAACAGGGGCTGCCCGGCGTGGTGGCGAAGCGGCTGGACTCGGTCTACGAGCCGGGCGGGCGCAGCCGACGCTGGCTGAGCATCGACGCGGGCCGGGACGCGAGCTGAGACGGCGAGGAGCACCGTGTACCTGACGCACCTGGAGTGCCCGCGCTGCGGGCGCGAGCACGACGCCGGCAGGCCGGCCAACCTCTGCGACTGCGGCTCGCCGCTGCTGGCCCGCTACGACCTGGCCGCGGTGGCGAAGGTGCTCACCCCGGAGCGGTTCCCGCTGCGCCCGGCCGACCTGTGGCGCTACCGGGAGCTGCTGCCGGTGGCCGACCCCCGGCACGAGACCACGCTGGGCGAGGGCTGGACGCCGCTGCTACGCGCCCCGGCCTACGGCGCGGAGATCGGCATCGCGGAGCTGATGGTCAAGGACGAGGGGCTCACCCCGACGGGCTCGTTCAAGGCGCGCGGCGCGGCGGTGGGCGTCAGCCGGGCCCGCGAGCTGGGCGTGCAGCGGATCGCGATGCCCACCAACGGCAACGCGGGCGCGGCCTGGGCCACCTACGCCGCCCGGGCCGGGCTGGGGGCGACGATCGTCATGCCGCTCTCCGCGCCGGCCATCTGCCGCCGGGAGTGCGTGGCCGCCGGAGCCGACCTGCGCCTGGTCGACGGGCTGATCAGCGACGCCGGCCGACACGTCGCGGACCTGCTCGCCGCCGCCGGCGGCGCGATCTTCGACGCCGGCACGCTGCGCGAGCCGTACCGGCTCGAGGGCAAGAAGACGATGGGGTACGAGATCGTCGAGCAGCTCGGCTGGCAGGTGCCGGACGTGATCATCTATCCCACCGGGGGCGGGGTCGGCCTGATCGGCATCCAAAAGGCGCTGCACGAGCTGCGCGAGCTGGGCTGGATCGACGAGAAGCTGCCGCGCCTCGTCGCGGTGCAGTCGACGGGCTGCGCGCCGATCGTGCGCGCCTTCGCCGCCGGGGAGCAGCGGGCGCGGCCCTGGGCCGACGCGCGGACCGTGGCCTTCGGCATCACCGTGCCGGCCCCGCTCGGCGACGAGCTGATCCTCGACGCGCTGCGCGCCAGCGCCGGCACCGCGATCGCGGTGGACGACGCCGAGATCCTGGCCGACCTGCGGGACTTCGCCGCCCGCGAGGGGCTGCTGCTCTGCCCGGAGGGGGCCGCCTGCCTGACCGCCGCCCGGCACCTGCGCGCGGGCGGCTGGATCCGGGCCGGCGAGCGGGTGGTGGTGCTCAACACCGGGGCCGGCGTCAAGTACCCGGAGACGGTGGACGTCGCCGACGTGCCGGTGCTGCCCGCCTGACCCGACGGCCGTCCCCGCCCGCCGTCAGTCGGTGGCGGGATCGGTCAGTCGCCAGGCGGCGCTGACCAGGCCGATGTGCGACAGCGCCTGCGGGGTGTTGCCGAGCTGTGCGCCGGAGCGCGGGTCGATCTGCTCGCTGAACAGGCCGACGTCGTTGGCGTGCCCGAGCAGCCGCTCGAAGAGCGCCTCGGCCCTGTCCCGCTCGCCGGCCATCGCCAGGCACTCCACCAGCCAGAACGAGCAGGGCAGGAAGCCCGCCGGATCGGTGTCCCAGCGGCGTACCAGCCCGTCGCCGGCACCCAGCTCACGCTCCACCGCCTCGATGGTGGCGCGCATCCGCGGATCGGTCGCCGGCAGGAACCCGACCAGCGGCAGCAGCAGCACGGAGGCGTCCAGCTCCGGCGAGCCGAACACGCCGCCGTACGCGCCGGCCCGCTCGTTCCAGCCCTCGCGCAGCACGGCGGCCCGGACCTCTTCGCGGATCGCCGCCCAGCGCCGGGGGTCGGCCCGGTCGCCGAGCCGGGGCGCGAGCGTCACCGCCCGGTCCAGCGCCACCCAGCAGAGCGCCTTCGAGCTGAGGTAGTGCCGGTCGGCGTCCCGGGCCTCCCAGATGCCCCGGTCGGGCAGCTGCCAGGTGGCGGCCACCTGCTCGGTCAGGCCGAGCACCATCTCGCGCAGCTCGGTGTCGAAGGCGTCGCCCAGGTGCTCGCGCAGTTGCCAGACCGCCGACAGCACCTCGCCCGGCACGTCGAGCTGGCGCTGCCGCCAGGCGTCGTTGCCGACCCGCACGGGCAGGCTGCCGCCGTAGCCGCGCAGGTGGACGCACTCGTACTCGGAGACGTCCCGCTCCCCCTCCAGGCCGAAGAGCACCGGCACGGGCTCGGGACCGACCCGGCCGATCGAGCGGGCCGCCCAGGCGAAGAGCCGGGACGCCTCGGACGGGCACGCCGCCACCCAGAGGGCGCGCAGGGTCATCGCGAAGTCGCGCAGCCAGGCGAAGCGGTAGTCGTAGTTGCGGTCGCCGCCGATCCGTTCCGGCAGCGACGTGGTCAGGGCCGCGGCGACCGCGCCGCTGCGGGCGTACGTGAGTCCGGTGAGCACCGTCGCGCTCTGCCGCACCTGCTCCGGGTAGCGGCCGTCGTAGTGGTGCGACTCCCGGTACGCCTGCCAGGCCCGCACCGTCTCGGCGAGCGCGACCGCCGGGTCCAGCCGGACCGGCGCCGTGCCGTACGCCCGCCCGTACGCCAGGTCGAAGCCGATCACCTGCCCGGCGGAGACCTCGAACTCCTGCCGGACCCGGTCCCGGTCGACCCGTGGCGGCAGCCCGCCGGCGTGCAGCTGGAGCACCACCGGCCCGGCGGCTGCCAGCACCCCGCCGTCGGGCTGCTCACACAGGTACGGGGTGAGCAGCCCGTACTCCGGGCGGGGGCGGTAGTCGAACGACATCCGCACCCGCCCGGTCAGCCCCTCGACGATCCGCAGCAGCACCGCCGGGGAGTTCATCCCCAGCTGGTGGCCGCGCGCGCCGAACTCGGCGGCGAGCGCGTCGGTGACCGCGACGCTCCCCTCCGGGGTGTGGTGCACGGTGCGCAGCACCAGCGTGTCCGCGACGTACGCCCGCTCCACCCGGTGCCCGGGAAGCCCGGCGGCGGCCGGCGCCAGCCGCCAGTGGCCGGCGTCCGGGTCCAGGACGCGGCCGAAGACCGACGGTGAGTCGAACCGGTCCGGGCACCACCAGTCGATGGAGCCGTCCCGACCGACCAGGGCGCCCGAGCGGCAGTCCGAGAGGAACCCGTAGTCGGAGATCGCCAACTGGTCCACCCGCTGCGGGTACCCGCTTCCGCCCGCATCAGGCGGCAGCCGCGTGGCGCGCGGACGGTCAGGAGGTGGGCGGCTCGTCCTCGCCGGCGGCCTCCGCAGCGTCGGCCTCCTCCTTGGTGCGGTGCACCGCCTGGTCGGCGTGCTCCGGGGGGCCGTAGACCGTGTAGAGCACCAGCGGGTTGGGGCCGGTGTTGACGAAGTTGTGCTTCGTGCCGGCCGGCACCACCACCAGGTCGCCCTGCACGACCTCGCGCTTCTCCCCCGCCACCCGGGCCTCGCCCGTGCCGCTGACGAAGGTCAGGATCTGGTCGATGTCCTCGTGGACCTCCTCGCCGATCTCACCACCCGGCGGAATCGTCATGATGACCAGCTGGGTGTGCTCCCCGGTCCACAGCACCCGCCGGAAATCCGGGCTCTTCTCGGCGACGGTCGCGATCGTGAAATGCTCCATGCCGACGCACATACCCGCTGCGGCCCGGCGCCACGCCGGGACTCACGGATGGTGGAATTCGCCACTGCCCGGAGGTTTCGTTCCGCCCGCAGCGGGGATCGAGTGTAGAGCCGGCCAAGACCGGCGGAGCCAGGTCCCCGCCGACGTACCGCCGTACGGCTGCGGTGGTGGGAGACGGCCAGAGCGCGGCGACGTTCCGATCCACAGGATCCGAGCGGCGCCGTGCGCTCGCGTCCGGGTCCGGGCGACGCGGGGTCAGTCGTCGTCGGCCTGCACCGGCTCCGCGCCCACGCAGCGCAGCTTCAGCTCGAACTCGCCGGCGGGACCCGCGAAGGTGACCTCCACGTCGTCGTCCGGCCCCTGCTCGACGTCCGCGACCCGGTAGCCCTGCGCCGGGGTCCAGGACACCAGCCGCACCCCCGCCGGCCCGCACTCGGCCACCGCGCTGCCGCCCGCCGTGCCGAAGGCCCGGCGCCGCCCCGCCCCGGTGGCGGCACCCGCCGACGGTTCCCCGGTCCCCGTCGCCGCCGGCGGCCCGCCGGCGGTCGGCCCGGGCGAGGCGAGGGCCCGCTCGACCTCCTCCTGGCTGAGCACCCCGCCGGGGGTGCCGGCGATGCTCTCCCCCACCCAGCGGATCGCGGCCACCCCGATCAGGGTGGCGAGGGTGGCGGTGGCCAGCCACCCGGCGACGGCGAGCAACGAACGGCGGCGCATCCCCCGAGTCTGACCGATCCCGGGTTCGGCGCGGCTTCGGGCGAGGCAAAGGGAGGGTTAAGGTCCGGGCCGGCGCCTCGTCGGGCGGCTAGCCTGCCTCCTGTGGCCCGCCTGCTGCTCATCGAGGACGACCTGACGATCCGTACGCCGCTGCTGCGGGCGCTGCGCGAGCGGGGGCACGCGGTCGCCGCCGCCTCGACGGCGATGACCGGCCTGCGCGACGCGCTGGACGACCGGCCCGACCTGGTCGTGCTGGACCTGGGACTGCCCGACCTGGACGGCCGGGAGCTGCTGCGCATGCTCCGCGCGGTCAGCGCCGTGCCGGTCATCGTGGCCACCGCCCGCGACGACGACACCGAGATCGTCCGGGTGCTCGACGCCGGGGCCGACGACTACGTGGTGAAGCCGTTCACCGCCGCACAGCTCGACGCGCGGATCCGGGCGGTGCTGCGGCGCGGGGCGGGCTCCGCCCCGGACGACCCGGCGCTGGCGGTCGGCGGGCTACGGGTCGATCCCCGGTCGCGGCAGGTCACCCTGGACGGCGAGCCCGTCGAGCTGACCCCGCGCGAGTTCGACCTGCTGCACCACCTCGCCGGCCGGCCCGGCCAGGTGGTGACCAAGCGGGAGCTACTCGCCGAGGTGTGGCGGGTCCCGTACGGCGGCGCCGACAAGACCGTGGACGTGCACCTGTCCTGGCTGCGCCGCAAGCTCGGGGAGAGCGCGCAGGCACCCCGTTACCTGCACACCGTGCGCGGTGTCGGGGTCCGGCTCGAAGCGCCCGGGAGCGCCGGATGAGGGCCCGGATGGCCCTGCTGGTCGCGGCGGTCAGCGTGCTGACCCTGGTCGCCTTCCTGGTGCCGTTGGCGCTGCTGGTGCGTACCGTCGCCGAGGACCGGGCCACCCTGCGGGCCACCGCCGACGCGCAGAGCCTCGTCACCGTCGTCGGCACCGCCGACACCGCGACGATCCGGCTGACCGTCGAGCAGCTGTCGGCGGAGTCCGACCGGCCGGTCACGGTCTTCCTGCCCGACGGCACGGTGCTGGGCGCCCCGGCACCGCGTACGCCCGCCGTGGCGCTGGCGGCCCGGGGGCAGAGCCTCACCGCCGAGTCCGGGCGGGGGCGGGAGGTGGTGATCGCGGTGCAGGGCCGACCGGACGGCACCGGCGTGATCCGCACGGTGGTCCCGCCGGCCGAGCTGACCGCCGGGGTGACCCGGTCCTGGCTGGTCCTGGCGCTGCTCGGCGTGCTGCTGGTGCTGATCGGGCTGGCCGTCGCCGACCGGCTGGCGCACACCCTGGTCCGGCCGATCGGGGAGCTCTCGGCGGTGTCGCACCGGCTGGCGAACGCGGAACTCGACGCGCGCGTCACGCCCGCCGGCCCACCGGAGCTGCGCGAGGTCGCCGGCGCCCTCAACCACCTCGCGGGCCGCATCCAGGTGCTGCTGGTGCAGGAGCGGGAGGAGGTCGCCGACCTCTCGCACCGGCTGCGCACCCCGCTGACCGCGCTGCGGCTGGAGGCCGAGTCGCTGCGCGACCCCGAGGACGCGGCCCGGGTGACGGCGGCCGTGGACGGGCTGGAGCGGGCGGTCACCGGCCTCATCCGGCAGGCCCGCTGGCGGGCCCCGACGGCCGGGGCGGCCGGCTGCGACGCGGCGGCCGTGGTGGCCGAGCGGGTGGCGTTCTGGTCCGTGCTGGCGGAGGACACCGGGCGGGCGGTGACGCTCGACGTGGCGCCGGGACCGCTGCCGGTCGGCGTACCCGCCGACGAGCTGGCAGCGGCGGTGGACGCCCTGCTCGGCAACGTCTTCGCGCACACCCCGGACGGCACCGCGTTCGCCGTCCGGCTGGTCGCCGAGGCGGGCCGGGCGGTGCTGAGCGTGGCCGACGAGGGGCCGGGGATGCCGCCCGGCACGCTCGACCGGGGCGCCAGCACGGCCGGCTCGACCGGCCTCGGCCTGGACATCGCCCGCCGCGCCGCCCAGGCCGGCGGCGGTCGCCTGACCCTGCACGCCTCGCCCCCGGGGGGCACCGAGGTGCGCCTCGAACTCGGTCCGCCCCGTTCCTGAGCCCGCCGTCGCGCGCTACGTCCGGCCCGGCCGCCGGCGCGCGGCGCGGCTTAACCCGGCCTTAGCGTCCGGGCAGCGTGGCCCTATCCGGACGGGCGCGATCCTGGGAGCCGGAACCGAGGAGAGGGTGAACGAGATGAAGCGCAAGTCCCTGATGTTGGCGTCGCTGGGAGGCGTGGCCGCGCTCGCCGTGACCGGGGCGACCTTCGGCGTCGCGGCGGCGGACGGCGGCCCGGCCCGGGCGACCACCCTGGCCGCCGCCACCACCGCCCCGACGGCCGCGGCCACGCCGGGCACCCCGAGCGGCGCCCCGACGACGGGTGGCGCGCCGAGCACCGGCGGCACCCCGACGGCGCCCGGCAGCCCGGCGGGCAGCGCGGCGCCGAGCACCGGCGGCGACGCGGTGACCGAGCAGCGGGCCGGCGAGATCGCGCTGGCCCGGGCCGGCGGCGGGAAGATCGTCGAGGTCGAGCGCGAGGACGAGGACGGCCGGGCCGTGTGGAGCGTCGAGATCGTGGCCGGGCAGACCGAGCACGAGGTCGACGTCGACCGGGGCGACGGCACGGTGGTCAAGGCCGAGCAGGAGCCGGTCGACGACGACAAGGACGACGACGGCGACGAGGACGACGACAAGGACGAGGACGAGGACGAGGACGACGACAAGGACGGCGACGACGACTGATCCGCCGCGTACCGCCGGCTCCGGCGGCCGGCACGGACCGATCGTCCCTGTGACGGTCACCGATGTCTGGCTACGCTGAGGTATGGTGCCCGCCCACCGGGGCCGGGCGGCGGAACCGGTCTACCGCCCCATCCTCGCCAACCGGCGGGGCGAGCTGGAGGCGCTCGGTCATCTCGACGACGTCGTCGCGCCCCTGCTCGCCCCGGTCCTCCAGGTGTCCGTCCTGGACCGGTTCACCCTGGACGTGCTCGGCCGGCTGCCCGAGGGGCTGCGCACGGCCGTCGACGTCACCGGCCTGCCCGACACCCCGGAGACCGAGCTGGTCCGCTGGGGCGTACCGCTGGTTCCGGTCATCGGGCTCGCGGAGAGCGACCGGCGCCTGGTCGCGCACGGCGTCGCGGCCCGGGCCCACGCCCAGCGGGCGGTCGTCCGGCTGCGGGTGGGCCGGGACCGGGCCGGCCCGGACGCGGCCACCGCGGCGGCGGAGCGCGTCTGGCGGCTCGCCCGCCTGGTGCCCGAGCAGTGCGACCTGCTCCTCGACGCGGGCGACGTCTGCTGCCCGGCCGACATCCGGATGGCCGAGCCCCGGATCCGCCGGCTGCTGGAGTGGGCCCGCCGGCACGCCTGGCACGCGGTGAGCGTGGCGGCGGGCGCGATGCCCCCCACGGTGTCCGGCCTGCCCACCGACGAACCGGTACGCCTCGACCGCTGGGACTGGCAGCTCTGGCAGCGGCTGGCCGACCTCGACGTCGGATACGGCGACTACGGCGTCGGCTCCGCGGTGCCCGGCGCCGAACAGCCGGGCGACCGGCTGCCCACCGTCCGGTACACCACCGACGGCGCCTGGTGGGTGTACCGGTGGTCCCGGCGGGGCGGCCGGGGCGACGACCGGTTCGCCGACCTGTGCCGGACGCTCGTCTCGGCGCCCCACTGGCCGACCACCGGCGCGGCGTTCTCCTGGGGCGACCACGAGATCCTGCGGCGGGCCCGGCGCGGCGCCGCCGGCGCGGGCTCGGCCAGCAACTGGGCGGCGTGGGGCACCTCGCACCATCTGGCGCACGTGCTGGCCACGCTGACGCACCCGGAACGGGAGACCGGGCCCTCCGGCCTGTGGGCCCCGGAGCACGGCCGCCCGGGCCGGCCGCACCGCAACGGGGAGTCCCGCCGGGCCGGTTGATCCCACGGGCCGAGCCGGCGGCCGCGCGGGCCGAGCCGTCACTGCTTCTCGGTGAATCCGAACTGCACCACGCCCTCGTCGTCGACGCTCGCGTCCACCGACGCCTCACCGAGCAGCTCGGCGGCGTCGGAGTCCAGGAAGATCCGAGCGCCCTGGTTGTCGACCACGTGGTCGCCCTCGACCGGCTCGGCGACCAGTTCGACGGTGAGCGAGCCGGCGTCGGTGTCGGCGGCGATGCGCACCCCGCCGTCCTCGGCGACGTCTTGCTGGTTGGCCAGGTCCCGGATCACCAGAACGGCGTTGTCGGTCATGGTGAGCATGGCGGAACTCCTCGTGGATTCTCGGTTTCGCGGCGCGGGACCGGGATCGGCCCGCGGACGAGCGCACGTGGGAGGCGGTGGAAGGGCGGCAGGTGGTCGCCGACGCGGGCGGCTGAGGGCCCTCCCGGCCTACGTTGCCCCCTGCCGGGGGATCCGTCAAATAGAGCGGGGTCAGTGCCGGGCGCCGGCCGGCGCGAACCTGGCGCGGAGGTCGCGCACCGCCGCGCGGCCCGCCCGGTTCGCGCCGATCGTGCTCGCCGAGGGGCCGTACCCGATCAGGTGGATCCGCTCGTCGGCGACCACCCGGGTGCCGTCCATCGTGATACCCCCGCCCGGCCCGCGCAGCCGCAGCGGCGCGAGATGCTCCAGCGCCGCCCGGAAGCCGGTGCACCAGAGGATGGCGTCCGCCGCCACGAACCGCCCGTCGTCCCAGGCCACCCCGTCGGGTGTGATCCGGTCGAAGACGGGTAGCCGGTCGAGCACGCCGCGCTCGCGCAGCCGGCGCAGCTCCGGGGTGAGCGGCAGCCCGGTCAGCCCCACCACGCTGGCCGGCGGGCGGCCGGCGCGTACCGCCGCGTCGACCAGGGCGACCGCGGCGCGTCCCCGCTCGGGGGTGAACTCCTCGTCGCGGAATTCGGGCGGGCGGCGGGTCACCCAGGTGGTCCCGGCGGCGACGGCGGAGACCTCGGCGAGCAGCTGCACGGCGGACGTCCCGCCGCCCACCACCACGACCCGCCGACCGGCGAACTCCGCCGGACCCCGGTAGTCCGCCGTGTGCAGCTGGCGCCCCCGGAACGTCGACCGGCCCGGGTAGTGGGGCCAGAACGGCCGGGTCCAGGTGCCGGTGGCGTTGACCAGGGCGCGGGCCGTCCAGGAGCCGGCGTCGGTGTGCACGGCCAGCCGGCCGTCAGGCCGGTCGCGCACCTCACGGACCCGTACGGGACGCCGCACCGGCAAAGCGAACTCCCGCTCGTACGCGGCGAAGTAGGCGCTGACCGCGTCGGCGGCCGGCAGGTCGGGCCGGGTCGGCGCGAACGGCAGGCCGGGCAGGTCGTGGAAGCCGTGCACCCGGTCGAGCCGCAGGGTGGGCCAGCGGTGCCGCCACGCCCCGCCCGGCCCGTCGTCCCCGTCGAGAATCACGAAGCCGTCGCCGGGGGCGAAGCCGACGCGGCGCAGGTGGTAGCCGGCGGAGAGGCCGGCCTGACCGGCCCCGATCACCAGCACGTCGACGGAGCGTTCGTCCATACCGCGTACAACACCGGCGGGCCCGTCCGGCTGCCCGCCGGGGAGGTCTCCCCGCTCACAGCCCGCCGCCGGGAGCCGAAGAATAGTTTCCATCGACGGTCTTTCCTGGCAGATATCTCCATGGCAGCATCAGCCCATGCATCGTCGTCTCTTCCCCCGGGCGCTCGCGCTGCTGGCGCTGGTCGCCACCGCGGCCACGGCCGGCGCGCCCATCGCCACCGCCGAGTCGCCCACCCCCGCGGAGACCCGCCTGAACGCCACCATCGACGCGATCCTCGCCGACGGTCGGCTGGCCGGGGCGCAGGCCTCGGTGGTGGTCAAGGACGCGACCACCGGCGAGACGGTCTACCACCGCAACGGCGACCGCCGCCTGGTGCCCGCCTCGAACACCAAGCTGCTGACCTCGGCGGCGGCGCTGGAGCTGCTCGGGCCCGGCCACCGCTTCAGCACCGAGGTGCGCAGCAGCGGCACCCGGCGCGCCGGCCTGGTCTCCGGCAACCTCTACCTGCGCGGCGGCGGCGACCCGACCATGCTGGCCGCCGACTACGACGCGCTGGCCGCGCAGGTCGCCGCCGCCGGCGTACGGGTGGTCACCGGCAACCTGGTGGCCGACGACACCCGCTACGACGGCACCCGCCTGGGCCCCGACTGGACCTGGGACGACGAGCCCTACTACTACGCCGCGCAGGTCTCCGCCCTGACCGTGGCGCCGGACACCGACTACGACGCGGGCACCGTCATCGTCAGCGCCGCCCCGGGCGGGACCGCCGGGGCGCGCCCCGTCGTCACCACGACCCCGGCCACCCGCTACCTGAAGATCGAGAACCGGGCCGAGACGGTCGCGGGCGGGGAGACCTCGCTCTCCTTCGAGCGCGAGCACGGCGGCAACACGGTCGTCGTCACCGGGCAGATCGCGCTCGGCGCGGAGCCGGCGAGCGACTGGGTGAGCGTCTGGGAGCCCACCGGCTACGCGGCCGACGTCTTCCGGTCCGCGCTGCGCCGGCACGGCGTACGGGTACTCGGCCGGACGGTGCTCGGCCAGGCCACCCCGGAGGGCGCCTCGGAGCTGGGGCGGCACCGCTCGATGCCCCTGGCCGAGCTGGTGGTGCCGTTCCTCAAGCTCTCCAACAACGGGCACGCCGAGGTGCTGACCAAGGAGATCGGGCGGGTGCTCTCCGGCTCCGGCACCTGGTCGGCCGGGCTGGCCGCGATCAGCGAGTACGTCGCCGACGCCGGGATGGACACCGGCACGTTGCGCCAGCGGGACGGCTCGGGGCTCTCCCGGCGCAACCTGATCCCGGCCGAGGAGTTCGTGGACCTGCTCACCGCCGTACGCGCGGAGCCCTGGTTCGACACCTGGTACGCGGCCCTGCCGATCGCCGGCGAGGCGGAGCGGTTCGTCGGCGGGACGCTGCGCACCCGGATGCGGGGCACCCCGGCGGCGGGCAACGTACACGCCAAGACCGGCAGCCTGACCGGCGTCTCCGGCCTGTCCGGCTACGTCACCGACGCCGACGGGCGGCTGTTGGCGTTCTCGATCCTGCTCAACAACTATCTGGCCGCGTCGGTCAAGACGCTGGAGGACCAGATCGCGATCGCGCTGGCGGCGTACACCGCGAAGGGCACGAGCGCGGCGCGGGTCGCGCCCCCGGCGGCGCCCGAGGCACCCCGGGCCCCGGAGGGCCGGGAGTGCTCGTGGGTGAAGCCGAGCGCCTGCTGACGGGTCGGCGGGGCCGGTGCGGGCCCCGCCGACACCCTCACGCGCCGGGGCGGTGCGGCAGCTCGGCCGCCGGATCGCCGCGCTCGATCAGCGCGGCGATCTCGGCCGGGCGCAGGCCGCGTTGCGTCAGGACCCGGGTCCCCCAGGTGTGCAGCCGGCACGGGTGCGGGCTGGCGTCGTTGCGGCACACCGTCCCGCCGGACCAGAACCGGGGCGCGTGCACCACGACCGCGCGCACCGCGAACTGGGCGTCCTCGACCGTCACGTACGGCGGCAGCGGGATCTCCCGGAGCACCTCCCCGGACGGCTCCCCGGCGCCCCGGGGGGCGGTCGGACGGACGGTGCGGGTGGTGGTGCTGAACATCGGCCAAACCTCCACAAGGGATGGACGGACGCGGACAGCAGAAAACTACGACAGGCCGGACACCGCGCGACGGACAAACTGTCCCGCCGGACTGACGGACCCGTCGGTCAGCCGGCCGCCCGCGCCCGCCCGGCGGGCGTCGTGACGGCGCACTGTCAGACGCGTTCGAGCACGACGACGGGGATGTCCCGGTCGGTCTTCGCCTGGTATTCGTCGTACGCCGGCCAGATGGCGGCCATCGTGGACCACATCCGCGGCTTCTCCCCCGCTGCCGCCGTACGGGCCCGCGCGGTGAACCGCTCGGCGCCCACCTGCACCTCGACCAGCGGCTCGTCGAGCAGGTTGAGGTACCAGGCCGGGTGCTTCGGGTCGCCGCCCTGCGAGGCGACCACCAGGTAGGCGTCGCCGTCGCGGCCGTAGATGAGCGCGGTGCGCCGCAGCCTGCCGCTGCGCCGGCCCCGCGTGGTCAGCAGCAGCGTGAAGACCCCGGGCCGCCACTCGTGCCCCTCGGCGCCGTCGGTCTCCAGGTACCGCCGGATGTGGTCGGCCACCCAGCCCTGCGGGCTGTCCAGCACCTGCTCGCTCGACGTCATCGGTCCTCCCGTTCGCCGTCGCACCCGGTCGTCGCGACCACGCTACTCCGGGCCGCACCCAGCCGCCGGGTGAACGCCGCCGTCCACGGTGGGCACCGGCCCCGGCGGCGGCCGGCTCACCGCCGGCGCCGGCGCAGGCCCCGACCGGGGTGCCAGCTCTCGATGACCAGGTGGTCCGGCGGGTCGCCGACGCGGGTCAGCACCACCTCGGTCAGCTCGATCCGGAACCGGTGCGAGCCGTCCCCGGCCGCCGGCTCCTCGTGCGCCAGGCCGGCGATCTTCGCGTCGCCACCCCAGGAGCCCGGATCGTCCGCCGGGGTGTCCTCGGTCGGACAGTGCAGCGCCACCCGGGGGTCGCGGCGCAGGTCGAGCGCCTTGACCGCGCCCGCCAGGCTGCCCAGCCGCAGGTGCTCGGCGCCGAAGTCGAACTCGCTGCCGCTGATCCGCGGCGAGCCGTCCCGGCGCAGCGTCGCCATCGTGCCGTGCTTGCGTACCGCGAAGCGCGCCCGGACGCGCCCCGCGAACTCGGGCTCCTCGCGGAGGAGGTCGGACCACCATGTCATGCGCCCCAGGCTGGCAGGCAATCCGGACAACCCGCGTCTGCTTTCGCTAGCGGATCTCGAAGCCGAGGGCCTGCGCGATGACCACGGCCTGCTCCGCGTCGACCAGCGCCCCGGCCCGCTCCACCACCGTCGGATCGAGCGCGGTCAGGTCGCTGCCGCGCAGGTCCGCGCCGGAGAGCCGGGAGGCGTGCAGCTGCGCGGCGGAGAGGTCGACGCCGGTGACCGTGGCCCCGGTCAGGTTGGCCCCCGTCAGGTCGGCCTCACGCATCCGGACGTCGGTGATGCGGACCCCGCGCAGGTCGGCGCCGGGGAGCGCGACGAAGGACCAGTCGCCGCCGGCGATCGTCAACGGCCGCAGGTCGCACTGGGCGAAGGTGCTGCCGACCAGCTTGCAGCCGGTGAACTCCGCCTCGAAGAGGTTGCACCGCCGGAAGGAGCAGCGGGTGAACGCCGAGTCGGTGTGGCGGGAGGCGTTGAACCGTACGTTGCCGAAGGTGCAGCCGTCGAAGACCGCGCCCCGGCTGGTCGCCTCGGTCAGGTCGACGTGGAGGAACGTGCAGCCGACGAAGCGCCGGTCCGCCAGTTCCTCGCCGTACCAGTCCTCGTCGCGGAAGGTCGCGTCCACGGTCAATTCGGGCATCGGACCAGGCTACCGACGGGGTCGGACATCCGCCGGCGGCCCTTCCGGTGCGGCGTACCGGCTAGTAGGTTCGGCGTCGTGAGTGTGGCCCGCAGCATCGACCCGGACCAGATCGGCTTCGACCCCGCCCGGCTGGCGCGGATCGACGAGCACTTCGGCAGGTACGTCGACGACGGCCGGCTCGCCGGCTTCCAGGTGCTCGTCACCCGGCGCGGCGAGATCGCCCACTCGTCGACGTACGGGCTGCGCGACGTCGAGGCGGGCGCCCCCGTGCAGGCGGACACGCTCTGGCGCATCTACTCGATGACGAAGCCCATCACCTCGGTCGCCGCGATGATCCTCTGGGAGGAGGGCCGCTTCGAGCTGACCGACGAGATCAGCCGCTGGCTGCCCGAGTTCGCCGACCTGCGGGTCTACTCCAAGGGCTCGGTGCTCAAGCCGTACACCGTGCCGGCGACCGAGCCGATCCGGGTCTGGCACCTGCTCACCCACACCGCCGGCCTGACGTACGGCTTCATGCAGACCTCGGTGGTCGACGGCATCTACCGGGCCGCCGGCTACGACCTGTACCCGCCCGCGGACGTCGACCTGGCCACGGCCTGCCGGGCCTTCGGCGAGCTGCCCCTGCTCTTCCAGCCCGGCTCCGCCTGGGGCTACTCGGTCGCCACCGACGTGCTCGGCCGGCTGGTCGAGGTGGTCTCCGGGCAGAGCCTGGACGCCTTCTTCGCCGACCGGATCCTCCGCCCGCTGGGCATGGCCGACACGCACTGGTGGGCCGCGGGCGACGCCGCGGACCGGCTCGCGGCCCTGTACGCGCCCGACCCGCGCACCGGCCGCGCGTTCCGCTACGACAAGCTGGGCGCGCTGGCGTACGAGAAGCCGCTGCTGCTCTCCGGCGGCGGAGGCCTGATCTCCAGCGCCGCCGACTACCACCGCTTCACCCAGCTGCTGCTGCGCGGCGGCGAGCTCGACGGGGTGCGGCTGCTGGGACCGCGCACGGTGCGCTTCATGACCCGCAACCACCTGCCCGGCGGTCGGGACCTGAGCGCCCTCTCCACGGGCGGCTTCGCCGAGACCACCCTCGACGGGGTCGGCTTCGGGCTCGGCTTCGCCGTGGTCGACGACCCCGTGCCGAGCCGGGTGCCGAGCAGTCCCGGCGAGTACTACTGGGGCGGCGTGGCGAGCACGGCGTTCTGGGTCGACCCGGCGGAGGAGATCACGGCCCTGTTCTTCACCCAGCTCATGCCGTCGAGCACCCACCCGATCCGGCCGCAGCTGCGCCAGCTCGTCTACTCCGCCCTGCTGGACTGAGCGCCCCCGCCGCCGTCAGGCGCCCTCGCACCGCTCCACCTCGTCGGGCAGCACCCGGCAGTGCAGGTGTGCCCCGGTCGAGCCGGTGACCCGGAAGGGACGCCCCCCGTCGTCCACCGTGACGGTGCCGACGCGCCCCCGCGACGCCCAGTCGACCTCGATCCGCCAGTCGCAGTCGCAGCGCTCGGTGTGGCCGACGACGAGGAAGGTCTCGGCGTCGGTCACCGAGACCCGGTACGGAAAGCGGATCTCCTTGCGCTCGTGCTCGGGCATGCTCTGCTCGCCCAGGCGGAACATGCCGGCGGTGAGCGCGGGGGGTTCCTCGTCCAGGTCCGCCTCCACCCACCGGTAGGCGCTCGGGCCGCCCCCGCCCGGGGCGGCGAACACGCCGAGCAGGGCGGGGCGGCGCGCCACGACCCGCACCCGCAGGTCGGTGAGGGTCACCTGCGCCTCGTCGACGCCCTGGACGGTGAAGTAGACGTGCTGCCGGGCGGCCGGCACCCCGGCGGCCTCCCGGGACCACGCCCCCCAGTCGCCCGCCCACCCCGGCCGGGCGGGGACGTCCGCCCACGGGGTTTCCACCACCCAGCCGTCCGCCGCCTCGTGCCCGACCCGGACCGCGACGGTGAAGGGCGGCGCGTCGGGGTCGGGCGGTGGCGGCGGCGGGGGGTTGCCGGGCAGGAGGCCCCAGGCGAGGAGCCAGGCGGTCAACGCCGTCGTGAGGACGGCGGCGAGGACCCCGGCGAACCAGCGGCCGGCGGGCGAGAGCCGGCGCAGCAGTGCCCGCAGCCGTTCCGACGGGCGTGGCCCCGGCGTCGGCTCCCGGGGTTCCGCCGGTGGATCGGTGGGCCCGGGCGTCTCGACGGGCGCGTCGCGTGCCTCCGCCATCGGGCCCACCCCCGGCCTCAGCCGTCACGGTCCGTACCAGTGCACCTGACGCCGCGTGACAGCGCAAGGGGCCGCCGCAGCCGGCCGGGATCCCCGGTCCGCCAGCGCGCGGCGGCGCCGCTCAATAGCCTGGAGTCGGCTACGTCCGCCGGGCCGGGCGGGCCTGGCGGGAGGCGGTCATGAGCAACATCGTCGTGTTCGGCGCGGGCGGCACCGCGGGATCGCGGATCACCGCCGAGGCGGTCGGCCGCGGGCACCGGGTCACCGCGGCGGTGCGCCGCCCGGAGGCCACCTCGTACCTGCCGCCGGCGGTCACGGTGGTCACCGGGGACGCCACCAGCGAGCGGAGCGCACGCGACCTGGCGCCGGACGCCGACGTCATGGTGGTGGCGATCGGCGGCGGCGGGCACGACCTCTGGCTCGACGCGGCGCGGAACCTCGTCGGCGTACTGCGAGGGCTGCCGGCCGCGCCCCGGATCATCCACGTGGGCGGCGGCTCGACCCTGCTGACCCCGAGGGGCACCCGCTACCTCGACGAGCCGGACTTCCCGCGGGACTACCGGGACGCGGCGCTCGGCCAGGCCGACGCCCTCGACTTCTACCGCTCCTCCGCCGACGGGGTGAGCTGGACGTACGTCTCGCCGCCGCCGCTGGAGTTCCACCCGGGCGAGCGCACCGGGCACTACCGCACCGGGGGCGACCAGCCGGTGACCGACCACGAGGGCCGCTCGGTGCTCAGCTACGAGGACCTGGCGGTGGCGATCGTGGACGAGATCGAAGAGCCACGCCACGAGAACGCCCGCTTCACCGCCGCGTACTGAAGGGCGGGCCCGGTCAGCCGCGCGGTGGTGGTGAACCGTCCGGCGCCGTCAGCCGGCGAGGCGGGCGGGGAAGCCGCCGGTGGCGATCGGACCCCAGCGCTCGACGGTCACCCGGATCAGCGACTTGCCCTGCCGGAGCATCGCGGCCCGGTACTCGTCCCAGTCCGGATGCTCCCCGGAGATGCTGCGGAAGTAGTCGACGAGCGGTTCCAGCGCCTCGGGCAGGTCCAGCACCTCAGCGGTGCCGTCGACCTGCACCCACGGGCCGTTCCAGTCGTCGGAGAGGACGCACGCCGAGACCCGGGGGTCGCGGCGGATGTTGACGACCTTGGCCCGCTCCGGGTAGGTGGAGACGACCAGCCGCCCCTCGCCGTCCACCCCGGCGGAGACCGGGGACGACTGCGGGCGGCCGTCGGCGCGGGTGGTCGTCAGCACCACCCGGTGCCGCGGCCGGAGGAACTCGGTCAGCTCGGCCCGGTCGACCCGGGTGTTCGTCGCGATGCTGGGTGCCATCGTTCGTTCCTACCAGGGCCACGGAGCCGCGGCGACCGCACCGGGCCCGCGGCGGGGGATCCCCCGCCGCGGCGACGTCACCGGGGTCGCGCGGCGGCGCGGCCGGCGGCCTGCGCGGGCACCCGGGGGCGGGCGGAGGGCCGCCAGGCACGGCCGTTGGCGTAGATCACCCGGAAGCCGAGGTACGAGGCGAGCGGCGCCCAGTGCGCGGAGCCCATCCGCAGTTCGGCGGCGTTGTGGCGCTGGCCGTTGGCCAGCACGTCGAGCAGGACGGTTTCGAAGGCCGCCGACTCGACCCAGTCCACCTCGCGGGTGAAACCGCAGATCAGCGCCGCCCCGGTGGCGTCTAGGAAGCCGCGCAGCACCGCGTCGGAGGCGCGCAGCACCGAGCAGCTGCCGAAGTAGAGCCGGCGGCCGTCGCAGCGACCCGCCATCAGCTCCGCGAACTCGGCGAGCGGCACGGATTCCCAGTCGGTGAGGCAGAGCCGGCTCGGCTCGCCGTGCATGGCGAAGAAGCCGACCCGGTGGTCGGCGTACTGCTTGAGCAGCCAGCGGTCGACGAAGTAGAAGAGCTCGTCGCGGGTGGCCGCGTCCTTGTGGATGAAGCGGATCTTCCCGAGCCGTTCGAGCAGTTCCAGGGTGGGCAGGACGGAGCCGCGCTCGTTGAGGTCCCGGTGCCACTGACCCTCGACGCAGAAGACGCCACCGCGTGCCACCGCCGCCTCCTCCCCGTCCCGCCGGCGCTGACGTTACCGGGTGGGACGCGCGCCGGAACATCACCCTCGGTACGGCCGACTGCGACCATCCGTGCCTCCCGCGCCGCCTGTCGCCGCCTGCCGGGAATGGGCGTTTCGCAATTCGACCCAATTCCCAGGCAGGACTCAGGAACGGCCGAAAGCGAGGACAATTCTCGTTAATTGCCGCCAACCGCCCGCCGCCCTGCCATGGTGGGAAAGGCGGGACGTCCCGGTCGATGTCCCCGAGGCCACCCCATTCGCACTTCCTGTCGGGAGGACTTCTGTGCGCGTAAACACCTTGAAACGGGCAGCTGTCGTATTTGCCCTGGCGCTGCCGGGCGCCGCTGTCGCCACGGTGGTCGCCGCGCCGGCGGCCCACGCGGACGGCTGCTACACGTGGAAACGCAATCTCCACCAGGGGCGCTCCGGCGACGACGTCCGCCAGTTGCAGCTGCGGGTGGCCGGCTGGGCCGGCAACCGCGACATCGTGGAGAACGACGGCCGCTACGGGCCGAAGACCGCCGCCGCGGTCAGGCGGTTCCAGTCCGCGTACGGGCTGCGCGCCGACGGCGTCGCCGGGCCCCAGACGTACGGCAAGCTCTACGACCTCCAGGACAACGACTGCACGCCGCGGCACTTCAGCTTCGCCGAGATGGACGACGGCTGCGGCCGTGGGGGTTGGAGCGGCGGTCCGCTCTCCCCCGCGCAGACCCGGCAGAACGCGCTGCGCACGATGTGGAAGCTGGAGGCGATGCGGCGCAGCCTCGGCGACAAGCCGCTCCGCGTGAGCAGCGGCTTCCGCAGCCGCGCCTGCAACAGCCAGGTGGGCGGGGCCTCGGACAGCCAGCACCTCTACGGCAACGCCGCCGACCTGACCTCCCGCACCAGCTCCCTGTGCCAGCTGGCGCGCGACGCCCGCAACCGGGGCTTCAGCGGGATCTACGGGCCGGGCTACCCGGACCACGACGACCACGTGCACGTCGACTCGCGGCGGGAGAACAACCGCGACGGCACCGCGAACACCACCAGCTGGTCGGCACCGGACTGCGGGATCGGCGCCGGCAACGACTGAGCCGCCCCGGACGGCGGCGCCGGCCCGGCACGCGGGGGACGAACCCCCACGCGCCGGGCCGGCGTCGTGTCCCGGTCGTGCCGTCGGGCGTACCGCGCTCAGCTCGCCCGGGGCCAGCGCGGCGCGGCGGCGGGGGGCGGGTGGCCCGTCCGCGCGGGGCCGGTCACCGGGAACGGGAACGGCACGTGCACGAAGGGGTTGCCGTGCCGCACCAGGGCGTCGACCTGCCGCCCGTTGAGCCCGTGCCGCTCCAGCACCCGCCGGCCCCACCGGTGCAGGCGGCACGGGTACGTCGCGCCGTCGTCGCGGCACAGCGGGCCGGCCGGCCACTCCTCGGCGGCGTGCACCACGACCGCCCGCACCGCGAGCCGGACGTCCTCGGGCGTCGGCGGCGCCGGCACCGGCAGCTCGCCCAGGATCTGGTCGATGGGATCCGTCGACTGTTCACCGACTCGCACGGCTGGCCTCCCGCGGCTCCGGCAGCGGTGCGGCTGACCCGCCGCACCGCATCCTCGGCAACTGGTACGGGCCCCGGCCGGGAAAGGTTCGATCCCGGTCAGACGAGGCCCGCGTCGTGGACCAGCAGGGCGACCTGGACGCGGTTGTTCAGGCCGAGCTTCACCAGCAGCCGCGACACGTACGCCTTGACGGTCGCCACGCTCATGAACAGCTCGGCGGCGATCTCCGCGTTCGTCCGGCCCTGGCCCAGCGCGACCGCGACCTCGCGCTCCCGCTCGCTGAGCCCGGCGAGCTGCCGCAGCGCCCGCTCCCGGCGCGGGTCGGGGCCTCCGGGCGCGCCCGGCCCGGTCACGTGGTCGATCAGCCGGCGGGTGACCGCCGGGGAGAGCGTCGCCTCCCCCGCCGCCACCCGGCGCACCGCCCGCACGATCTCCGCCGGCGGGGTGTCCTTGAGCAGGAAGCCGCCGGCCCCCGCCCGCAGCGCCCGGAGCACCTGCTCGTCGGCGTCGAAGGTGGTCAGCACCAGCACCTCCGGCGGGTCGGGCGACGCGCGCAGCGCCTCGGTGGCGGCGAGGCCGTCGAGCCGGGGCATCCGGATGTCCATCAGCACCACGTCGGGCGCGCAGGCGGCCACCGCGGCGGGCACCTCGCCACCGTCGGCGGCCTCGCCGACCACGAGCAGGTCCGGCACCCCGCCGAGGATCATCGACAGGCCGGCCCGGACCAGCGCGTCGTCGTCGACGATCAGCACCCGCACCGGCCGGCCGGACGTGGGCCGCGGGCCGGCCGCCGCCGACCCGGTCACGCCGGCCACGGCAGCCAGGCCGCCAGCCGGAAGTCGCCCGAGTCGTCGCGCCCGTACTCCAGCCGGCCGCCGGCCAGGCTGACCCGCTCCGCGATGCCGACCAGGCCGGTGCCGGCGCCGGGGATCTCCGGGCCGGCGACGCCGCCGACCGGCCACCGGTTGCGGATCTCCACGGTCAGCCCGTCGCCGGGGGCGCCGGCCACGTCGACGGTGACCGCCGCGCCGGCGGCGTGCTTGCGGGCGTTGGTCAGCCCTTCCTGCACGATCCGGTAGACGCTGCGCCCCACCGCCGCGGGCACCCGCTCCACCGAGGTGACCACCTCGCGGACGCCGATCCGCGCCCCGGCCGACCGGGACTCCTCGACGAGCGCGGGCAGGTCGCCCAGGGTCGGCTGCGGGCGCTCGGGATCCTCCTCGGCGGTGGTCTCCGCGCGGAGCACCCCGATCACCTCGCGCAGGTCCTGCAACGCGGCGTGGGCGCTGCCCCGGATCACCCCGGCCGCCCGCGCCACCTCCTCCGGCGGCGCGTCCGGCCGGAACTCCAGCGCGCCGGCGTGCAGGCTGAGCAGCGAGATCCGGTGCGCCAGCACGTCATGCATCTCGCGGGCGATCCGGGTGCGCTCCAGGTGCCGGGCCTGCGCCACCCGCAACTGCTGCTCCGCCTCGGCCCGCTCGGCCCGCTCGCGCAGCGACACGACGAGCTGCCGGCGCGCCCGGACGAACATCCCCCACGCCAGCACGGAGAGGCTGATCACGACCCCCCAGGCGACCGTCACCCAGTACGGCATGTGGGGATCGGGACGCAGGTAGTTGAAGGCGAAGTTGGTGATCAGGCCGGCGGCGGTCACCGCCAGCGCGACGGCCGTGCGGCGGTGCACCACGACGGTGAAGTAGAGGATCAGCAGCGGAACCGCCGACGCCATCGAGAACAGGGTGAGCGGCGTGGTCGCGACGGCGAGCCCCAACGGCCACCGGCGTCGCACCCAGAGCAGCGCGCAGCAGGCCAGCCCGAGCAGCGCGTCGGCCGGGACCATCCAGCGCTGCGACAGCGGGGTGGAGAACTGCGGGTCGGAGCCGACCGCGTCGGCGGTGGCGAGCAGCACCCAGCCGAGGGAGAGCAGGAAGCAGATGCTGTCCACCACCCAGTCGCGGGTGGTGCGGCGCGGCCCCCGCCCCGCCCGCGCCGCCGCGTCGACGCTCAGCGCCCCCGGCAGCAGCCAGGGGTGCTCCGGGACGGCGGCGCGGGTCACGTGGCCATGCTAGGCAGGCGGCCGGCGCGCCGACCAGCTACCAAAGTCGAGGCCGGGCGTCGACTTCGGTAGCCGGCGTGCGAGACCGTCGGCCGCAGCGGGCGACCGGTTGGCTCCGGCAGCGTGAGCGGCATGATCAGCGTGGAACACCTCACCAAACGGTACGGGCGGCACACCGCCGTCGACGACGTGTCGTTCCGCTGCGAACCGGGCACCGTCACCGGCTTCCTGGGGCCCAACGGCGCCGGCAAGTCCACCACCATGCGGATGATCTGCGGGCTCACCCCGCCCAGCGGCGGTGGCGCCACCGTCGGCGGCCGGCCGTACCGGGAACTGCCCAATCCCGGGCGGGAGGTGGGCGTGCTGCTGGACGCCTCGGCCCAGCACGCCGGGCGCACCGGCCGAGAGGCGCTGGCCGTGGCCGCCGCGACGATGGGCGTGGACCGCCGGGAGGTGGCCGCCAGGCTGGACCTGGTCGGGCTGAACGAGGTCGCGGCGAAGCGCCGCGTCCGGGCGTACTCGCTGGGGATGCGGCAGCGCCTCGGCCTGGCGCACGCGCTGCTGGGCGACCCCCGGGTGCTGATCCTCGACGAGCCGGCCAACGGCCTCGACCCGGAGGGGATCTTCTGGATGCGCGGCCTGCTGCGGGACTTCGCCGACCGGGGCGGCACCGTGCTGCTCTCCTCCCACCTGCTGCGCGAGGTGGAGGCGGTCGCGGACCGGCTGGTGGTCATCGGGGGTGGCCGGATCGTGGCCCAGGGGGAGAAGCACGAGTTGCTGGCCGGCGGCGGGACGCTGGTCCGGGCCCGGGACACCGCGGCGCTGCGCGGCGCGCTGGACCGGGCCCGACTGGCGGTCACCGACGGCACCGACGGGCTGCTGGTCCACGCCGAAGCCGAGGCGGTCGGTCAGGTCGCCGCCGACGCCGGCATCGCCCTCACCGAACTGCGGGCGGCCGGCAGCGGCGGCCTGGAACAGCTCTTCCTCACCCTGACCGCCGGCGCGTCGACCCAGGAGGCCGTCCGATGAGCACCACCACCGCGACCCCACCCACCGCCGCCGCCCAGCGCCGCGCCGACGTACGCCGGCCTTCGCTGCCCCGGCTCACCGGGGTCGAGCTGCGCAAGCTCGTCGACACCCGGGCCGGGCTCTGGCTGCTGATCACCATCGGGCTGCTCGCCGCCGCCCTCGTGGTGGTGCAGTTGATCTGGGCGCCCGACGCCGAGCAGACCTTCCCCAACTTCTTCCTCCCCTCGATGCTCCCGATCGGCCTGCTGCTGCCGGTGCTGGGCATCCTCTCGATCACCAGCGAGTGGTCGCAGCGCAGCGCGCTGACCACGTTCGCCCTGGTGCCCCGCCGGGGGCGGGTGGTCGCCGCGAAGCTGGCCGCGATGGTGCTGGCGGCCCTGGCGTCGGTGCTGGTGAGCCTCGGCGTGGCCGCCGTCGGCAACCTGGTCGCCGGGGTCACCGGCGGCGCCGCCGGCTGGCGTCTCGAAGGATCGCTGCTGCTGCACGCCGTCGTGCTCCAGGTGGCCAACGTGCTGATGGGCGCCGGCTTCGGCCTGCTGCTGGTCAACACGCCGCTGGCCATCGTCGGCTACCTGCTGCTGCCCACGCTCTGGTCGATCCTCGGCGAGATGATCCGGCCGCTGCGCGGCCCGGCGGGCTGGCTGGACACCGGGCGGACCATGGAACCGCTGCTCACTGCGGACGTGACCGCCGGGCAGTGGGGGCGGTTCGCCGTGTCGCTGCTGGCCTGGCTGGTCGTGCCGCTGGTCGCGGGGCTGGTCCGCACGCTGCGGCGCGAGGTTTCCTGAGCGTGGACGGCTACGGCACTCCCACCGTCGTCGACGGCGGCGCGGCCGAGCTGGCGGTGCTCTGGGGCGGCCTCCCGGCGCTCGGCGCGGGCGCCGGGTGGCTGCTCGCCAAGGGCGCGGGGTGGCTCGCCGGGCAGCCCTGGGTTCCGGCGCAGGACCTCTTCGAGCTGGTCGCCCGGCTGCCCGACCCGCAGGCCGGCCTCGGCGGGGTGGCGATCGGCACTTTGGGCGGCCTGGTGGTCGCCGCCGTCGGCACCGCCGAGCGGCTCAGCGTCAGCGTCGGCACCGAGCGGGTCCGGCTGCGCCGCGACCGCGCGGAACGGCACGTCGAGCGGCGCTCGGTGCACGCCGTCTTCGTCGACGGCAAGCACCTGGTGCTGCTCGGGGCGGACGACGAGGAGGTGGCCCGGGAACGGTCGGACCTCTCCGCCGACCGGCTGCGAGCCGCCTTCCGCGCGCACGGCTGGCCCTGGGCGGAGGGCGACCCGCACCGGGACGCGTACCGGCGGTGGGTGCCGGACCTGCCCGGGCTGCCGACCGGCGCGGACGCGCTGCTGCGGGCCCGGCAGCGGGCACTCGACGCCGACCGGGGCGGCGAGGCCCGGGAGCTGCGCGGCGAGCTGGCCCGCAGCGGGGTGGTGATCCGCGACGACGGCAAGCGGCAGTACTGGCGGCTGACGCGCACCGCACCGCGTCCCCGCCCCCGGGACGCGACTTCCCCCGAACCGGGGGTCGACGGACGGTAGCGTTGCCGGAGACGGGGCCCTGGGCACGGGGAGCGCGCGATGGCCGAGCAGCAGCCGTACCGGGTGGTGTCGAGGCACCCCGGCTTCGAGCTGCGCCGCTACCCGGCGCACCTGGTAGCCGAGGTGCGGGCGGAGGGCGGGTTCGAGCAGGCCGCCCGGGACGCGTTCCGCTCCCTGGCCGGGTACGTCGCGGGCGCCGGCCGCCGTCGGGGGCCCGACCGTGTGGCGCGCGGGGCGGGCCCGGGGGCGGTCGCACCCTTCGTGCAGGAGGAGGGCGACCGGCCGGGCCGCTGGCTGGCGTGGCTCGTGCTGCCGGCGGGCCTCACCCCCGACGCGCTGCCCGAGCCGGCGGACCCGCGGATCCACACCCGGGAGGTTCCGGAGCAGCTGGCCGCCGCCGCGCGGTTCGCGGGCCGCTGGACGGCGCGGGCGTTCGACCGGCGCGCGACCACGCTGGGCCGGGCGGTCACCGCGGCCGGGCTGCGCCCCACCGGCGCGGTCCGCTACGCCCGCTTCGATCCGCCCTGGAAGCCGTGGTTCCTGCGCCACAACGAGGTCGTCCTGCCCGTCGCCGAGTGAGCCCGGGCACCGCGTCCCCGCGCCGGTCTCCTCGTTGGAGATTTATCAGCGTCGTTCGCGGGTACCGCACGGGCATCGCGTTGGACGGCACGGCCGTCGCGCCGGTACGGGTGTCGCGTCCGGGACGGACGTCGCGGGCGGGTGCGTCCGTACGGGCGGCACGCCGCGTCCGGTGCGGGTCGGACGGTTCGGGGCAGGGCCGGGAAGGGGGATGACGATGACCTCCACGGGAAGCGCGGCGGGCGGCGGCACGGGGATCTTCCGCCGCAAGCCGGTCGAGGAGATCGCCGACGAGACCGGGGACGGACTGGCCCGCTCCCTCGGCCTGTGGCAGCTCACCGCCATCGGGGTGGGTGGCATCATCGGCGCGGGCATCTTCGCCCTGGCCGGCGCCGTGGCGAGCGAGACGGCCGGCCCGGCCGTCCTGGTCTCGTTCCTGATCGCCGGGCTGGCCAGCGCGGCGGCGGCTTTGTCGTACGCCGAGTTCGCCGGCATGATCCCGAAGGCCGGCTCGGCCTACACCTACGGGTACGCGGTGCTCGGCGAGGCGGTGGGCTGGTTCATCGGCTGGGACCTGCTGCTGGAGTACACCGCCATCGTCGCCGTGGTGGCGATCGGCATCTCCGGCTACTTCTCCTTCCTCGTGGGCGAGCTGGGGGCGGACCTGCCGGCCTGGATGCTCGGCGCCCCCGGCACCGGCGAGGGGCGCGTGGTCGACCTCTTCGCGGTGGTGCTCTGCCTCTTCATCGCGTTCCTGCTGAACCTCGGCATCAAGTCCGCCGCCCGCTTCGAGACGATCGTCGTCGGGTTGAAGGTCGCCGTGGTGCTGCTGGTCGTCGTGGTCGGCTTCTTCCACATCAGCACCGCGAACTACTCGCCGTTCTTCCCCTTCGGACTGAGCGGGGCGTTCACCGGCGCGGCCACGGTCTTCTTCGCCGTGTTCGGCTACGACGCGATGAGCACCGCCGCCGAGGAGTCGAAGGACGCCCGCCGCCACATGCCCAAGGCGATCATCTACTCGCTGGCGATCTCGATGGTCCTCTACGTGCTGGCCACCCTGGTGCTGACCGGCATGCAGAACTACCGGGACATCGACCCGGAGAGCGGCTTCTCCTCCGCCTTCGCCTCCGTCGGGCTCTCCGGCCTGGCCAGCGTGATCGCGGTCGGCGCGATCATCGGCATCCTGACCGTGATGTTCACCTTCATGCTCGGCGTCACCCGGGTGTGGTTCTCGATGAGCCGGGACGGGCTGCTGCCGGGCTGGTTCGCCAAGCTGCACCCCGTCCGGCGGGTGCCCAGCCGGGTCACCTGGATCGTCGGCGTCGGCTCGGCCCTGATCGCGGGCTTCCTGCCGATCCGGGAGGCGGCCGAGCTGACCAACATCGGCATCCTGCTGGCCTTCGTGGTGGTCTGCGTCGCGGTGATCGTGCTGCGCTACCGCCGTCCGGACGCCCCGCGTACCTTCCGGTTGCCGGGCATGCCCGTGGTGCCGGCGCTGGGCGCGGTCTTCTCCCTCTGGCTGATCACCTTCCTGGCGCCCGCGACGTGGCTGCGCTTCGCCGCCTGGTTCCTGCTCGGCGCGCTGGTCTACGCCCTCTACGGCTACCGCCGCTCGGCGCTCGCCCGCCGGGACTGAGGGCGCGCGGCGCGACCGGTGGCCGACGTGGACCATGCCGGCCGCCGTCAGCTGACGATTACGGCGACGGCGAGGGCCGTGAAGAGCAGCGAGAACGCCGCCGGGGTCAGCCGCCGCCACGGCGCGCCGGTCAGCCAGGGCAGCCCCCGCCAGCGGTACGCGGCCAGCGCGACCCCGGCCGCCGTGAGGCCGACGCCGACGGGCCAGAGCCAGCCGGGGATCACCGCCCAGTTCCCCAGCCGGTGGGCCAGGCCGAGGGAGGCCGCCGCCCACGCGACCTCGGGCACCAGGCTGAGCCGGTCGGTGGCCCGACGGGCCGTGGCGAGCAGGCTCAGCCCGCCGAGGAAGGTGAAGACCAGGGCGAGCCCGCCGCCGATCCAGAGCGGCAGCGGCGGGGAGTCGCCGCCGGCGTCCTGCGCCGGCACGCCGAGCAGCCGCAGCGCGATCGGCGCGACGCGCTCGTCGGTGTTGCCGAGCACCACCACGCCGCGCCCGGTGGCCCGTTCGAAGCCCACGTAGGCGGTGAAGCCGCTGGTGGCGCCGTTGTGCCAGATGATCTCCCGGTCGCCGTGCCGGGTGGTGAACCAGCCGTAGCCGATCCGGGTGCGGTCGTCCTCGGTGAAGCGGGGGGTGGCCGCGTCGGCCCCGGGGGCGGTGCCGGCGAGCGTCGCGGCGACGAGCCGGGCCAGGTCCTCGGCGGTCGACCAGGGGCCGACGCCGGCCGCCGCGTAGCCGCCGCCGACCCAGGCGTCGACGGTACGGCCACCGGCCGTCGATCCCACCGCGTGCCCGGCGGGCGGGGCGGTGGCGTCGGTCGCCACCACGGTCGCCGCCATGCCGAGCGGTCGCAGCAGCTCGCGGTCGAGCAGTTCCGGGTACGACGTGCCGGCCCGGGCGGCGAGCGCCTGCCCGAGCAGGGCCATGCCGAGGTTGGAGTAGCGGACCTTGCCGCGCCCTTCGCCGGGTCCCTCCCGCCCGGCGGTGTCGACCAGCCAGTCGACGTCCTGGCCGGCGTACGGGTTGCCGCCGGTGATGCCGGTCCACCAGGTGCCGACCCGGTCCCCGACCGAGGTACCGGCGAGGCGGGGCAGGCCGGAGCGGTGGCTGGCCAGCTCGGCCAGGGTGACCTCGCGGGCCGGGCCGGTCAGCTCGGGCAGCGCGTCGCCGACCTGGTCGTCGGGGCGTACCGCGCCGGCCGCCGCCTGCCGGGCCAGGAGCATCCCGGTCATCACCTTGGTGACCGAGCCGATCTCGAACGCGGTGCCCGGTTCCACCGGTCGGCCGTCCGGGTCGCGGTCGCCCAGGCCGGCGGTGCGGACCCGGCCGCCCTCGACGAGGGCGACGGCGAGGCCGCGGTGGCCCCCGGGGTCGGAGACCGCCGCGCGGACGGCGGCCGCCAGCGCGGCGTCGCCTGTGCTCCGGTCGGTCAGCCGCGGCGCCCTCGGCATGATCCCGATGGCCGCGACCGCGGCGACGAGGCCGGCGACCAGGACGAGCACGATCGGCTTGCGCATGGTGTTCCTTCCCTCGGGGCTTCCGGTACCGGGCGTGCCGGCCGAAAAGGGTCAGCGGCGGGCGACCGCCGGGACGGTGCCGCGCCCAGCCGTCGGACCGGCGCGGCGAACTGGGCCTCCAGCGCAGCCGTCCGGTCCTCGGTCCGCGTCACACGTCGATGGTGCGAACGTTCGTGGTCGCCCGCAACCGGGGCGGTCCTCGGCGCTCCCGGCTCGTCCGCGGCGGGCCCGCGGACGCCACCTACCGCGGAGTGTCGAGACGGCCCCCAGGCCCACGGAGCGACTTCGAACGAGCTCGATCGAACCCGGACAACCAGCCGGGCCAGATCCTCGGGTGCCGCTGCTGCAATTGATCCTCGCGGATGGCCGCCGGGGAGGGGATGGTGGCGGCGACCCGCTACCGGCGGTCCGCGCGCCACCTCGCGGGGCTGGCGGTGCTCCTGGCCGGGCCGGCCCGGGTCGACCGCCGCCGCCGGCGGAGCCGGGAGGGGCCTCGGGCCCCGTGGAGGCACGCGCGGCGGCGCCTCGCGGGGCCGCCAGATCGGATCTCGCGGACCGCCGGGGGCGGTCTCGCGCCTGACGGGTGGGACCGGAGCGGCCGGGAGGAGGAACCATGGACGCACTGCGGCTCGCCGTGATCATCGGCAGCACGCGGGAGGGGCGGGTGGGCGACCGGGTCGCCCGCTGGTTCGTCGACCGGGCGGAGCGGCACGACGGGTTGGCGGTCACGGTGGTCGACCTCGCCGCGTACGACTTCCCGGCCGGCTATCCGGCGGAGCCGACCGCGGCGATGCGCTCCTTCGCCGCCCAGGTGGGCCGGGCGGAGGCGTTCGTCGTGGTCACGCCGGAGTACAACCACAGCTTCCCCGCGTCGTTGAAACAGGCGATCGACTACGCGTACGACGAGTGGCAGGCGAAGCCGGTCGGTTTCGTGTCGTACGGCTGTGGTTCGGTCGGCCTGCACGCGGTCGACCAGCTCCGCACGGTTTTCACCGCCCTGCACGCCGTCACGATGCGCGACGTCGTCGGCGTGGACCTGCTCTGCGGCGATCCGACGCCGCTGGCCACCGACCAACTGCGCCGGGCCGCCCGCGTCCTGCTCGACCAGCTCTGCTGGTGGGGCCTGGCACTGCGCGACGGCCGCGCCGCACGGCCGTACGTCTCCTGATAGTTCGAGAAGAAGGGGTAGGGAACATGAATAGACGCAGCACCGGCCCGGCCATCGAGGCCGAGGGCCTGACCCGCTCGTTCGGGGAAACCCGGGCGCTGGACGGCCTGGACCTCTCGGTGCCCGCGGGCACCGTCTACGGGGTGCTCGGCCCCAACGGCGCCGGCAAGACCACGGCGGTACGGGTGCTGGCGACGCTGCTGCGCCCGGACGGCGGGCGGGCGCGGGTGTTCGGTCACGACGTGGTGGACGAGGCCGACGCCGTGCGGGCCCGGGTCAGCCTGACCGGCCAGTACGCCTCGGTGGACGAGGACCTGACCGGGCTGGAGAACCTCGTCCTGCTCGGCCGGCTGCTCGGTCACCGGAAGCCGGCCGCCCGGGAGCGGGCCGAGAGCCTGCTCGCCGCGTTCGGGCTGACCGACGCGGCCGAGCGGCAGGTCAAGAAGTACTCGGGCGGCATGCGGCGGCGCATCGACATCGCGGCGAGCATCCTCAACACCCCCGACCTGCTCTTCCTCGACGAGCCGACGACGGGCCTGGACCCGCGCAGCCGCAACCAGGTGTGGGAGATCGTCCGGGCCGTGGTGGCGCACGGGACCACGGTGCTGCTGACCACCCAGTACCTCGACGAGGCCGACCAGCTGGCCGGCCGGATCGCGGTGGTCGACCACGGCCGGGTGATCGCGGAGGGCACCCCGGGCGAGCTGAAGGCATCCGTCGGGTCCGGCACCGTCCACCTGCGGCTGCGCGACGCGCACCAGCGGCCCGAGGCGGAGCGGCTGCTGCGCGCGGCGTTGGACGCGCCCGTGCAGCTCGAACCCGACCCGGTGGCGCTGACCGTCCGGGTCGGCGGCGAGGGGGGCGAGCTCGACGCCAGCGAGCAGGCCGCCCGGGTGCTCGGCGACCTGGCCCGCGCCGGCATCGTCGTCGACAACTTCTCCCTCGGCCAGCCCAGCCTCGACGAGGTCTTCCTGGCCCTGACCGACCACCCCGCCGTCGGCGCCGACGAGCGCGACGAGCAGCTGGAGGCAGCCCGATGAGCAGCAACGCCACCACCACCACGACCGGGCCGGCCCCGTCGGTCTTCGTACCCTCGGCGGAGGCGCTGTCGACCGTCCTCGCACCCGGTGCCCGGCCGCCCCGGCCGAGCGCGCTGGCGGCGTCGCTGACGTTCGGCTGGCGCGCGATGCTCAAGATCAAGCACGTGCCGGAGCAGCTGTTCGACGTGACGGCGTTCCCGATCATCATGGTGCTGATGTTCACGTACCTGTTCGGCGGCGCCCTCGCCGACAGCCCGCGCGACTACCTCCAGTTCTTCCTGCCCGGCATCATGGTGACCAGCGTCGTCATGATCACCATGTACACCGGGGTCGGCCTGAACACCGACATCGAGAAGGGCGTCTTCGACCGGTTCCGGACGCTGCCGGTCTGGCGCCCCGCCGCGTTGGTCGGCATGATCTTCGGCGACGTGCTGCGCTACGTGCTGGCCGCCGTGGTCATCCTCTGCGTCGGGCTGGTGCTGGGCTTCCGCCCCGACGGCGGGCTGCCCGGCGTGCTGGGCGGCATCGGCCTGCTGGTGGTCTTCTCGTTCGCCTTCTCCTGGGTCTGGACGTTCTTCGGCCTCGTCCTGCGCAGCGAGAAGTCCGTGATGGGCGTCAGCATGATGGTGCTCTTCCCGCTGACCTTCCTGAGCAACGTCTTCGTCGAGCCGGCCACCATGCCCGGCTGGCTCCAGGCGTTCGTCAAGGTCAACCCGATCAGCCAGCTGGTGGCGGCGGTGCGGGCCGTGATGTCGGGGGCTCCGGACGCGTCGAGCACGATGTGGACGCTGCTGTGGAGCGCCGCGTTCCTGGTCGTCTTCGGCACCCTGACCATGTACCGCTACAACCGCCGCTGATCCCCCCGACGACGGGCACCGCCACGGAGGTGGTGGTGCCCGTCGTCGTGCCACCGCCCGGCGCCGACCCGGTAGCTCGGCGCCGCGCCCTCGGTGGCGACGAGGGCACCCTGCCCGGGGGTTAGAGGCGCCAGGGCGGCGGCTCGGGCGGCAGGTAGCGGCAGGTGCCGCCGGTGGTGACGGTGTCGCGCAGGTGGGCGGCGAGCGCCGGATGCCGGTCGTCGAGCTTGCGCAGCACGTCCCGGATGCGGGCGGTCACCGTCTTGCGGGCCCGTTCCGCCTCGTCGCCGAGGCGGCGGCTGCGGCCGGCCAGCCCGGCGGCGGCACGCAGCTGCCCGAGCAGCGCCGCCCGCTCGGCGTCGAGCGCGGCCACCTTCGCCCCGTCGTCGCGCTCGGCGGCCCGGTCGATCTCCTCGTCGAGGCGTTCCAGGTGCCGCCGGTAGCGGGCCTTCGCCTCGTCGTCGAGGACCGGGTCGCCGCCCATCCGGCGGGCCGCCACGAGTTCCGGCCCGGCGGCCGGGTCGAGCAGCTCGACGGCGGGCACGTCGACGCCGGGCCGGCTCAGCAGCAGGTGCAGGTCGTGCAGGCCCTTGGCGCCGGGCAGGTGCACGACCGTGCCGGCGTACGCGAGCTGCCAGACCGGGCCGTCGCGGCGGAACTCGTACGCCTCGACCGGCGGTCGCCCGGCGGACGGCTGCGCCCCCCGCGGCGGCGCGCCGGGCGCGGCGACCCCGTGCCCCGCCGGGGCGACCGACTCGGGCCCGGCGGCCGCGTGCTGACGCCCCGCCGGGGCGACCGGGGTGGCGACGGCGGGCGGGCCGCCCACCTGCCGCATGCCGAGGGCGACGGCGTCCCGGAGGGCGGCGGCACGCAGCGCGGTGGCCGCCGCCGCGTCGCCGGGGCGGTCACGCCCGCTCAGCGCGTCCGCCAGCGCGGCGCGGGCCAGCACCGACCACGGCCGGGCCCCCATCCGGTCGGCGGAGTCGCGGGCCGCGGCGAAGCCGGCGACCGCGTCGTCCCAGCGCTGCTCCGCCGCGTCGACGGCGGCCAGCCAGTGATCGACGGGGCCGCTGACGTCGCAGCCGTACAGCGCGGACATCCACTGCCCGCGGTGCGGCCGCAGCGACTCCCGGGCCTCGGCGCAGCGCCGGGGATCGCGGGTCGCGGCGGCGACCTGGGCGCGCAGCCGCAGCCACAGCGGCGTCACCGCCCGGCCGTACGCCGGGCCGACGGCCTCGATCCCGGCGGTCAGGCGCAGCGCCGTCGCCCCGTCGCCCCGCTCCGCCGCGGCGATGGCCCGGACCAGCTGCGGGTAGGGGTGGCCGTCGGGTTCCAGCCCGTCGAGCAGGGCGTCGACCTCGTCGTGCCGGCCCTGGAGCAGCAGCCAGGACCAGCGCAGGTGGTGGGTCATGAAGGCGAAGTCGGACTGGCCCCACTCGCTGAGGTCGTCCAGCTCGGCGAAGAGCTCCCAGGCGCGCGGAAAGTCGCCCCGGAACGCGGCGATGATGCCGCCGTCGATGGTGGCGGCCATCCGGTGCCGGACGTCGCCCTCGCGGGCCTCGGCGACGAACGCGGTGAGCTCGTCGTGGTAGCGCGGATCGCCGAGTTCCAGCAGTGCAACCCAACGCAGCGAGGTCGCCCAGAGCCGCGTCTCCCGGTCGTCGATCCGGCGCGCCACGTCGCGGATCTCGGCGGTGATGGCGGCCCGGTCGGCGGCCGTGCCGAGCCCCCAGGTGGTGTCGTGCCGGGCCCACAGGCTGAAGGTGAGCGCCTCGTCGTCGTGGCCGCGCCGGGCGATCGACTCGGTGGCGGTGATCAGGTCGGTGACCAGTGCGCCTACCCCGGCGCTGGCCTCCGGCTCGCCGATCAGCCGCCGGTACGCCTCCCGCAGCAGGCCGTCCCGGTCGACCGTGCCCGTGGCGCCCGCCCCCTGGTGCCGATGGAGGGTGAGGGCGACGCGGGCCAGCACCACCGGGTCGGCGACCGTCAGGGCCAGCGCGGCGGCATCGGCGACGAGCCGCTGGGCCTCGCCGCTCTCGCCGCAGTGGTGCAGCAGCTGGCTCAGCTCGACCATGATCTTCACGCGCCGGGTCGGGTCCTCGGCGACCTCCAGCGCCCGGCGGAAGTGGACGATCGACTCGTCCATCGCCAGCCGGCCGCTCGCGTCCCGCGCCGCGGCCACCAGCAGCACGGCCGCCCGCGCCGGGTCGAACTCGTCGCCGGCGAGGTGAGCGTGGCGGGCCAGATCGGCCGGGATCAGCCGCTCGGCGAGCGTGGCCGACCCGTCGAGCGCCCGGGCCACGGCGGCGTGCCGGGACCGCCGGTCGCCGTCGGTGAGCCCGTCGTAGAGGGTCTCCCTGACCAGGTCGTGTGCGAAGGCGAAGCGACCGCCGCCGTGGGCCAGCACGAGCCGGGCGGTCACCGCACGGTCGAGGAGCCGGTCGACCTGCGCCGCCGGGACGCTCGCGCCGGCCGCGAGGACCTGGCGGTGGAACTCGCGCCCCAGCACGGCGGCCACGGTGAGCACCTCGACCACCGCCGCGGGCAGTTGGGCGAGCCGCCGCCGCACCGCCTCCCGTACGCCGGGGGCGATCGTGCCCACCCGGCCGTCGGTGCGCCACAACCGGGCGGTCTGCTCCACGAAGAACGGGTTGCCACCGGTGCGCCGGTGCACCTCGTCGACGAGGTCGGCGTCCGGTTCCCGACCGGCCGTGCGGCTCATCAGCGCGCCCACCTCGTCGCGGGACAGGCCGGTGAGGGTGATGCTGGTCGCCTTCGCCACCAGCGGCATCAGCAGCGGGCGCAGCGGGTGGTCGGCGGCCTCCACCTCGGCGTCGCGGTAGGTGCCGACCAGCAGCAGCCGCTCGAACCAGGTGTGCTGGGCGGCGAAGCGCAGCAGCCGCATCGAGGCGGGGTCGGCCCAGTGCAGGTCGTCGAGCACGACCACGACCGGTCGGCGCTGGGACACCGCGACCAGCGCGGTGGTCACCGCGTCGTGGAGCCCGAACTCCTCCTGGTCGCCGTGGTCGTCGCCGCTCGGGCGGTCGGTCGCCTCGCCGGTGGTGCCGTCGGCCGCCGCGGCGTCGCCCTCCCCCGGCCGGCCGGGCGTGCCGTCGTCCGCCGGCTCGCCGAGGGCGCCACCGGTGGCCTCGCCGAGCAGCGCCGCGAGGCCCGGCTCGGCGGTCTCGCGGGCCAGTGCCCAGTCGTCGGCCGAGCGACGCAGGCCGCGCAGCACCTGGACCCACGGCCAGTAGCCGGGCGCGCTGTCGGAATCCCAGCAGGCGGCGCCGAGCACCAGCGCACCCCGCCGACGGGCCTCGTCGGCCGCCGCCGTGACCAGCGTCGTCTTGCCGATCCCGGGTTCCCCGGCGACGAGGACCAGGCCGCCGTGGCTGGCGGTCGCCCTGTCGACCTCGGCGCGCAGCAGACCCGCGGGATGCTCCCGCCCGATGACGGCCTCGTCGTACCGCGGCTCCATGACGCCCAGACGGTAGCGGAACGGTGGGACATCGCGAGCCCTTTACCCGGCGGACGCCGCGCCACGGGCGGATTTCGCACCAGGCCTCCACGAGGTGCCGCGCGATCGTCCGGAGAGGGCACGACAGTCGGTCATCGGTCGGGCGAGGGCTCAGCGGGCGTCGGTGACCACGTAGGAGCAGGCGGCGCAGGCTGCGCGGCCCTGCTCGGCGTACCACCGGCAGGTCCGGCGGATCGCGCAGCGCGGCAGGTCGTCCTCCGCCGTGCCGGCGGTCTCCTGGAAGGACGCCGCGACCCGTTCGCCGAGGCCGCAGTGCTCGCCCGTCCAGAAGCCGCACTTCGCCGTGACACACGGGCCCGCCAGCCGGTAGCGAGCCTCGACCGGTGTCTGGGTGCCGGCCCCGGCGAGGGCGACCTCGGCCGGGAGCGGGGGCGTCACGTAGGCGACCCGCCCCGCCGGAGTGATCATGCCGAGGAACACCGTGGCGTTGGCCGCGGGGGTGCTCGGGCACATCCGCTCCGGCGGGTCCGGCCGGTGGACGGAATCCGTCACCGCTGCATCCAGAAGCCGATGTCGTTGATCTTCTGGCCGAGCTCCTGGGCGAACGGGCCGTCGATGACCCACATGCCGTACCACTCGGGCCGGAGCTTGAGGTTGGCGTGCCCGACGGCGAGCGGCGTGGTCAGTTTGCTGCCGGCGACGGAGAGGGCGTTGAGACCCGCCTTCTGGATCTCGCTCGCGATCAGGCTCTGCTGTTCGGTGGTCAGGTCGACGCCGTCGACGACGAAACGGAATTCGCTGCGTGCCATGTGCTACCTCCGGTGGTCAGTACGATTCGGTCCGCAGCCCGCGCCGCAGACTCGCCCTGGTGAATGCCGCCCAGCCGGATCGGGAGGCGGGGTCGACCGCGTGCCCTGCCCGGCTGACGTGCTCCCGCCAGTGCGTCGGGTCGGCCGTGCTCAGCCCCCACAGCTCCCGGCAGGCGGTGACCGCGAACGCGACCTGCTCGCCCGAGGCGGTCCAGCCGGCGGGGCCGTCGGCCACCCGTACCGCGCCGCCGGCCTCGACGCGCACCGTCGGGAAGTGGTGGTGCAGGCTGGCGAGGGTGGCCAGGTGGGCGGCGTCGGGCCGCCCGGCGGCGAAGGCGTCCCGCGTCTCGTCGTCGCGGGAGACCCGGATCGCGTGCAGTGTGAAGGCGTCGCCGTCGGCGCCGACCCGGCCCTCGATCTCCACGGGCGCGCTCCAGACCCGCGGCGAGTTGGCCGACCAGAAGGCCAGCCAGGCGTCGAGACGTTCGTACAGGTCGGCCTGGAAGCGGGCCGGGCCGCCGGTGAGGCGGGCGCCGGCGATCCGGTCCCGGACGACGAGACGCCGGGCCTCCCGCGCCGGGGAGGCCTTCCCGGCGGCCGGTGCGGTGGGCGGCGCGGCGTGGGCGGTGGTCGCCCCGGCGACGGTGACCGCCGAGGCCGCGGCGGCACCGAGCAGGATCCGGCGCCGGGACAGTGAGGTGTGGGAATCGTTCATGGTCCGCCTTTCCTGGACGGCCTGTGCCACGACACGCTATCGACAGACGTAGATCAGGAGGGGTGCCCCGCTATCGGTGAACCGACATCGACGCCGGTGATCGACGGCGGCGGAATAGCGGCCGGTGTGCTGCCGGTCGCCGCCCGGGTCGGATGCCCGTCTGACGATTGATAAGCGTCCATCAATTCTCGTAGCATCCCCGTCATGCGTGCCCGTCGCGTCACCACCGCCGGCATCCTCACCGCGCTGCTGAGCCTGCTCGCCGTCGGCGCGGCGCGGGCCGACGACACCCCGGCCCTCACCACGCCCGGCAGCCCGGTCGTCGTGGCGAACGAGCCGCACCGCCTCACCCTGTCCTGGACGCCCTCGACGTGGGTGGGCGAGCCGGCCGGCGCGGAGCCGATCACCTACGAGGTGCGGGCGCGGCTCGGCCCGCACGTCTACCGCGCCCTGGGCAACACGACCGCCACCAGCCTGACGCTGACCGACCTCGCGCCGGGCAGCGAGTACCAGCTCGTGATCGGCGCCTACGCCCCCGGCGGCTACTCCGACCCCTCCCCCGTCACGCCGGTGCGCACCGCGTACGGGCGGGCGAAGGTCGGCTACCTCAACCTCGACTGGTCGCCGACGAACAACCAGATCCAGCACGCCCTCCAGGTCACCAACACCGGCACCGGGCCGCTCGACCTCGCCACCGTCCGGGTGCGCTACCACCTGACCTTCGAGGGCGGCAACACCTCGCTGGCGCTCAACTGCGACTGGGCGGCGCTCGGCTGCGACCGGGTCCGGCGCGCCATGACGTTCTTCCCGCCGCCGCTGCCACCGGCCTCGCCGCCCGGCAGCACCGCGCCGCCCACGCCGAGCCCGACGCCGACCCGGTACCCGCCGCCGGGCACCCCGATCCCCGGCTGGGTGGAGCTGACCTTCGCGGGCGGCGTCCTCGCCCCCGGCGGGTCGACGGGGCCGATCCAGCTGCGCCACCACCGGCACGACTGGACCGACATCGACGAGCGCGACGACCGCAGCTGGCGCGCCGCGACCGGCCAGTGGGCCGACAACAGCCGGATCACCCTGGACGTCGACGGCGTGCGCGAGTTCGGCGACACGTTCGCCTGACGCGGCGGCCGCGAGCGCGGGTGCGCCGTGACCGACGCGGGCAGGCGAGGAACCGGCCGGAGGCACCGACCCCGGCTCGGGGGCGGCACCACCGGCCGGCTCCGGTGACTACGCGGTCGCGCAGATCGCGTACGCGGTGTCGGTCCAGTTGCCGGTGAAGGTGTCCTCCTCGTACGCGCCGGAGGTGACGGCGGCCGGCGCGGTGGCCGCGCCACCGCTGGGCCGGAAGTCGTCGACCACGCCCTCACCCATGATGCCGTTGAGCTCGTAGCCCGCTCCGGTCAGCACCTTCCCGAACGGGCAGGCCGCGACGGCGCTGTGGAAGTCGTTCGAGTCACTGGGACTCACCGCGGAGATGCGGACCAGGCCGGCGAGGGGGTTGGCGCAGATCGCGTACGCCGTCGCGGACCAGTTGCCGGCGAAGGCGTCGGCCTCGTACGCGCCCACGAAGACCGAGGTCGGCGCGGTGGCCGCGCCACCGTTGGGCCGGAAGTCGTCGACCACGCCCTCACCCATGATGCCGTTGAGCTCGTGCCCCGTCCCGACCAGCACCTTGCCCACCGGGCAGGTCGCCGTGACGCTGCGGAAGTCGTTCGAGTTGCTGGCGGTGCTCGCCGAGACCCGCACCAGGCCCGCGACCGGGTTGGCGCAGATCGCGTACGCGGTGAGGGACCAGTTGCCCGCGAACGCCTCCGCCTCGTACGCCCCCACGGTCACCGCGGTCGGCGCGACGGCTGGGCCGCCGTTGGGGCGCAGGTCGTCGACCACCGCCTCGCCGGTCGCCCCGTTGAGCTCGTACCCCGTGCCGGTCAGCACCTTGCCCACCGGACAGGTGGCGGTGACGCTGCGGAAGTCGGTGGAGTTGCTGGCGCTCGTCACGGCGACGCGGACGAGGCCGGGGACGGCGGCCGACGCTGGGGCGGCCGGGACGACCACCACCACCGCCACGGCGAGGCCGACGGCGATCCTGAGCGCGCGGGGGCCGAGCCGGCGGGCTGTTGCCTGAGCTGACATCTGACTCTCCTGTCTGTCGCCCCGGCCGGCGAAGGCCCGCGTCACGACGGGCCGTACACGCGCAACCGAGGCACTCCGAATGACGCGCTCACGCTATGTAGTCAGCCGACCAGGCATTATCCCCAAGCCGACTACGTCCGGTAACCGACTCGCCACACGCTCCTTGTCAGGTGACGCGACGACGGTTCACGATCCGGCGCGCCTCCCGGGCAGCGGCAGGTCCTCGACGTGCCCCCACTCCAGCTCCCGATTCCCGATGAGCGCCGCCTCGCCCCAGGACACCCGGAGCAGGCCCGCGTCGGAGTTGCACGCGAAGCCGACCAGCAGCACGCTCGGCCGGGGAGCCAGCTTCTCGATGGCCTCCCGAAGGGCCGAGCGGTCCCGCTCCTCCTCGGGCGTCAGCGGCATCAGCGGCAACGGCACCTCCCGGTGGCTCGGCTCGGGACCGAAGAGGATCAGCAGGTCCCGGATCAACCGGCTGAGGTCGTTGCCCGGCCGGACGTCCCTCATGTCGACGTCGCCGCGCTTCGCGTACCGCCAGGGCAGCAGGAGATGGTCGCGGCAGATGGTGACGCGCACCTGGGCGCGGGGAGGATGGACGTCCGTCACGCCGGGGAGTTCCATCAGGTGCTCGTGCAGCACCTCGTACTGCTGTTTCCAGCGCACCGGCCCGAACGCGTGGTCGGTGTCGAGTGCCGACGCCTCGCGCGCGCCTCGCGCCAGCTCGACGGCGCGATGGAGGGCGGCTGGAATCTCCTGGCGCAGGGCCGCCGCCAGCGGGTGGCCGAACCTCTCGACCGACCACCGGGATGGACCGCCGGAAGCATCCACACCATCACCTCATGTGCTCGCCCACACACCCTGGGTAGCACCCTCTCACGGTGATCGATGGGTCCGAAAGCCCCTCAACTGCGCTTCCGACGGCGGGCGGACCCGCCAGAGGCGAGTCAGCCGGGATGCCGGATACCGTCGGCCGGCACGCCGGCACCGGCGAGCAGGGCGAGGATCGTCTGGTTCGCCTCCCAGCCGTCCGGGAACTTGACCGGCACGTCGAGATGCACGGTCTCGGTCGACGGGTGGGCGTCCAGCAGCTCGCCGATGCCGGCGCGCGCCACCACGACGCACGCGTGCCGGTGCCGCGACGTCAGCACGCAGAGCCGCCCCGACTCCAGGTGGAACGCGGTCGCGTCGCGTCGCCCCGACAGCGGGTGCAGCACGATCGTCACGTCGTACTCCCGGCCCTGGAGCCGGTTGGCGGTGTCGACGGTGATGCCGGCCCCCGCCGGCCCCAGGCGCGCGCGGATGGCCGCGGCCTGGTCGCGGTGGGCGGCGCCGACGGCGATCCCGTCGGCGGTGACCGGCGCGCCCGCCGGCGCGTGCTCGGAGACGGCGACCGCGCCGCGTTCGAGCACCCGCAGCGCCAGCGCCGCGCAGGCCGAGGCGGCCTCGGCATCGGTACGCAGGGTCTGCCGCGCCGGCAGCTCGTACAGCGCCCAGCCGGTGGCCGCCGCCAGGTCCACCACCCGGTCCAGCGCGTCCCCCCGCCCCGCGTCGGTGAGGCTCAGCGTCCGGTCGGCGGCGGACGTGCCGGCGCGGAACCCGGTGAACGGGTAGAAGGCCGCCGCCACCACCGGCGCCGCCGAGGCGGGCAGCCGCCAGGAGACCGGCAGCCGGTGCACCGGCAGCTGTGGGTTGTGCCGCAGCAGCACCGCCACCGCCGACTGCATCGGATCCCAGGTCAGGCCCGTCCAGCGCCCCGTCTCCACCGTCGAGAACGGGTCGAGCTGACCGGGGTCGCCGACGAACAGCGCCCGCTCGAACCGCCCGGCCACGCGCAGCAGGGCGTCCGAGCGCATCTGGTACGCCTCGTCGACGATCGCCCACGGCCAGGAGCCCTCGGCGACCGTGGCCCACTTGGCGGCCGTACCGATGATGACGGCCGGACCGCCGAGGTCGGCGACCTTCGCGGCGACCCTGACCGTCTCGTGGCCCCTGACCCGCTCGGACGGCCGGTAGTCGGCGGCGGAGAGCCGCCCGATGCGCAGCTCGGGCGCCCTGCGCGCCAGGCGGTCGATGAGGTCGTCGACCTGCTCGTTGGTCTGCGCGACGATGATCAGCGGCTCGCCGGCGGCGGCCAGCTCCACCGCGGCGCGCACCACCAGCGTCGACTTGCCGGCCCCCGGCGGCGAGTCGACCACCACGCCGCGGTGGTCGCCGGAGCGCAGGTCGGCCAGCACGGCCGCGATGACCCGCTCCGCCTCGACCGCGGGTGGCAACTCCAGCCCGACCGGCATCGACCTCACCTCCCGAAGGGCAGTGCCCGGGACATTACGCCCCGCACCTTGCCGGCGGGTGAGGTCCCCCGCGCCCAACGACTCCGTCCCCGGGGCCGTCCGGCGGCTGCCCGTCATAGTCGGCCCTGAGCGTCGGGCAGGTGGATACGGTCGGCGGGCACCCCGGCGGCGAGCAGCCGCAGCCGCGCGCCGGCGAGCATCGGTGGCGGGCCGCAGACGTACACGTCCTGGTCGGGGCGGTGGTGGTCGAGGGCGATGGTGGGGGCGTCGCCCCGCTCAACCGGTTCGGCGCAGGGATCGTGGCTGAAGGCGGGAACGATGGTCAGCCAGTGGTGGGCTTGCTGGAGCTTGTCGAGGGTGACCGGGTCGTAGAGGTCGGCGAAGGTGCGCGCGCCGACGACCAGGGTCACCCGCCGGCCGTCGGGCGCGGCGGCGACCTGCTCGACCGGGGCCGCAGCGGCGCCAGCCCGGTGCCCCCGGCCACGAGCAGCAGGTCCCGCCGCGTGGACGGGTCCAGGCCGAGGCCGGCGAAGGACGGCGGGCCGAGCCAGAGCAGCTCGCCGGGGCGTACGGTCAGGATGGCGATGGCGTCGCAGGGCCGGTCGTGGCCGATCACCTCGGCGGGCCACGAGGCCGGGCCATCCTCGGCGCGGGCGGCGGGGCGGCGCACTGCCTCGGCGGCGCGCTTCCAGGCCTCGGCGAGCTGCGTCGTCCACAGTGCGGCGGGCGTGCCGGGCGACGGCGGCGAGCAGCGCGTCGCCGATCGTGGCGACGTGTGGCAGCAGGCGGTGCCGGCGGTACGCGCGGCCGAGCACCGCCAGCAGCGACAACCCGCCCGGCCGGATCGTCGCCGCCGACCGTGAGGCGGCCGAGTGCGGCGAAGAGCAGCGGCGCGTCCACTTTCGACTCCGGTCGGGGCTTCCGGCATGCCGCGATGATCATGACGGTGATGCATGCTGTGCATGCACTTCGTCACTAACGTGCCTCGGTTTCGGCTGCGTGACGTAGAGGACCGTCCGGATACGCGCTGCGCATACCGGACCCTCACGGAGCGACTTCAGTGGATAGAGTCAACGAGGCGAGATCGACGCGGCCACAAGGAGAATCCCGTTGAACAGACATGTGCGATGGATGCTCAGTGCCCTCGCCGTTCCGCTCGTGTCGCTGATGGGATACGGCATCGCCGGGGTAGGCAACGCGCCGAAGCAGCAGGCAGCCGCCCCAGCAGGCAGCGTGAGCGAGTATCCGTCGATGACTGCGCTGCGCAAGGTCGAAGAGGCGGGCGTCGCCTACGAGCTCAGCTGGAAGATCACCAACTCACCGCTGATCGTCGTCGCCCCACACGGTGGCTCGATCGAATCACGCACCAGCGAGATTGCGAGCGCAGTCGCGGGCACCAACCACACCCAGTGCCAGTTCAAGGGCATGCTGCCGGCTGGCCAGAACTTCCCGCGACTACACGTCACAAGCGAAAACTGGGACGTCGAGGAGTGCCTGATCCTGATCGGCCAACGGACCCACGCACTGTCGGTTCACGGCACGTCCAGGGCGGGCAAGGTCGTCTACATCGGCGGACGGGACATAGCCACCGGCGCGGAGCTGGCAACAGCCCTACGCGCCGCTGGCTCCAGCGTCGTCCAGCCCGCGCCCGCAGACATCGCCGGCACGTCCGCCGCGAACTTCGTCAACAAGGACGCCGACGGTGCCGGAGTGCAGCTTGAGCTGACGTACGACCTGCGGATGGAGCTGTTCCCGACGAAGGATGGGCCGCCGTCGGCGAGTGGGCAAGCGTTCGTCGCAGCCGTGCAGGGCGTGTACGCCTGACCGGCGACACCTGCGGATCGTCCGCGTCGCTGACCCGTCAGGGGTGGGCGCTGCGCGCCCCCAGCCGTAGCCCGATGCGGCGTGTACCCCATGGCACGCGGGTTCCCCCGCTATCGAGCACATCTCCTGGCACCGCCGGGAGGTATTCAAAGGCGAGTCCCTCGCCGCCTAGGAACGGCGAACCGATTCGGGCAAGGAACGCTCAGGCGGCGTCGGCGTCCGGAGCGAATCTGACGTCGAGTCTCATGCTGAGCGCCCGCCCGGTGCAGCGTCTCCTCCTCCCGTCCACCCGCCGGACGGACCCTGGCCCGGTGGGATGACGAGGACGCCAACCCGGGCAGAGCCGTTGCCTCTGTGCCCGGTGGATAGCATCGCGCGATGCAACCGACCTATGCGACCTTCGCCGGGCGCTCGGCGGTGACCGCGAATGCCGTCCTGCGCATCGACCGCGGCACCCCGACCCGGGGCTATCTCACGCTCGACGCCGACGGCTGCGTGGAGATGACGTTCGACGTTCCGGCGGCGGACGCCGGCGGGGAGGCCACCCTCGGGATCGTGGCGCTGGTGTCCAGGTTGGGCGGCGCGGTCGGGTTCGCGCCGCTCGACATCACCGTCAACGACCGTTGCCTGGTACACGGCTGGCGCATCCCGGGCGGCGGCGACCTCTTTCAGCAGATGGACTTCGTCGTACCCGCCGGACGGCTGCGGCCGGGCGCCAACACGCTCCGGCTCGCCACTGCCGTCGACGCCCGCAGCACGCTCTGGCTGAACCGGATCACCATCGACGCGGTGTTCGACCGGGGCCGATCCGCGCGGGCCATGGGCCAGCGCGAGGCCGAGGAACCGGTGCTCCGGTACTCGACGCGCATCTTGCCGGCCAGGGGCCGCCGGTGGCAGCCCGGCCCGGACATCACCGTGTATGTGGACCGGGGCGAGCAGAGCCTGCTCACGGACCTCGCCTGGGCGGACGCCTCCGGCGCGGAGTACGCGGTCACCCTCACCTCCGAGCTGGACGCCTTCTACGGCTGGTGCCGACCGGCTGGCGCGAAGCCTCCGTGTGAGATCCGGGGCGAGCTGACCGGGCGGTGGCGGGCCGATCACCCCGACGCCGCCGTGGCGAGGCGCTCGTTCGAGACGGAGGAGGGGTGGGGCGGCGGCTGGCACCGCTCGAACGAATTCGTCTTCGCGATCGGCGCCGACTCGTTGCTACTGACCAGGGCCAGTTGGCGCGACAAGCGGGGCAACACCGGAACGGTCGCGTTCACCGGCCCCGGCGACGCCTTCGTCGGCACGTACCAGCGGGTGGGCGAGGGCGCCATCGGCTACCGTGGCCGCTCGCCCAAGGTGACCAAGGGTGAACAGCCCAAGGGTGGTGTCACAGCCGGCTGACAGCATGGTGCGGTGATCGGCATCCGGCACGGCGACCTGCTCGACGCGGACGTCGAGGCTCTCGTCAACCCCGTCAACACCGTCGGCGTGATGGGCAGGGGCCTCGCCCTGGCCTTCAGGCGGGCCCACCCCGCGAACTTCACCGCCTACCGCGCCGCGTGCGCCGCCGACACCGTCCACCTCGGGCGGATGTTCGTGTACGACTCCGGCGTGCCGGGCCGGCACCGCTACGTCATCAAATTCCCGACCAAGGGTCACTGGCGCTCGTCGTCACGCCTCGCCGACATCGCGGCCGGGCTGCCCAAGCTGGTACGCGTCCTGCGCGACAACCGCATCGCCTCGGTGGCGGTACCGGGGCTCGGCTGCGGCAACGGCGGCCTCGACTGGGCCGAGATCCGCCCCCTGATAGAGGCCGCTCTCGCCGACCTGCCGGCCGGGCCTGCTCCTCCTCGACCTCGACGACGTACGACAATCGGCAGATGAGGTGGCGGCGGCCCTCGCCCGCTTCGGAGGAAGCCACTTCAGAGACGTCCGGCAACTACGCCGAGAGCGGTTCGACTCACCCGACTTCAGCATCGGGCTGCGCGGTTACGACCCGGCGCGGGTGGACGAGCTGATCCGGCGGGGACAGGACGCGCTGATGGCGAAGGAGACATGGCAGCGTTACCGGGCCAAGGCCGAGCTTGACGAGGCGCGCGCCGCCCTTCCCGTTGCCGTGCGCGGCTACGACCGCGGACAGGTCGACGCGTTGCTGGAAGAACTGTCGGCCACGCTGGCAAGGTGGGGCGACGAGGACGCCAAGCCTGCGTGAGCCGTCCCACCACCGGATCGGGCCCGCCGGGCGTGCGGGTGTCCCTGCATCCCGGACAGGGGAGTCAGGGGGCAGCGGACGCGAGTGCCCGCTCAAGGTAGGTGTCGACGTCGGTCGCGTGGTAGACCCGCTCGCTCGCCTCGATGCCGTCGAGGAACATCGCGTACACGGCCGCCATCCGCAGCGCCGCGACCGGCCGCAGCAGCCCCACGGCCCGCTCCGGCGCGCACCCCGGCACGTCGGCCCGCCACCGGGCGCACCACTCGGCGAGCACCGGGGAGGCCGCGTCGTCCGGCAGCCCCTCGGCCAGCCGCAGCGCGTCGAACGCCGGGTGTCCCACGAACGCGTCGCCCCAGTCGATGACGACATGCCGGCCGACGTCGGCGCGCACGTTGCCGGGGTGCAGGTCGCCGTGCACGAGCGTCTCCGGCAGCCCGCACCCGCGCACCTCGTCGAGCCGCGCCTCCAGGCCCGCCAGCAGGGACGCCACGGAAGAGGTGTCGTGAGCGGCGAGCCGGTCGCGGATCCAGGTTGGCAGGGCGTGGGCGCGCAGGTCGGGCACGCCCGCCGCGACCAGTTCCGCCACGTCCGGGACGGACCGTAGCTGCACCGGATGGAAGCCGGCGGCCATCGCCAGCCGCTCCTGAATCGGCGCCCCGTAGCGGTCCTCGCCGGGTACGTGCTCGATCAGCATCCGGCCGTCGCCGTCGTCGGCGAGCAGCGTCGACGTCCTCCCCGGCGCGGCCCGGCCGAGCCAGCGCAGCACCGCGGCCTCGTGCCGGAAGAACGGCGGTATCTGCTTCAGCCAGGCCGTCCCGCCCGGGCCGTCGAGCCGCCAGACCGCCGAGAGGTTCCAGGTGCGCTGCTGGGCGGCGGTCTGCGCCGGGCGGCCGAGCCGCCGCAGCTGCGCCGTCGCCCAGGCAAGGCTGCGCGCCGGTCCGCCGGGCTCGGCGTAGGGGGCGCGCAGCGGGTCCGCCGGCAGGTCGAGCTTCGCCGGTACGAGCGGCGTGGCGGGTCGCGCGTCGACCTGTGCGAGGTACGTGACCGCGCCGCCCATCGGCTGCGGCGCGTCGCCGGTCAGCAGGCGGAGCACGGCCACGTCGACGCCGTACCGCCGGCGGGCCTCGGCCACGACGGGGCCGACCTCCTGCCACCAGGGCGACGGGACGTCGAACGGCGGTAGGGCTCCCAGCGGGGCGCCGCCGGCGTCGACCAAGACGAGGGTCACGGTGCGGGACACGCCGGCACGCTACCGCCGGCCGCCGGGCCCCGGCGAGGGGTTAACCGGCGGGTGCGGGCGGGGCCATCAGTGCGGCGGCCCGCACCGGGGGGAAGGGTCGTCAGCGGCGGCGGGTTCGGGCCAGGGTGCCGACGACGGCGAGGCTGGCGACCGCCGCCCCCGCGACCACCACGGCCATCGGGACGGCGCTGCCCTCGCCGCCGAGCCCGACCAGCGGCGCGGCCATCGCTCCCACCAGCGACTGGATGGTGCCGAGCAGCGCGGCGGCCGTGCCGGCGTGGGCGGGGTGCCGGTCCAGGGCGAGCGCGGTGCCGTTCGGCATCACCATGCCGAGCGAGCCGACGAAGACGAAGAGCGCCACCGCCACCAGCGGCAGGCTGCCGAGGAGCGCGCCCACGAGCAGGACGGCGGCGGCCAGCAGCCCCACGCCCAGCGGGCGCACCAGCAGCGTACGGGGCTCGAACCGGTCCAGCAGGCGGGCGTTGAGCTGGCCGGCGGCGACCAAGGCGAGCGCGTTGACGCCGAAGACGAGGCTGAACGCGCCGGCCGAGACGCCGAAGACGTCCTGGAAGACGAAGGACGACCCGGAGATGTAGGCGAACAGCGCGGCGAAGGCGAGGCCCTGCGCCAGCGCGTACCCCAGGAAGATCCGGTCGGTGAAGAGCGAGCGGGCGGCGGTGGCCGTGGCGGCGAGGCCGCCGGTGCTGCGCCGGGCCGGGGGCAGCGTCTCCGGCAGCCGCCACGCCACGGCGGCGGCGAGCAGCGCGCCGATCACCGCGAGGGCGACGAAGACCGTACGCCAGTCGCCGAAGCGCAGCACCAGGCTGCCGAGGGCGGGGGCGGCCATCGGGGCGATGCCGAATACCAGGGTGAGCCGGGAGAAGTACTTCGCGGCCTCGCGGCCGGCGTAGAGGTCGCGGACGACGGCGCGGGCGACGACCACGCCCATGCCGCCGGCGAAGCCCTGCGCGAGCCGCGCCGCGGCCAGGGTCTCGGCCGACGGCACGGCCGCGCAGACCAACGACAGCAGGGTGTACGCGGCGACGCCGACCAGCACCGGGCGGCGCCGCCCGAAGCGGTCGCTGAGCGGCCCGGTGACGAGTTGGCCGAGGGCCATGCCGATCAGGCAGGTGGTGAGGGAGAGCTGGATCTGCGCCTGGCTGGCGGAGAGGTCGCGGGTCATCTCCGGGAACGCCGGCAGGTAGGTGTCCAGGGAGAGCGGCCCGAACGCGGTGAGCGTGCCGAGCAGCGCCAGCAGCACGGCGGCGGCCCGCCCGGTGGGCGCGGCGACGCGCTCGTCCGGCCGGACGGGCGGCGCGGTGGCGTGCGGCATGGTGGTCCCCTCGCTGACGGCTCGACCGGCATACGATAGCTCTGAGATCAGAGCTATTGCACCGACGGAGGGCCTTCCTGTGACGGACGAGACGGTCGACCAGCTGGGCGGGGCGCTCGGCGACCTGCACCGGATGCTGCGCCGGGCCGCCACCCAGCGGGCCGGTCGGGTCGCCCTGCCCGACGCCCAGGTGGAGGTGCTGCGCCTGGTGCAGCGGTGGCCGGGGATCGGCGTGCGCGAGGCGGCCGAGCGGTTGGGCACCGCGCCGAACACGGTCAGCACCCTCGTCGGCGAGCTGACCGCCGCCGGCCTGCTGTGCCGGGAGCGGGATCCGGCCGACCGGCGGACGGTCCGGCTGGAGCTCACCGTCGCGGCCCGGGAGCGGATGGCCGCGTACGGGCGGCACCGGCGCGACCTGATCGGCGCCGCGCTGGCCGAGCTGGACGGCCCGGACCGCGACGCGCTGCTGGCCGCCGCCCCGGCGCTGCGCCGCCTCGCCGACACGATGGCGGGCCGGCACTGAGCCCCGGGGGCCGCGGGCCGGGAGCGCCGCCGCGCCGAGGCGTCGGGTGCCGGCGTTACGGTGACGGCGAACGGCACCCGGTCGTAGCTGGAGGTTTCGATGACCGATCACGTCCGCGAGCCCGACGCCCGCCCTCCCGGGGGCCGGCCGATGGAGCAGCGGATCAGCCTGGTCACCCTCGGGGTCGCCGACGTGGCCCGGGCCCGCGCCTTCTACGAGCGGCTCGGCTGGCGCGGGCAGGAGGTCGAGGAGACCGTCTTCTTCCAGGCCGGCGGGCTGGCGCTGGTGCTCTGGGGGCGGGAGAGGCTGGCCGCCGACGCCGGTGTGCACGACGGGGGCGCGGGCGGGTTCGGCGGGGTGACGCTGGCGCAGAACGTGCGCTCCCGGGGCGAGGTCGACGATCTGCTGGCGGCGGCGGCCGGCGCCGGGGCGGAGGTGACCGTGCCGGCGCGCGAGACCTTCTACGGCGGCTACGCCGGCTGCTTCGCCGACCCGGACGGGCACGTCTGGGAGATCGCCTGGAATTCGGGCTTCCCCCTCGGCCCGGACGGCTCGCTCACCGTCCCCGACCTCGGCGGGGCCGCCGGGCCCACGGAGGGCGGCAGCGGCCCGGGGTGACTCAGGCGTCCGGCCGGCCGACCCGGGCCGACCGGCGCCGCGACCCACCGGCCGCGGCCCGGTGCCGGCGCCGCCATCGGGCAAGGGTCGCCGCGGTGACCAGCCCGGTGCCCAGCAGCGCGATCACCGTGCCGACGACCCACTGGGTCACCGCCCAGCCACCCCGGGTCGCCTCGCGCGCGGTGTAGGCGCCCGTCCTGGTCACCGTGATCTCGATGTCCACCCGCTCCCGGGGCATCAGCAGCGCCTCGGAATCGGCCGCGAGAACCGAGACGCTCGCGACGAGCGGGTAGGTGCCGGGCCGGGTGGCCTCGACGAACCAGGCCCAGTAGGCCACGTCGTCGCGCTCGGTCAGGGGCTGCGCCGGGTCCCCGCCCGCGTCGACCGACCGGACGGTCATCGCCTCGGGGTTGCCGCCGGCCAGGTCGATCCGCACCCGGGCTCCGAGCGGGACGGCCACCGGCTCGCGGCTCGCATCCGGGACCGGGCCGGTCCCGGTCGTCGCCGTGCCGGCCGGGCAGGCTACGCCGCTGTCCGGGCCGCACGCCCAGATCCCGATCCTGCTCTCCTCGCCGACCCTCACCCGCCGTTCGGCCGCCACATGGAGGGTGCCGGGGAAGAGGGCGGACCGGCTGGCACGGATTCGCGCCTGATACTCGACCTGGTCGGAGGGGCTGCCCGGGTTGTCCGACGAATGGACGATGGCGGCGACGGCGAAGGCCAGTGCCACGAGGGTGACCCCGGCACCGAGCAGCGCCAGCGTCCAGACCCGTCGCGGTCTCCACCGTCGGATCTCCGTCCGCTCCTCGCCGGCCATCCCGCCCCCTGCGCTTCGTCGTCCGTCCAGTGTCGCCGCGCCGCCCCCACGCGATGGCCCGCCAGCCGGGAAGCCGACTTGCGAGCGGGCCGTCCGTCAGCAGGTGGCCCGGCGGGGGTACGCGTCGGTTTCCCGCGCCCACTGCTCGGCGGCCGCCGAGAGGGCGTCCGCGGAGACGGTGAGCGTCAGCGGGTAGACGGCGCCCGGCGGCTGCCGCCGCATCCACGGCGGCAGCGACTCGTACGCGAACTCGACGGTCAGCGCCAACCGCCGGCGCCGCAGCACGCGGGTGCGGAAGGCCAGGTTGGGCTCGGTGAAGCGGGCCACCGCGGCGGGCTCCGCCGGATCGCCGGTCGTCTCGGCCTGCTGCCGCAGCCAGCCCGCCAGCGCGTACGCCTCGGTGACGGTCAGGCAGGGCTCGAAGTGCGACCACGCCTGCCCGTCGGCGGTGCGGGCGTCGGTTTCGATGAGCAACCAGTCGTCCCACTCCGCCGCCTCGTCCGGGTCGTCGGGCGGCTCGACTCCGGGCTGGTAGCCCACCGGCCGGATCCTCACCCGGGCCCCGTCGTCGGAGCGGATCTCCATGCCTCCATCATGGCCGATCCGCACCGCGCCGGTGGGGCATCCACGCAGGTCAGGGCAGCCGCCCGGGCGGTTCAGCGGACGGGGTCGTGGGTGCCGCACCGCACCCCGGGCCGGCAGCGGCGCAGTCGGTCGGCGGCCATCCGCCCGCCCACGGCGAGCCCGTAGCGCTCCACGGCGGCCAGCCCGTACGCGCTGCACGTGGGGGCGAAGCGGCAGCGGCCCGGCCAGCGGTGCGACAGCCAGCGCCGGTAGCCGAGGATCGCGGCCCGCCCGGCCCGGTCCACCAGCGGCGCCCGTCCGGCGCGAGCGGTCGGCGCCGAGGCCCGGCCGGGTGCCACGAGCCGGGCGAGCAGCGCACCGAGGGTGAGCAGGAACGAGAAGAGCCCCAGGTCGCAGCAGGGCACGTCGCAGTCGCACGCGTCGCAGTTGAGCACGTCGCAGTTGTCGAAGTGGTCCCTCTTCTTCTTGCGACGGCGGTTGCCTCTCAGGTTGATCACAGGGAACATCATGCGACGGCCGCGCCACCCGCGAATCCTCGGGCGGTGCCCGGGGTGGCCGGTCCGGGATGTCCCCCATGGAACACGGTCGGCCTGCCCGGGTTCCGGGGCATGGCCGTGGACCCTGGACCCGCCGACTGCCCGTCGAACGGGCGGAAAGGTCAGCGCCCGAGCGTGCGGCGCACCCCGTCGTGCGCGGCGCAGGCGTCGCGCCGCCCGCCGGTGAGGCTGACGGAGCCGTCGCGGCACTGCACCAGGTAGCCCCGGCCGGCCCAGAACTCGGGCACGCAGTCGAACCAGTCGCAGACCTCGGCGGCCGGCCGGCGGATGCGGTCGCCGCCGCAGAAGTCGTACCCCATCGGGTTGTCGGGGGCGCCGCAGAGCCGCTTCCCGGCGGGCGTCGGCGTGGGCGGCGTGGTGCCGCGTCGCGGCTTCGACGCGACCGGGCCCCGGACCGGGGCGGCCGGGAGGGCCACCGGCGGGGCGCTCCCGGCGGGCGCCGGGGTGGCGGCGACGGCGACCTCGGGGCGGGTCGGGTCGGAGGGGTCGGTGTCCAGCAGAGCGGCGGGCACCAGCAGGGCGATGCCGGCGGCGACCGCCACGGTGCGTCGGCCACCGGGTACGAACGCGAGGGGCCGGGCCTGCGCCGGGGTCGCGATCAGCGGCCGGAACGGCTTGAGCTGCGCGTGCTCGGCGATGGCCTCGTCGATCTGGTCGAGCACGGCGCCGCGCTGCTCGATGGCGTCGGCGAAGGCCAGGGTCAGCTTGAAGCGGAAGTCGGCGGCCACGTCGGGGGGGAGCATCAGCCCGGAGGCGCGCCGCCGGTCCAGCACCTGGATCAGGGTGACCGGCGCGTGCGGGTCGTGGGCCAGGCCGGTCATCTTCCCGTACGCCCAGTCGCGCCGGCCGCGCCCGCCGAGCAGCACCAGCCGGCGGTTGGTGATCACCGCCAGGCCGGCGTCGGCGACCCGGATGCCGTCGGGCCGGCGGGGCCGCGGCGGCGTGGCCGCCGGGGCCACGGTCAGGTCGGGTGCGGGCAGCACCGTGGTGTGCCGCACCTCGACCAGTTGGGCGGCCGGCAGCACCCAGAACACCGCCTCGTCGGGCGCCAGTCCCAGCGGCAGGCCGGCGCCCGCCGCCGCCGAACCCTGGAAGTTCTCGGCCAGGCCGCGCAGGCGGCGCAGTTCGTCGTCGCGCCGTCGCCATGCCTGGTCGGCGCTGCGGAACACCCGCCGCCGCCGTTCGTTCTGCCGGTGCGCCCACCGGTACCGCCAGGTCGAACCCGTCGAATCAGTCCTTGCCACGCCGACTCCTTCGCCGCGCAGGCCACCAACCGGGGTGTCACAGGTGTCAACTGCGACAACGGCCGGCGGGGGCACGCCGCAACGGGCAAAATGGCCGAACGGCGGGCCAAATCGGGCGATAGGTGGATTTCGCCGAGTCGATTCGCGTCCGTCGGGCGTGTCGACGGGCGCGCGGGCGCGACGGTGGCGGGCGGCCCCGCGCCACTCCCGGGTGGCGCGGAGGTCAGCCCGGGCCGCGCGGACGCGTTCGCGCCCGCCCGGTCGCCGGAACCGGGCTGGCGCGACGCGCCGCGGCGGGTGTCAGTTGCGGCGGCCCTCCCCCACCCGGTAGGTGCGCAGGTTCGGGTCGGCCTCGATCTGCGCCTCGGTGTACTTGATGGTGTCCCAGCCCTTGCCGGAGTAGAGCCGGGTCTGGTCGGCGTACCAGGGCGAGTTCGGGTTGGACGACTGGGAGTAGGTGAGGATCTGCCGCCCGGAGGGACCGTGGCGACCCAACTCGACGGCCATCACGAAGGACGAGCCGTGCACCACCTTCGGGTAGCCGACGCCGGGCGCCAGCGGGCCGATGATCATGTTGAAGACGCCGGCCTCGGCGCGCCCGCCATGGACGGGGATGCGCCGGTCGCCGCGCGGTTCGGTCTGGATGTCGCCCAGGCGCGCGTCGAGCGGGATGCCGGCGAGCCTGCGGACCGCGTCGGCGAGCGCGGTGAGCACCCGCGGGTCGGCGGTGTTCAGCCGGCTCGGGGTACGCACCGGGTCGGCGGCGTCGAACGCGTCGGCGAACCGGAGGCCGCCCGACAGGGCGAACTCGGTGAACAGGTGCGCGCCCCGGCTGCCCAGGTCGACGCGCAGGTCCCAGCCCCGCAGGGCCGCGCAGGCCCCGCGCAGGTCGACGGTGCTGCCGTCCGAGGCGGTCGCGGTGGGGTGCGCGGCGCAGAGCGCCACCAGGTCGTCGCGGGCGAGTTCGCCGCCGTACGCGCGGTTGCCGAAGACGGTCTGCCAGAGCCGGGACGTGGTGTAGCCCCGCCCGGGCAGCCCGTCGGTGCCGGCGAGCCGCTCCCGCACCTGCTCCACGCCGAGCCGGGTACGCAGGCTGCGCTCGGTGCGCTCGTTGCCGATGATCCGCGGGTAGCCCTCCAGCGGCGCCTCCGGGTTGGCCAGCCAGTGGCTGTCGTTGGAGTTGGTCACGTAGTCGGCGCGGAACAGAAGCGGCAGGTTGGCCGGGCCGAGGATGCCGGGCACCGCCGCGTCGCGGTCGCGGCCCAGCGCGCAGGCCGACCGGGAGCCGTCGAGGACGGCCTGGCCGCTGCTGGCGTAGAGCGGCTGGAACCGCGCGGGGATGCAGGCGGCGGCCAGCTCGTCGGTGACCCGGGGCACCACCGAGTGGTCGGCGTAGAGCGCCTCGCCACGGGCGTCGGCGGCGATCACGTTCACCCAGGGCAGGAACTGGTGCCGGTCGAGGACCCGCTTCAGGTCGCGTACGGTCTTCGCCCGGCCCATCTGGAGCCAGCCGTCGAAGGCGCGGTTGTTTGTCGCGTTGACGTCGGTGATCGCGTACGCGGCGGTGGTGGTCCAGTCGAAGGTGCCGGGGACGACGACCACCGGGCCGAAGTGGGTGTCGTGGAAGGTCCGGCTGACCGGCACGGTGCCGCCGCCCGGGGCGGGCACCCGGACGGTGACCGTGCGGGTGGTCATCTTCCGGGCCTCGCCGTCCACGTAGTAGGAGGTAGGGTCGCCGGGGACCAGCGCGAGCCGGTGCCAGACGAAGCGCCGGGCGGTGGAGACGGTGTGGCTCCAGGCGAGCGTGCGGTTGTGCCCGATCTCGATGATCGGGTCGCCGACCAGCGCCGCGCCCTCCACGTCGTAGCGGCCGGGAACCTTCAGGTGCATGCGGTAGAAGCGTTCCGCCCCCTCCCACGGGAAGTGCGGGTTGGCCAGCACCATCCCGCCGCCGTGCGTGGTGGCCCGCGCGCCCAGCCCGTACGCGTTGCTGCCGACGCCGGCGGGCGCGCCGTCGCGGGCGGCGAGGACCGCCGCGGCGCCCGGCGCGTCGAGGGCGGCGGCCGGGCCGGTGGCCGTGGGCGGGGCGGCGGCGACGATCCCGTCGAGCACCGCCCGCGAGCCGGCCCGGACCATGCTCGCCCAGCTCGCCCGCCACATGTCCAGTTCGGTCAGCGGACGCACCCACGGCCTGCCCCGGCAGGCCGGGTCGGTGAGGTTCGCCGCGCCGGTGCGGCGCAGATAGCTGTTGTAGCCGGCGACGAAGCCACGGATCTGGTCGCGGACCTCCTCGGACGGGGAGTGCACGCCGTCGCGGGGCCCCCGCAGCAGCCGCTCCGCCGTGCCGTCGTCGATCGCCTTGCGGAAGAACAGGTCGCTGCGGACGTTCGCGTCCGTGGGGCTCGCCGCTCCGAAGTAGCGGGACCGCTCGGCGTTGACCGTGACGACCTTCTCCGCGATGACGCAGATGTTGTCCTCCGCCTGCACGTGACCGACGCCGAAGCCGAGGCTGGCGAAGGTGCGGGCGGTGATGTGCGGGACGCCGTAGGACGCCCGGCGGATCTCCGCCGAGTAGCCGCCGTCACCGTGCCGCGCGGCGGCCGGCGGAACGCCGGCGACCGCCGTGGTGACGACCGTGGCGAGGGCGGTGACCAGCGCGCACGCCGGCTTTGGCCTCATCGGTTCTCCTCCTGTGTCGGGACGAACGCGTGGGATGCTCGCGGCTGCTCCCGCATTCTCGCCGCGCGAGCGCGCGTCGAGGAAGACCCCGCCGGCAAACGGGTTGTTCCCCCACGGGTCGTCCGGGCGCTGGGTAACGTCAGCGGCACCCGGGGTCAGCGAAGGGGGTGGAACCGTTGGCCGACCCGCGCCGCCCGCTGGTGATCGGCGTCGACATCGGCACCACCAGCACCAAGGCCGTGGCGTACGACGTGGACGGTGTCCAGCTGGCCCACCACTCGGTGGGGTACCCGCTCGACGAGCCCCAGCCCGGCTACGCCGAACAGGACGCCCGGCACATCTACGCGGCGGTGCTGGAGTCGGTCCGTACGGTGGTGGCGGAGACGCCCCCGTCGATCGCCGGGCTGTCGTTCAGCACGGCCATGCACAGCCTGATCGGGCTGGATCCGGACGGCCACCCGCTCACCCCGTCGCTCACCTGGGCGGACGCGCGGGCCAGCCGGCAGGCCGAGCGGCTGCGCGCGGCCCCGTCGGGGCTGGCGCTGCACCGCCGCACCGGCACCCCGGTCCACCCGATGGCTCCGCTGCCCAAGCTGCTCTGGTTCGCCGAGCAGGAGCCGGCGCTGTTCGGCCGCGTCGCGTACTGGGTGGGCATCAAGGACTGGGTGCTGCTGCGGCTCTGCGACGCCCTGGTGACCGACCACTCGGTCGCCTCCGCCACCGGGCTGATGGACCTGCGCCAGCTCTCCTGGGACGAGGAGGCACTGGGCGTCGCCGGGATCACCGCGGCGCAGTTGCCGGAGCTGGTGCCCACCACCACCGTGCTGCCCGGCCTCACCGCCGAGGCCGCGGCGGCGACCGGGCTGCCCCGGGACACGCCGGTGGTCGTCGGCGCCGGGGACGGTCCGCTGGCCAACCTCGGGCTCGGCGCGGTCGCCCCGGGCGTGATGGCCTGCACGGTCGGCACCAGCGGCGCCATGCGGGTGATGGTGGAGCACCCCGCGGTCGACCCGCTCGGCGGGGTGTTCTGCTATGCGCTGACCGAGCGGCGCTGGGTGGTCGGCGGGGCGATCAACAACGGCGGCATCGTGCTGGACTGGGTCGGCGAGGCGCTCGCGCCGGAGCTGGGCGACCACGCCGAGGAGGAACTGCTCGCGGTGGCCGCCCGGGCCCCCGTCGGCTCCGGCGGCCTGATCATGCTGCCGTACCTGCTCAACGAGCGCGCCCCGCACTGGAGCGCGCTGCCGCGCGGCGCGTACGTCGGGCTGACCACCGGGCACCGCCGGCCGCACCTGGTGCGGGCCGCGTTGGAGGGGGTCTGCCAACAGCTGGCGCTGGTGCTGGCCTCGGTGCGCGCCGCCGGCAACGAGGTCCTGGAGATCCGGGCCAGCGGCGGCTTCGCCCGCAGCCCGCTGTGGCGGCAGATGCTCGCCGACGTGCTCGGCATGCCGGTGCGCTTCCCCGCCGGGCACGAGGGCTCCGGCTTCGGCGCGGCGCTGCTGGGCATGCAGGCGCTCGGGCTGATCCCCTCCGTCGACGTCGCCGCCGATCTGGTACGGATCGAGCAGACCGCCCGCCCCGCCCCGGCCGCCGCCGCCACCTACGCCGCCCTGCTGCCGCTCTTCTCCGAGCTGTACGAGGCGCTGGCCCCCACGTTCGCCTCGCTGCGCCGGCTCGCCCCCGGCCTGTCGCCGGACTGACCGCCGCCCCGGCCCGCCGGCGCGGGACGGGGCGGGGCGGCGCGGGGCGGGCCCGGTCAGGGGGCCTCGACGGCGGAGATGAGGTACCTCCGCACCTCCGCCCCGAGGATGGCGACCGCCTGCTCATCGGCGGGGCCCGCGCCCCGGAACTCCAGCAGCCGCGTCTCGGACTCCCAGCGCTCGTAGACGTTGATCCGGCCCGGCTCCACCAGGTCGGCGCTGATCGCGAAGTCGACGCAGCCCGGCGCGGAGCGCGCCTGCCGGACCACCTCCACGCAGTCGGCCAGGTAGGCCTCCCGCCGGTCCGGATCGACGTAGAGACTGCCGGCGACGATGAGCATCGGTGACCTCCGGGAGGCGGGCGCGCCGCGCCCGGTCAGGCGCGGGTGATCGCGTTGGCGTGGATCGCGTCGCGCAGGTACGCGGCCGATCCCGGCCTGATCCTCTCGAAGTACGCGGCGAACCGCTCGTCCGCCAGGTACATGTCGGCCAGCCCGGTGTGGATCTCGTACGAGCACTCGTAGAACCAGCGGCTGATCAGCTGCCGGTGCTCCTCGGCCAGGTCCATCGCCGCCTGGCTCTCCGGCGGCGCGCCGGCGGCGACCACCTCGACGAAGCGCCGCCCCCAGTCCTCGTTCTCGGCCTTGTTCCGCAGCCAGTCCTCCCTGGTGTAGCGGGACACGCGCCGGTTCGACTCCCGGTACGCCTCGCTGCCGCCCCAGCGCCGCTCGGCCTCCTCGGCGTGCGCCTCCGGGTCGAAGTCGCCGAAGACCTCGAAGCGCTCCTGCGGGGTGAGTGGAATGTTCAACCTGCTCGCCTCCATCGCGAACTCGATCGCCGCGACCATCTCCTGGAGCCTCCTGATCCGTGCGGTCAGCAGCTCGTGCTGGCGGCGCAGGTGCGCCGCCGGGTCGCCCGCCGGGTCGTCGAGGATCGCGGCGATCTGCTCCAGCGGGAACCCCAGCTCCCGGTAGTAGCGGATGTGCTGCAACCGCTGCAGGTCCGCGTCGTCGTAGCGCCGGTAGCCCGTGCCGCTGCGCCCGCCGGGCGAGAGCAGCCCGATCTCGTCGTAGTGGTGCAGCGTCCGCACGGTCACGCCGGCCGCCTTCGCCACCTGTCCCACCGTGTAGGCCATGGTCCCCTCCCTTCCGGCAACCAGGCTCCAGCCTGCCGTTACGTGAGGGTCAAGCCTCATTCTGCGCCGCTGCGGGCGCCGGCGTCTGCCGGTAGAGGGCGACCAGCACGCCGTGGCGGGGCTCGCCCTCGCCGGCGTCCTCGGCGTCGTCGACCAGCTCGCTGAGCGCGGCGCCGAGCCGCGCGGCCTGGGCCGCGGTGAGGCGCAGGTGGCGCAGGTGCAGCAGCGGCTCGTCGGCGGCGGATACCTCCTCGGCGACCGCGCCGAGCATCGCGGCGGTCGCGGCGGCGTGCCCGGGCGCGACGCGCATCCGCCGGGCGCTGCGCTGGTAGTACTGCTCGGTGCCGCCGCGGACCTGCCGGGTGTGCACGACCCGGACCATCTCGGCCTCGCGCAGCACCCTGAGGTGGTGGCCGACGTTGCCCTTGGCCGCGCCGAGCGTCGCCGCGAGCTGGCTGATGGTGGCGGGACGCTGCCCGAGCGCGAAGAGCAGCCGCTGGCGCAGCGGGTGCCCGAGCGCCCTGAACTGGGCCGGGGTGGTGACCTCCAGCAGCTCGTCGGGCGGCTGTCCGGCGGGGGGCGACGTCATGCCGAAAGTGTCTGCGTCTCTTGACGCTTTGTCAACGCGGCTGCTCTACTGCCGGCATGACAACCCTCGACACCCGGGCGGAGCCCGGCACGCAGGAGGAGATCGCCGAGGTCGTCGAGCGCACGGCCCGGCTGGTCGACGAGCACTACGTCCTGCCGGACGTCGCCGCCCGACTCGCCGGGCTGCTCCGGGCGGAGGCGGCGCGGCACCGGCGGGAGCGGTCCTGGTCGACGCTCGCCGGGGCGCTCACCCGTACGCTCCGGTCGCTCAACGGCGACCGCCACCTGGGGGTCAGGTTCCACGACCGGCCGCTGCCGGAGGGCGGCGGCGATCCGCTCGCCGACGACCTGCCCCGGATGGCCCGCGCCAGCCTGGGCGGCATCCACCGGGTGGAGCGGCTCAGCGGCAACGTCGGCCTGGTGCGGATCGAACCCGCGCTCTTCTCCCCGACCCTCGCCGGGGCGGCGATGACCGCCGCGCTGCGCCTGGTCGCCGACGCCGACGCCCTGGTCCTCGACCTGCGCGAGACCATCGGCGGCGACCCGGAGATGGAGGCGCTGGTCTGCGGGCACCTCTTCGACCGGCCGACGCACCTCTACACGATGCGCCAGCGCGACCGGCCGGACCGGCAGTTCTGGAGCCCTGCGCCGCTGCCCGGCGCCCGGTTCGGCGGCGAGCGCCCGCTGGCCGTGCTCACCAGCGCGACGACCTTCTCCGGCGGCGAGTCACTCGCGTACGCGCTCCAGCAGCACGGCCGGGCCACGGTCGTCGGGGAGCGGACCGGAGGCGGCGCCCATCCCCGCACGGGCTTCCAGGTGCACCCGCACCTGCACCTCTCCGTGCCGGTGGCCAGCCCGGTCAACCCGGTCAGCGGCACCAACTGGGAGGGTGCCGGGGTGGCCCCCGACGTCGAGGTCCCGGCCGCCGACGCCCCGGCGGTCGCCCACCGCCGGCTCGCCGCCGGCGCCTGAGCCGGGCGACCGTGGCCCGGGTCAGGCCCACTCCTCGTCGGCGTCGGCGCCCCCGGGTCCCGTCCCGCCCGGCACGGGTCGCGGGGTGGCGCCCTCCGGGCCGGGCGGAGGCGCGGCGGCGGCCGGCGGGCCGCCGTGGGTCCACGGCGTCTCCTCGACCGCCGGGAAGGCCCCCGCCGGCATGAACGCGTCCGACAGGGTGGTGTAGCAGAGTCGCTCCCCCACCTCCGGCACGCTGCCCGGCGGCGCGGTCAGCCCCCGACCCATCCCGCCGGAGAGCTCCAGCACCACCTCGGTCCTGCCGTCCGCGGCCGGCGTCACGAAGACCACCCGGGCCTTCTGCGCCGGCCGGGCCGGCGAGTGCAGCGCCGCGCCGACCGGCACGAGCACCGGCTCGGCGGTGACGAGCTGGATGCGGGGTCGCAGCACCGGTCGCTTGCCGGTGTCGTCCACCCGCTTCGGGTCCGCCAGGAGCACCTCGCCGACGAACGCCTCGCCGGTCAGCCGGTGCTCCGCCATCACCAGCGGGTCGTCGTAGGCGCGCTGCACGGCGTACGAGGTCAGGGCCCGCTCCAGCCGGTGCAGCCGCTGGGCGGCGGAGACCGCCCCGTCGCGGCGGGGCTGCGGCGCGCCGCCGGCGTCGACGTGCTCCGCGTAGCCGGTGAAGGCGTCCTTGTCGCCGTCCCAGCGGCCGGCCACCCGGGCGCCAGGGGCCAGGCCGCGCAACAGCCCCACGCCGCGCCACACCAGCTCCCAGGTGGGCGCGAGCTGGTCGTGCAGCAGCCTTTCCAGCTCCGCGTACGCCTCGGCGCGCGCCACCGGGTCCCCTTCGGCAGCGGCGTACGCGGCGACGGCCGGGGCGAGCCGGCGGTTGTCGAAGTCGGGGTCGGTGGCCGGGCCGGCCGGCGGGCAGCGCTCCGGGTCCTCGGCCCGGGCCGCCGCCTCGACGCCGGTGAGCCCGGTCGGCGGGTCGATCCAGCCGAGCAGCGCCGGCAGGTGCAGGTCCTCCACCGCACTCTGTCCGGTGGCCCAGTGCAGGGCCAGCGCGTCGGTCATCGCCACCAGCGCCGACGAGCCGGGATGCTCGGCCCGCTCGGCGAAGAAGGTCAGCCAGCGCCCGAGCACCGGCACCGCCGGGTGCACCGGATAGTCGCCGTCGGCACGGCGGAAGCGGGTGGAGCGGCCGAACAGCCGCAGGAAGGCGATCCCGGCGGGGTTCGGCACCAGCAGCTGCGGGGCGTCGGCGTGGCGGTACCGCACGTCCCTGCCCCGGTCGGCCGGCACCGCTTCCGACACCCCCCGGAACCCGTCCAGGTAGGGCAGCACGATCGCGGCCAGCTCGGCGGCGAACGCGAACCGCTGGTCGCGGTTGCGGGGCTGCGCCACGATCAGCAGCCGCGCCGCGTCCGGGGCGTCGCCGACCATCGCCGCCAGCGGGGCGTTCGCCTCGCCGGCCATCGCCAGCGGCACCAGCACCAGCGGGCGCTCGGCCAGGTGCAGGTGCCGGACGGTCGCCACCGGCCGGGCCACCCCGGCGGCGAGCGCCTCGGCCTTCGCGAGCGCGCGGAGGGTGCTCACGCGATCCCACCCGGCGTGCGGCGGGCCCGGACCGGTGCGGCGTGGGCCGCGGGCGGCGTACTCATGCGGGGGTTCCGGCCAGGGCCTCGGCGCGCAGCCGCGCGGCGGCGCGCAGCCGCGCGGCCGCCTCCTCGCGCCCCGGGTCCGGCGCGCGTTCCCCGGCGGCCAGCGCCAGCACCTCGTCGACGTCGGCGATCCCGCCCAGCGCCTCCCGGACGGGCCGGCCGAGCGCGCCGGTGTGGCCGCGCGCCTCGTGCCGGCAGAAGTACGCCAGCTCGCACGCCGCGAGGCAGTCCGGCGCGTAGCGGGCCTCCACCCGGGAGAGCGCGGCGAGCAGCGCCGCGGGCTCGGCGGTCAGGTCGGCGGTGAAGTCCTCGGGCACGGCGGCCAGCAGCGCGTCCACCCGGGCCGTCCGGTCGAGCTGGCGACGCAGCACCAGCAGCTGCTTGCGTACGTCGACCAGGCTGGCCACCGGCTGGTTGGCGAAGTCGCGGGGGCAGACCAGCACCGCGTCGTGCGACACCAGCTCCGGGTCGTGCCCGGCGGCGGCGAGCAGCTCGCGCAGGGCCAGCACGTAGACGGCGGCCTGGATCGCGGCGGCCGACACCTTGGCCGGGTCGGCCTGCCCGTCCACCACCGGGAACGACTTGATCTCCACCACGTGGAACCGGCCGGCGAGCCGGGCGGCCACCAGGTCCGGTTCCAGGTGCACCCGGCTGCCGGCGACGTCCAGGCCCAGCAGCGGGTGGTCGAAGAGCGCCGCGGCGTCCTCCGCTCCGCCGGAGGTGGCGCGGGTCAGCAGCTCGGCGGAGCGCCGGTGCCGGGCGGCCGTGTCGTCCGCGACGCCGTCGCCGAGATCCGTCCAGCTCGCCGCCGCCGGCACCGGTACGCCCAACCGCTCGGCGACCAGCCGGAGCAGCTCCGCCCCGTTGTCGGCCTTGACCTGGGCCTCGAACGCGTTGCCCCGGGTGATGGCGAACCGGGACTGCCCGAACCGGGCGGGGAACCCGATCCGCTCAGCCAGCTTCGGCTTGTCCACCCCGGCGCCGTCCAGCACGGCCCGCCGGGTGCAGCCCGGGTTGCCGGTCAGGGCGGCGATGGTGCGGGCGTTGTGCCGCTTCGGCGGCACGCCCCCACGGATCGCGGCCAGTCGCTCCTCGCTGCTCGTCACGATCCGCCACGATAGGCGGTCACCGCCGCCCGCGCCGGGCACCGCCCCGGCCGGCGGCACCCGGTCGACGGTGCCCGGGTCAGAGCAGGGTGGTGAACGGCACCACGAGACCGCAGCAGAGCAGCCCGATGACGCCGAACGTGAGCAGCGCGATGCTGTAGTTCGACCAGAGCCCGAACCTCGTCACGTCGGTGCCGTGCGCGTCGTGGACGCGGTTGCGCCAGCCGCCGAAGCGGAACGACAGGTGGTGCGCCGCGCCGGGGTGGGCGACCAGCGCCGTGGTGATCAGCGGGAGGCCCATGAAGTCGGTGTAACGGACGTCGTGCGGGCCGGCGGAGATCACCACGTACCAGGTGCCCTCGCCGGGGATCGGCACCTGCTGGCCGTCGACCTTGAGCCTGCTCGTGGTCGGGGCGGGCACCAGGTACGGCCCACGGTTCACGGTGACGACGAGCACCGCGTAGCCCGGCGGGGGCGCGATGGGGTGGGGGTACACCAGGGGCGTCACGGCGCCGGGCACCGGCGGGTACGACGCGGGAGGGGGATACGACACGGGCACATCCTCACACGGGCCCGCACGCCGACCGAGCGGCCGGCGATCACAGGGCGGTCACCGGCCGGCGGAGCGGTTCCAGGGCGAGCGGGGCAGGGCGGTGCCGGCCAGCGGTCGGCGGTCGCGCCGACGGCGGCGACGCCCGGGGGTGCAGGGTGGCCGGGAGACGGTGTGCACGGGCGCCGGGGCGGGCTGCCGGCCGATCAGCCAGCAGAGGAAACGGGCCATCGGTCGGCTCAGCCGACCGGGAGGCGGCCGGCCTCGGACCGGGAGATGTCGTACTGGGCGCCGCAGAAGGTGCACTGCTGCACGTAGCGGGTGCGGATCGGGATGATCGGGACGAAGAAGAGGGTGAACCGCGTGGACCGCCGGGTGATCACCTGCGCGGCGTGGTTGTGGCAGTTGCGGCAGACCTGCTGGGCCACGCCGGACTGACTGACCTTGGTGCGGAGCCCGAAGATGAAGAACATCGCTCCGCAGTACCCACTGGGGGGCCGACAATCACCACCCGAATCGCGCGGCGTCGCGCGGACCCGTCAGCCGGCCGAGCTCGCGCGCAGGAAGGCCAGCCCCTCGACGGCGAGGGTGTCGGGGTCCGCGGCGAGGGGCCGCCACACGGACATCGGCACGGCCAGGGCCGGCGCGGTGAACGACTCGATGCTCAGCTGGCCGGAGTAGCCGAGGTCCGCCAGGGCGGCCAGCATCGCCGACCAGTCGAGGTGGTCCCCGCCGGGCACGCCCCGGTCGTTTCCGCAGACCTGCACGTGGACGAGGCGGTCGCCGGCGGCCCGGATGGCGGCGGGCAGGTCGCGTTCCTCGATGTTCAGGTGGAAGGTGTCCAGCGCGATCCCGAGGCCGGCGACGCCGTCGACCACCTCCAGCGCCTGGTCGACGGTGTTGATCAGGCTGGTCTCGTACCGGTTGAGCGGTTCGAGCGCGATCGTCACGCCCCGCCCGGCGGCCTCGTCGGCCAGCGGCCGGAGCCGCTCCACCAGCCGCGCGGTGGCGGCGCGCCGGGCGTCGGGGTCGAGCGGCCACCTCCGGCCGGCCGGGGCGTAGAGCGGGCCGGCCACGACAGCGGCCCCCACCTGGGTCGCGGCCCGCAGGCAGTACCGCACGAAGTCGGTCGTACGGCGTACGACCTCGTCGTCGTCGGCCAGCAGGTCGTGCTCGGGCAGCAGGCCGGCGCAGATGGCGGGCGCCAGGCCCAGCCCGGCGAGCAGCTCGCCGGCCCGCACCGGGTCCCAGTCCCCGGGCGCCTGGACCGGCAGCTCGACGGCGTCGAAGCCCCACGCCCTGATCCGGGGCGCGAGCCGGGCGAGGTCGTCGTCGGTCAGCGGCGCCACCCACGCCCAGGTGTTGATGCCGATCCTCATCGCCGCCCCCTCGCCCGAGATCCGTCGACTGTAGAGGATCTTGCGGGAGCGCGTCGACGTCAGCCCGTCGCCTCGGTGGCCTCCGGCTGCTCCAGGCCCGGCACCTGCGCCGGCAGCCAGATCGGCTGCCAGTCCTTCATCTCGTGGAAGCGGCGCAGCTCGGCCAGCCCCGAGACCGACCCGGCCCAGGCCCCGTACGGCGGGTTCTGCTCGTCGAAGCCGGACTGCGCGAAGGTCAGCTTCGTCTTCCCCTGCGACTCGGCCAGCTCCCAGGTGCTGACGCCCGTCGGCCCCCAGTCCACCGACAGCTTCCGGCCCGGCTCCAGGTCGACGACCCTGGCCGCGTAGCCGGACTCGAAGCCGCCCATGGCGTACCGGCCGCCGACCCAGGGCTCGATGCCGATCGGGTAGCCGAACCAGGCACTGGCCTGCCCGGAGTCGGTCAGCGACTCGAACACCCTCGCCGTCGGCGCGTCGATCAGCAGCTCGCCGCGCAGGTCGGCGGAGGTGAAGTCGACCTTCGGCAGCAGCGGGCGGCCCTCCAGGTGCGCCCCGAGGTTGGCGAGCGACAGGCTCCAGTACGTCTGGAGCACGCCGCGGATCGTGCTGCCGTCCATCGCCTCTGCAAAGTCGAAGTGGCTCTGGCTCAGCGTCAGCACCGTGGTGTCGGGGCCCTCGGCGCGCAGGGCGAACTCGGTGGTGGTCTCCACCCCGTCGAGCAGCCAACCGAAGCGCAGCGTCTCGTCGTCGACGTGCAGCAGCCGCTGGTGCGGGGCGTCGCCCTCGGGAGTGTGGCGCCCCCAGAACTCGTACCGTCGCGGCAGCTCGACCTCGGCGTGCTCGGCGAGCCACCCGCGCAGCTCGGCCGGGTCGGTCAGGGCGCGGCGGACGGCCCCGGCCGGCGCGGCGAGGCGGACGGGCAGCCTCATCGGTTCAGTCACGGTCTTTCCCCTTCGGACAGCGGCCACGGCGAGCCGCGCCGGGGGGACGGCGCGGCTGTCGAGGGCGGATCAGGCCAGCCAGTCGGGGCGCAGCGGGTAGTCGCTCGCCCCCTCCGGGCCGTTGCGGGTGGCGAGCACCTGGTGCAGCTGGATGCCGTTGCGCTCGAACGCCAACCGGGACCCGGCCATGTAGAGGCCCCACACCCGGGCCGTGCCCGGCCCCACCTCGGCGACACAGGCGTCCCAGTGCGCCGCGAGGTTGCGGCACCAGCCGGCCAGCGTCAGCGCGTAGTGCGAGCGCAGGTTCTCCTCGTGCCGCACCTCCAGCCCGACGTCGTGGATCTCACTGATCACGCGCCCCGGGCCGGCCAGCTCCCCGTCCGGGAAGACGTACCGGTCGATGAACGCCCCGGAGCGGTGCGGCGCGCGGTTGTCGGCCCGCGTGATGCAGTGGTTGAGCAGCCGGCCGTCGGGCCGCAGCCGGTCGGACAGGGCGGCGAAGTAGACCGGATAGTTGCGCACCCCGATGTGCTCGGTCAGGCCGATCGAGGAGATCGCGTCGAACTGCTCGCGCGGCGCGTCCCGGTAGTCGAGGTGGCGCACCTCGGCGAGGCCGGTCAGCCCCTCCCGTTCGATCGCCGCCCGGGCCCACTCGGCCTGCGCCCGGGACAGGGTCACCCCGAGCGCCTTGACGCCGTACTCGCGGGCCGCGTGCCGGACCATGCCGCCCCACCCGCAGCCCACGTCGAGCAGCCGCATCCCGGCCCCGAGCGCCAGCTTCTGCGCCACCAGGTCGTACTTGGCCGCCTGGGCCTGCTCCAGCGTGTCGTCGGGCGAGCGGAAGAGCGCGCAGGTGTACGTCATCGACGGGCCGAGCACCTTCTCGTAGAAGGCGTTCGAGACGTCGTAGTGGTGCGAGATCGCGGTGCTGTCCCGGCCCCGGGAGTGCCGCAGCCCGTTCACCAGGCGCTTCCAGCGCGGCTGCGCCTCCTGCGGCGGGGGCGGGGGCGGCACCAGCCGCTCCCAGCCCAGCCCGCGCACCAGGGCCAGCCCCTCGGCCAGCGACGGCGTACGCAGCCGCAGCTCGTCCTTGAGCACCCGCAGCGCCTCGTACGGGTCGCCCGGGTGCACCCCCCGCAACGCCAGGTCGCCGCCGACGTACGCCCGGGCCATGCCGAGGTCGCCCGGGGCGGTGAGCAGGTAGGTCAGGCCCCGCTCGGAGCGGATCGACAGGGTGATCCCGGCGTCGGCCGGGCCCACGGCGCTGCCGTCGTACCCGGTGACCCGCACCGGGAGGGCCCCGGTGGTCAACGCGCGGACGACGTCCGCCACGGTCGGGCCCGGACGCCGGCCCCCCGCCGGCGGGGTGGCGGGGACGCTCGCCGCCCCCTGGTCTCGTTCGGTCAGGCTCATGCTCGTGCTACCGCCTTCTCGTACAGTCCGGTGAGCCGGTGCTCCGGGTCGTAGCGGTCCCTCACCGCGCGCCACGTCGCGCCGCCGTAGAGCCGGTCGAAGGATTCCCGGTCGTAGTACGCGTCGGAGTAGAGCGACTTGTGCCCGCCCGACTCCGACACCCTGCGCTCGATCGCCCGGTTGACGTCGCCGTCGGCGGCGCCCTCCGCGATCGGCACGCTGCCCCAGAAGCCGATGTTCACGTAGTTCTGTCCGGCCTGGAGCGGATACAGTGGCCAGGCCCGGGCCGACCCCGGGCCGGCCGGTTCACGCAGCCGCAACGGGCAGAGCCAGACCGGGGTCATCCCGACGTCGGCGGCGAACCAGCGCAGGAACTCCGCCGTCCGCTCCAGCGGGATCTCCACGTCCTGCACGACCCGTTCCCGCGCCGGCTGGCCGCGCAGCCGGTCGATCCGGGCGGCCACGCCGTGCCGGTGCTCCAACCGGACCAGCCGGTGGTAGACGTCGCTGCGCCGCCACCGCGCCGGCCAGACCCGCCGGAGCACCGGGTGCTGCACGCCGAAGGCCGCGGAACACCAGAACCAGTCGGTGTCCCAGCGCCAGAGATAGTCGTACGCGGTAAGGGCGTCGCGCGTGCGCCGGCGCAGCGACCGGTAGTAGATGTCCTGGCCCGTGTAGTCGCTGACGCCCGACGCGTCGTCGGTGAAGGTGCCGAGCACGAGGTAGGCCTCGCCGGGGCTGAACATCACCCCGTCCATGGCGTCCACCGCCGCCCCGGCCCAGGAACGGGTCGCGGTGACCTCGGCGAGCGCGTCGGTGAGGGCCTCCAGCCGGGTGAACCGGACGTTGCGCAGGGCCACGAACCGGCGTACCGGCTGGAGCTGGATGCGCAGCCGGGTGGCGTAGCCGAGGCTGCCCAGCGAGTTGGGGAACGCCGCGAAGAGGTCGGCGTGCTCCCCCTCCGCCCGGGCGGTGACGATCGCGCCGGCCCCGGTGAGCACGTCCAGCTCGACCACGGACTCGTGCGGCAGGCCGTTGCGGAACGAGGTCGACTCGATGCCGAGCCCGGTCACCGCCCCGCCGAGGGTGATGGTGCGCAGCTGCGGCACCACCAGCGGCATCAGCCCGTGCGGCAGGGTCGCGTCGACCAGGTCCTCGTAGGTGCACATGCCCTGCACGTCGGCCGTGCCGGCGACCGGGTCCACGGCGAGCACCCCGGTGAGCCCGCTGACGTCCAGGCCCGGTGTGCGCGGGGCGGCCCGGGGACGGAACAAATTGGACGTGCGCTTGGCCAGCCGGACGGGTTCGCCCGCGGGCACCGCCGCGTACGACCGTCTCAGCTGGGCCACCGCACCCTCGTGGTCGACCGGATGATGATCCACACGGACCGCACACATGCGGTCACTGTACGCGCCGCGAAGCCCGCCGCGTGGGACGTCCACGGGCGCGCCCGCGTCGCGGCCGGGCGACTGGCCGACCCGGACCGACCGGCATAGCGTGGAGCCATGCCGAGAGCCTTGTGGAACGACCTGGTGGTGGCCGAGAGCGACGACACCGTGCTGGTGGAGGGGAACCACTACTTCCCGCGCGCGGCCCTGCGCGACGACGTCCTCCGCGAGTCCGACACGCACACCGTCTGCCCGTGGAAGGGGACCGCGTCCTACTACAGCCTGGAACACGACGGCCGGACCAGCGCCGACGCGGTCTGGTACTACCCCGCGCCGAAGCCGGAGGCCGAGATGGTCCGCGACCGGGTGGCCTTCTGGAAGGACGTCCGGGTCGTCGACTGACCGCCCCCTCGCCGCGTCACCGGGCGCGGAGCATGCGGAGCCGCGCCACTGCCTCGGCAGTGTGGACGCGCGCGTGCGGCTCCGGGGTGGGCCCGGGTCACCGGCGGCGGGACTGCCGGGAGCGCAGGTAGTCGGAGACCACGTACTCGCCGAGGTCCTCCAGGTCGGGGGTGAACATGCGCCCCTTCGAGCGCCGCGCCACGGCGTCGACGAAGCGGCGCAGGCCGTCGTCGTCGCCGAGCATGAAGAGGTTGAGCGTGGCGCCGTAGCGGGTCAGGCGGTCCACCTCGCGGACGGTCGCCTCGATCGTCTCCGGCAGCGGCGGCCAGTGGAACAGCGCCTCCCCGTCCTCCGGGTCCAGGTGGGCGGTCGGCTCCCCGTCGGTCACCACCAGCACCACCGGCTCGGCGTCCGGGTGCCGCCGCAGGTGCCGGGCGGCCAGCCGCAGCGCGTGCTGGAGGTTGGTGCCCTGCTGCATGTCCGGCTCGACGGCGGCCAGCTCCTGCTGGGTCAGGGGCAGCGCCTGCCGGCCGAAGCCGATGATCTGGAGGGCGTCCTGCGGGAACCGCGTGGCCATCAGGTGCGCCAGCGCCAACGCGGTCTGCTTCATCGGGCCCCACCGGCCCTGCGAGATCATCGAGTAGGAGAGGTCGACGCAGAGGGCCACCGCCGCCGCCGCGCGTCGCTCGGTCTCCACCACCTCGAAGTCCTCGACGGCGAGCCGCACCGGCAGGCCCGTCCCGGTGCGGCCGACCGCCCTGGTCAGCGTCCGGACCACGTCCAGGGGCTGCTCGTCGCCGTACTCCCAGGGGCGTGAGCCGCCACTGACCTCGCCGGCGGCGCCCGCCGAGCGCAGGTCGTGCTGGCCGCGCGGCCCGGCCGTCAGGTCGGCGAAGACCCGCCGCAGGGCGGTGCCGCCGAGCCGGCGCAGCGCCTTCGGGCTCAGGGTCAGCCCCTCGGCGTCCCGGCTCACCCAGCCCTGCCGGCGCAGCTCCCGCTCCAGCTCGCGCAGCCGGCGTACGTCGTCGGCGGCGTCGCGGCCCAGCGTCCGGGCCACCGCGTCGACGTCGACGTCGTCCAGGGTCGCCCCCGGATGCTCCTGGTCGAGCTGGTCGAGCAGCTCGTCCAGCTCGGCGATCTCGCCGAGCGCGCCGGCCGCCTCGCCGTAGCCGAGCGGCTGGTCGCCGCGCACCCGCTCGGCCCGGCCCTGGTGCAGGTCGGGGCGGAGCGCGCGGAGGTTGGCGTCCAGCGCCGCCAGCTCGCCGGCGAGCCGGTCGCCGAGCGACTGCCGCATCAGGCCGGCCAGCTCCGCGCGCTGCGGCTCCGACAGCGAGCGCATCAGCCGCTCCCCGGCGGCCGACCGCCGGGCCAGCACGTCGACCAGCTCGTCGACGTCCGCCGGGTGCTCCGGGAAGAACTCGCCGTGCCGGCGGATGAACTCGGCGAAGGCGTCGGTGGTGTCCTCCGAGCGGGCGTGCCGGGCCAGCAGGTCGTTCAGGTCGCGCATCATCGCGGCCAGCCGCCGCTGCGCGGCCGGGTCCGCCGAGGCGCGCACCGCGTCCCGCAGCCCCGCGAAGCGCTGGCCGAGCACGTCGTCGCGCAGCCCGTCGAGGATCCGCTGGTACGTCCCGCGGGCCTCCTCGCTGGCCCAGCGGTAGCCGGCCAGCTCCTCGACGGCGCGGGCCGTCGAGCGGGGCAGGTTGTCCAGCACCGCCTCGGCGAACCGCGCGGCGTCGTCGTCGCGCCCCCGCAGCTCGTCCCGTTCGGCGGCGAGCGCCTGGTCGAGCAGGGCCCGCGACCGGGTCACCGCCCCGTCCAGGTCGCCCCGGCGCAACGCCTCCCGGCGCAGCCGCCGGGCCCGGGCGGCAAGGTCGTCGAGGCCGCCACCGCCCCGGGGACCCCGGCGCAGCAGGTCCCGCAGCGCCTCCCGCAGGCTGCCGCCGGCCAGCACCTCGGTGCCGACCGCGTCCACCGCGCCCCGCACGTCGTACGGGGGCGCGAGCGGGTCGGGGCCGCCCCGCCACTGCCCGTACCGGAACCGGTTGCCGGCCATGATCAGGCCCGGCCGCCGTAGCGGGTCCGGCCGGAGTCGGTGACGTCCTTGCCGAGCCGGCGGGTCAGGTGCAGCCCTTCCAGGACGAACTCCACGCCGGCCGCCGCCTGCTCCGGGCTGGGCGCGTCGCCCAGCCCGAGCCGGTCCAGCGCCTTGGCCAGACCGGGGACCGTACCCACCTGACGCAGCAGCTCGGCGGAGCCGACCAGCTCGCCGGTCTCGACCACCGCGTCCTCGTCGACCAGGGCGGTGAAGCCGGAGAGGTCCAACCCGGCCAGCCGGGCCCGGAACGTCTCGGCGGTCGCGGCCCGCAGCAGGTGGCCGAGGATCTCCACCTCGCGCCCCTCCTCGCCGCTCTCGAACTCCACCTTGCCGCGCAGCGTGCTCGTCACCGACACCGCGTCGCCGACGCGGGCGACCGGCGCCTCCGGGCGTACCCCTGCGGGCCGCTCGGCGGCGACGAGCAGGCCGGCGCGGCGCAGCGCGGCGGCGGCGACGGTCTCCGCGGCGGCGATGGCGAACCGGGCCGAGACCCCGGAACGCGGGTCCACCGACGGCGACTCACGCACCGCGCGGGCGAACCGCGCGAGGACCTCCAGCACGTGCTCCGGCACCTCGGCGACCAGGTCGGCCTCCTGCCGGATCAGGGCCAGCTCCAGGTCGAGTTCGAGCGGGTAGTGGGTGCGGACCTCGGCGCCGAAGCGGTCCTTGAGCGGGGTGATGATCCGGCCCCGGTTGGTGTAGTCCTCCGGGTTGGCGCTGGCCACCAGGAAGAGGTCCAGGGGCAGCCGCAGCTGGTAGCCGCGGACCTGGATGTCCCGCTCCTCCAGGACGTTGAGCAGCGCCACCTGGATCCGCTCGGCCAGGTCGGGCAGCTCGTTGACGGCGAAGACGCCCCGGTTGGTGCGCGGGACCAGACCGAAGTGGATGGTCTCCGGGTCGCCGAGGGTGCGCCCCTCGGCGATCCGGATCGGGTCGACGTCGCCGATCAGGTCGCCGACGCTGGTGTCGGGGGTGGCCAGCTTCTCGCCGTAGCGCATCGAGCGGTGCAGCCACCCGACCGGCAGGTCGTCGCCGGCCTCGGCGACCAGCGCCCGCGAGCCCGGGGTGAGCGGGTGCAGCGGGTGCTCGTTGAGCACGGAGCCGGCGATCACCGGGGTCCACTCGTCGAGCAGGCCGACCAGGGAGCGGATCAGCCGGGTCTTGCCCTGCCCCCGCTCGCCGAGCAGCACCATGTCGTGCCCGGCGAGCAGGGCCCGCTCGACCTCGGGCAGCACCGTGTCGTCGTAGCCGACGATGCCGGGGAAGCGGTCGGCGCCGGACCGCATCCGGGCCAGCAGGTTGTCGCGGAGTTCCTGTTTGACCGTGCGGTACGCGTGGCCGGCCGCCCGCAGCTGACCGAGCGTGCGCGGCAGGTCGGCCGGTGGGGCCGGGATAACCGGGGAAGGCGCAGTCACCCGACCAACGCTAGCTCACGGAAGCGGGGACGCCCGGTCCGTCGACCGGGCACCCCGCCGGCGGGACGGCTCAGCCGCGCCCGCAGCGCCGGCAGCCGCCCCGGCGGCGCAGGTGGTACGCGTACGTGGCGGCGCCGAGCGCCACGCCCCAGATCGGCCAGAGCAGCATCGGCGCGGTGGCGAGGCTGAGCCCGTCGGAGAAGTCCCAGAAGTCGGGGCTGGCGAGCAGGCCGAGGCTCGCCGCGGTGACCGCCACCGCGACCAGGGTCGCCGGTACGACGGCCAGCCCGACCGGCACCGGCCGCCCCGCCAGGCCGACCGTCCAGCGCGGGAACCGCTCCCCCCACCGGTGCACCAGCCCGAGGGTGAGTACCGCGCCCACCAGGGCGAAGCCGCCCAGCCCGGCACCCGCCCAGACCAAGCCGGACCCGCGCATCTCGTCGAGGAACGACCGCTCGATGCCGAGCGGGACGCCGACCGCCCAGGCGAGCCGGGTGACCGCGTACAGGCCGGGGATGGTGGCCGCCGTCCAGGCCGCCACGCGCCCCCACCGGGCGGCCGAGGCGGGCGTGGTCCAGCCGCGGTCGGTGCCGTCGCGCCCGCACGCCGGGCAGGCGTCGACGGTGCGCCGCTGCCAGCGCAGCACCGCCCCGGCCAGCAGCACCCCGCCCACCACGGCCGCGAACCGGGCGGACAGCGCCCAGGTGAACACGTCGGCGTACTCCACCGGCGGCCAGCCGAACGGCGCGCCGACGATCAGGATCGGGGCGTAGCCGAGGATGGTCAGCACCCCCACGTCCGGCACGACGACGGCGAGCAGGAAGGCGACCGCCCAGGCGTACGCCGGCAGCAGGGTGCGCAGCGGCCGGGCCGGCCGGCGTACCGGGCCGGTCATGGCGAGCGCGGTCACCGCGGCGCCGAGCAGCAGCACGGCGAACAGGGGCGGCCCGACGTCGGTCGGGACCAGCCGGAGCAGGTTGACCTCGCCGCCGTGCGGATCGTTCGCCCCGAACGGGTAGCCGGCGCCGGTGACGGCGCTGACCAGGGCGAGCAGGCCCCAGAGACCGAGCCAGCCGGCGGCGAGCGGGGCGAGCCGGTCGGGCCGGTCGGGGGCCGGGCGGCGGGTGGGAGCGGTGGTCGTCGTCATGCTTCCCAGCCTCGGCCGACGACCCGCGTACGCCCTCCCGGGCGGCGGTGAACCGGCTCCCCCGCGGGAGGGAACGCTCAGCCCGACGGGGTGACGAACCCTGACTCGTACGCCGCGATCACCGCCTGGGTGCGGTCGCGCACGCCGAGCTTGGCGAGCACGTTGCCGACGTGGGTCTTCACGGTCTCCACCCCGACCACCAGGCGCGCGGCGATCTCCGGGTTGGACAGTCCGGTGGTCATCAGCCGGAGCACCTCGGCCTCCCGGTCGGTGAGCCGGGCGGCGGCCAGCCGGTCGGCACCCCGCGCCCCGTACGCCCCGGCGAGACGCCGGATCGCGGCGGGGAAGAGCAGCGACTCGCCCCTGGCCACCACCCGGACCGCCTCCACCACCTCGGCGGGCCGGGCCCGCTTGAGCAGGAACCCGCTGGCCCCGGCCCGGAGCGCGTCGTAGACGTACTCGTCGTTGGCGAACGTGGTGACCACCAGCACCCGCGGCGGGTCGGCCGAGGTGGCGAGCAGTCGCCGGGTGGCCTGGATGCCGTCGATGCCGGGCATCCGCACGTCCATCAGCACCACCCGGGGGCGGAGCCGGGCGACCAGCGGCGGCACCTCCGCGCCGTCGGTGGCCTCGCCGAGCACCCGCAGGTCGGGCTGGGCGTCGAGGATCGCCCGCAGCCCGACCCGGATCAGCTCGTCGTCGTCGACGATCAGCACGCCGGTGCTCGGCGCGGTTCCGGTCGTCATCGGGCCCCCTCGAACGGCAGTCGCACCCGGATGCGCCAGCGGTCGCCGTCCGGCCCGACGGTCAGCCGGCCGCCGAGCAGCAGCACCCGCTCCCGCATCCCGTCCAGGCCCCGGCCGCCCCGCCCCGGGTCGGCGCGGCGGCTCCGGCCCACCGCGTTGTCCAGTTCCAGCTCCAGCGCGTCGGCGTGCACGTCGAGGCGCAGCGTGACCGGGCCCCGGCCGTGCCGGGCCGCGTTGGTCAGCCCCTCCTGGACGATCCGGTAGCCCTCCCGGGAGACCGCCGCCGGCAGGTCGGCCGGGTCCCCGCCGCGCCGGGCGTCGACCGGCAGGCCGGCCGCCCGGGTGTCGGCCACCAGCCGGTCCAGGTCGGCGAGCGTACGCTGCGGCGCCGGCGCGGCCGACCGGCCGTCGGGCTCGCGGAGCAGTCCCAGCACGTGGTCCAGGTCGTCCATGGCGGTCCGCCCCGCCTCCTCGATCGCGCCCAGCGCGCGCCGGACGAACTCCGGGTCCCGGTCGAGCAGCTCGCGGGCGGCGCCGGCCTGGAGGGTGGCGACGGTGAGGGCGTGGCCCACCGAGTCGTGCAGCTCCCGGGCCAACCGGTTGCGCTCCGCGAGACGGGTGGTGCGCGCCTCCAGGGCGGCGATCCGTTCCGCCTGGGCCGGGCCGAGCAGCACCGGCGCCATCGACACCGCCAACGCGCCCAGCCCGGCCACCGCGTAGCCGAACGCCACCAGCACGACGATCGCGGTGAGGGTCAGCCAGCCGGTGTCCCGCCCGTCGAACGGCCCGAACCGGTCGCCGCCGGTCATCCCGGTGTCGAGGCCGAAGTGCTGCCCGATGAAGGCCAGCGCCATCGGCACGGCGCTGAACAGGGCGGCCACCACGAGCCCGCCGCTGACCAGGTGCAGCCCGATCCAGAGCGCCGAGCGCAGCCGGGTCTCCCGGTCGGCGGCGTGCCCGGGCGCCGGGTCCGGCAGGTCGACGCCGAGCAGGGCACGCGCGGCGGCGATCTCCAACGCCCGGGGGCCGTCGAGGAAGACCGGGACCGCCGCGATGGTCGCCGAGACGGCGAGCAGGGCCAGCACCAGCGGCCGGGGCGCGTCCGAGCGGGTCAGCATCTGGGCGAACGCCGCCGCCAACAGCACGTACGGCAGCACGAGCACCCCGCCGAGCAGCAGGAACACGCCGCGCCGCCAGGTGCTGCCGGCCACCAGCGGGGCGAGGACCGGGCCGGGTTTCACCCGCCCATTCTGTCCCCGTCCCGCCCCGCGCCGACTCCCCCGCGTCGGGGAGATCGGCGACCCGGCCGAAGTTCCGCGCGACGACGCCCGGCGCGGCCGGCAGGCGACGACGCCGGCACGGCCAACTCGGCGGCGACCCGGCTCCGCACGCGGCTCGGGGGACGCCGCTCGGGTCAGCGTCCGACCCGGGCCCGGAGCAGGCGGGGCGCCGCCGCCAGCCCGGTGACCGGGCGGAACTCCCTGGCGGCCCGGGCGAGCGCGGCGTGCTCGTCGTCGGCCAGGTCGATCTCGGCGGCGGCGGCGTTGCGTTCGACCTGCTCCACGCCGGAGGCGCCGGGGATGGCCAGCACGTTCGGGTGCCGCAGCAGGTAGGCCAGGGCGATCTGGCTGGGCGTGGCGTCGTGCGCGTCGGCCACCTGGCGCAGCGTGTCGATCAGCGTCGCGCCGCGCTCCAGGTTCTCCGGCAGGAAGTACGGGTTGGCCCGGCGCACCGCCCCGCTCGGCGGGTTCTTCGCGTCGTACCGGCCGGAGAGGAAGCCCTGGGCCAGCGGGCTGTACGCGACGACGACGCGGCCGGCCTGCTTCGCGTACGGCAGCAGGTCGTGCTCGGGCCCGCGGTCGAGCATGCTGTAGCGGACCTGGTTGCTCAGCACCCGCCGGCCGAGCGCCGCCTCGGCCACCTGCCAGCGGCGCAGGCCGTAGTTGCTGACGCCGACCTCGCCGACCAGCCCGACGTCCTGCAACGCGCGCATGCCGCGCATGGTGGTGTGGTCGGCGACCAGCGGGTTGGCCTGGTGCACCTGGTAGAGGTCGAGGTGGGTGACGCCGAGCCGGGCGGCCGAGGCGACCGCCCGCTGCTGCACCACCGGGGCGACCGGCAGGATCGGGAAGATCTTGGTGGCGAGCACCACCTTCGGCCGGTCGTCGCCGAGCGCCTCGCCGAGGATCCGCTCGCTGCGGCCGAAGCCGTACAGCTCGGCGGTGTCGAAGACGGTGATGCCGAGCTCGACGGCGCGCCGGACGATGTCGGCGGCCCGGCGCTCGTACTCGGGACCGTAGCCCCACTCCCGGGACCCGAACTGCCAGGTGCCGAGGCCGATCTTGGACAGGGGCTTCGGGGTGTCGAGCTGGACGAAACGCATGGTCCCGAAACTACCCCGGCGCCCGTCGCGGCAGGCCGGATCGCCGCGCGCGGCCGGTGCCGGCGGAGATATGGTCTCGCTCGTGACGTATCTCGCCGCGGACCAGCGCTACGACCAGATGACCTACCGGCGCAGCGGACGCAGCGGGCTGCGGCTGCCGGCGATCTCGCTCGGGCTTTGGCACAACTTCGGCCCGGACCGGCCGTTCGAGCGGCAGCGGAACATCGTCCGGCGCGCCTTCGACCTCGGCGTGACGCACTTCGACCTGGCCAACAACTACGGGCCGCCGCCGGGCGCCGCGGAGGAGAACTTCGGCCGGATCCTCGGCACCGACCTGAAGCCGTACCGCGACGAGCTGGTCGTCTCCACCAAGGCCGGCTACCTGATGTGGCCCGGCCCGTACGGGGAGTGGGGTTCCCGGAAGTACCTGCTCTCCTCGCTGGACCAGTCGCTGCGCCGCCTCGGGCTGGACCACGTCGACGTCTTCTACTCGCACCGCTTCGACCCGGACACCCCGCTGGAGGAGACGATGGGCGCCCTCGACGCCGCCGTCCGCTCCGGCAAGGCGCGCTACGTCGGCGTCTCCAACTACGACTCCGAGCAGACCGCGCGGGCCGCGGCGATCCTGCGCGACCTGGGTACGCCGCTGCTGATCAACCAGCCGTCGTACTCGATGCTCAACCGCTGGACGGAGGACGACGGCCTGCTGGACACGCTGGAGCGCGTCGGCGCGGGCTGCATCGCCTACAGTCCGCTCGCCCAGGGGCTGCTCACCGACCGCTACCTGGGTGGCATCCCGGCGGACTCCCGGGTACGCACCAGCGTCTTCCTCGACGAGAGCGACCTCGGCGAGGAGAGGATGGCCACCATCCGGGCGCTCGGCGCGATCGCCGAGCGGCGCGGCCAGTCGCTGGCGCAGCTCGCGCTCGCCTGGGCGCTGCGCGACCCGCGGATGACCAGCCTGATCATCGGGGCGAGCAGCGTGCCGCAGCTGGAGGCGAACGTCGCCGCCCTGGACAACCTCGACCTCGGTGCCGAGGAGCTGGCCGAGATCGAGCGCCACCTCGGTTGACTCCGCCGCCCCCGGGCGGGGTCAGCCGGCGGGGGCGAGGAACGCGCCGAGGCGACGGCGCACGCCGGCCGCGTCGAGACCGTGCGCGATCGCGTGCTGGGTGGCGGTGCCGTACGCGCGCAACTCCTCCCGGGCGACCCCGACCGACAGGATCCGGCTCGGCACGTCCGCGAGGGCCCGCGTCAGCTCCCCCGCCGAGGTGCCCTCCAGCAGCGGCTCCACCACGGCCACAGCGACCTCCCGCTGGCCGGCCACCGCGTGCCGCACGGCCGCCGCGTCGAACGGACGGAGGGTGGCCGCGTACAGCACGGTGACGTCCAGGCCCTCGGTCGCGGCGAGGACGGTGTCGCACAGCGGTCCCACGGCGACCACGGTTCCCCGGGTGCCCCGGCGCAGGGTACGGAAGCCGGGGGCGCCGTCGTCGTCGTACGCCTGCCGGTTGGACTGGTTCGACAGCCGGAGGTAGACCAGGTCCCGGCCGGCGGCGGCGCGGCGCAGCTGCCGCTCGACCTCGTCCGCGTGGCCGGGCACGTGCACCGTCCAGTCCGGCAGGGTGTTCAGCAGCGCCACGTCGGCCGGGGCCTGGTGGGTACGGCCGCCGCTGGCGATGTCGTACGAGGCGCCCGCGCTGACCAGGATCGCCCCCACCCCCTGGTGGTTCAGGTCGAGCTTGATCTGCTCGAAGGGCCGCTCGACGAGGAACGGGGCGAAGCTGTGCGCGATGGGGCGCATCCCCGCCAGCGACATGCCCCCGGCCACGCCGACGAGCAGCTGCTCGCGGATGCCGACGTTGACCACCCGGTCCGGGTGCCGCCGCCGGGCGGGGGCGAACATCTCCGAGCTGAGGTCCGCGGTGAGTACGGCGAGGTCGGGCCGCTCGTCGAGCAGGGCCCCCGCCACCGCCACGAACCGTTCCCGCATGACACCGGCCATGACTCAGCTCCCTCCGTCGGTCGACGTGCCGCCGGCAGCGCTCCGCTGCCCACCGGCCCGGCGGTCGGCGGCGCTTCCGACGTCCGCCACCACCAGCCGGGGCTGCCCCGGGTGCGGCGCCCGGTACGCCGCGTACAGCTCGTCGTGGTTCCTGCCGTCCACCCGCGCGGTGGACCAGTTCTCCAGGGCGAAGCGCGCCTCCACGCCCCCGGGCCAGCCGAGGCTGGCCGAGTGGTTGTCGACCACGACGACGTGCAGGCTGTCCAGGTTCTGCCGGCCCGCGAAGGCGATCGCCTCCGCGTTGGAGCCCTCGTCCAGCTCGCCGTCGCCGAGCAGGACCCAGAACGTGGGGTCGGCGAGGCCACGGGCCCGGAACGCCAGCGCGGAACCGATGGCCAGGGGCAGCCCGTGCCCGAGCGAGCCACTGGAGATCTCGACTCCGGGGATCCTGAGCCGGTCCGGGTGGTGTCCCAGCTGGGAGTGGAACGTGCCGAACTGGTACAGCTCCACCGGGTCGACGAACCCCTTGGCGGCGAGCACCGCGTAGTAGGCCATCGGGCCGTGGCCCTTGGAGAGGTAGAACCGGTCCCGGTCCTCGCGCATCTCGGGGGTCACCCGCAGCACGCGGTCGTAGAGCACCCAGAGCGCGTCGAGCGTCGACCCGGCCGCCTCGGCGTGCTTCGCGTCGCCGCGCATGATCTCCATGAGCCGGTGTACGTCCTCGAACCGCCGGTCCGTCACGTCACTCCACCCCCGCCTCGTCGCCGCCCGCCCGGTCCCGCCGGTAGTCGTCCGGCTGGGACGGGATGCGTCCCGGGTCGCGCTCCACGACCGGGCCGATGATCCGCTCGATCTCGTCCAGCGTCTCGGCGTCGAGGGTGACGCCCGAGGCGGTCACGCTCTGCCGGACCTGATCCGGGTTGCTGGCCCCCACGATGGCCGTGGCGACGCCGGGGCGGTGCAGCACCCAGGCGAGGGCGAGCTGGGTCGGCGACAGGCCCCGGTCGGCCGCGAGCGTGCCGAGCTCGGCGATGCGGGACAGCACGTCGTCGGCCAGGCCCCCGGAGGCGAACTTGTGTCGGACCGGCCCGGCCGCCCGCGAACCGGGCGGCGGCGGGGCGCCGGGGGCGTACTTGCCGGTGAGCAGCCCCTGGGCGAGCGGGGACCAGGCCAGCTGCCCGATGCCCTCCCGGAGGCACAGCGGAAGCACCTCGGCCTCGACGGGCCGCCAGAGCAGGTTGTACTGCGGCTGGTTGGCGACGATGCGGTCGAGGCCCAGCTCGTCGGCGATGCGCAGGGCGTCGGCGATCTGGTCGGCGGTCCACTCGGAGACGCCGACGTAGAGCACCTTGCCCTGCCGGACCAGGTCGTCGAAGGCGCGCAGGGTCTCCCGCAACGGCACGTCCGGGTCGTACCGGTGGGCGTGGTAGAGGTCGATGTAGTCCACCCGCAACCGGCGCAGCGAGGCGTGCGCCGCCTCCATGATGTGCTTGCGGGACAGGCCCCGGTCGTTCGCGCCGGGCCCGACCCGGGCGAAGACCTTCGTGCAGACCTCGACCGACTCCCGCCGGACGTGCTTGAGCACCGCGCCCAGCACCACCTCGGCCCGGGTGCCGCCGTAGACGTCCGCCGTGTCGAACGTGGTGATGCCCGCGTCCACGGCGGCCCGCGCCACCTCCAACGCCTCGCCCTCGGTGCGGCTGATCCAGCCGCCGTAGGCGATCTCACTGACCTTGAGCCCGCTGCGGCCCAGGTTCCGGTGCTTCATGTCGTCAGCTCCACGTCAGCCGGCCGGGGCCAGCAACTGGTAGAGGATGTGGTCCTGCCACTCGCCCGCGATCTTCAGGTACTGCGGCGCGATGCCGTACGGGACGAAGCCGTTGCGGGTCAGCACCCGCTGGGACGCCGTGTTGTGGATGAGCGTCTCCGCCTGGAGGCGGTGCAGTCCCAGCTCGCCGAAGGCCAGCTCCGCGACCTCCGCCACCGCGCCGGTCGCCACGCCCCGACCGTTGTGCGACGCGCCCACCCAGTAGCCGATCGCCGCCGACTGGAACGCGCCCCGGGTGATGCCGTTGACGTTGATGCGCCCGATCAGCCGGTCGTCGGCGTCGACGATGGCCAGCGGCACCATCGTGCCCCGGTCGTACGCCTGGAGCGCCTGGGCGATCGCGTCGCGCTGGGCGTCGAGGGTGAAGAAGGCGTCGTCGCGTAGGGGGTCCCAGGGGGCGAGGAAGTCGCGGTTCTCCCGCAGCCGCTCGGTCAGCGCGGGGGCGTCGTCGGGCGAGATGAGCCGGGTGTGCCGCACGTCAATGATCTCCGTCTCAGGGGTCGGGCAGGTCACCGTACGGCAGCCGGGGCGGGCTCCACGCGTTGCGCCGCCGCGGCGGCGCCCGGGATGAGCAGCGCGGCCACGGCCGCGACCGCCGCGACGATCACCCATCCCCACGGGCCGGTCGCGCCGAGCGCGGCCACCAGCAGCGCCGGCCCGAACACGTTCTGCGCCACGCCGTGCAGGTTGAACGCGCCGAGGTACTCGGCCTGCGACGACTCCGGGGCGAGCCCGTGGGCCAGGCCCCACGCCGAAGCCGCCTGCTGCAACTCGGCGACGGTGAGCAGCAGCATGGCCACGCAGATCAGCAGGGCTGCCGAGACGCTGCCGAGCACGCCCGCCACGGCGGCCAGCAGGCAGCCGCCGGCCAGCCAGAGCCCCGAGCGCCGCGCCACCGACGCCGCACCCAGCACGGTCTCCGCGCCTCGGCTCGCCCGCACCTGGAGCAGCACGACGAGGACGGTGTTGCTGACCAGCAGGATGGGCACGAGCACCGGCGGCGCGTCGGTCTGGGTGACGATCCACAGCGGCAGGGCCACCAGGATGATGGAGGCGTGCAGCGCCAGCGGCGCCGAGAGGGCCACGACGCGCATGAACCGCACGTCCCGCACCGCGCCGAACCAGCGGGTCGACGGGCCGGCCACGGTGCCACCGGCCGGCAGCCGCAGGGTCAGCGCGGCGGAGCCGGCGAGCAGGGCGCAGGTGACGAGGGGCAGCGCGCGTACCGCCGGGCCCCCGAGGAGCACGGCCAGCGCCGTCACCCCGCTGCCCAGGCTGAAGCCCAGGTTGAACAGCGATCTCAGCACCGCCCGCACCCGGACCCGGTCCTTCGGCTCGAACAGCGAGGCCACGATGGAGCCGAACGCGGGCCCGCCGCCGTACTCGGCGAACCCCACCGCGGTGACCAGGGCGTAGAACGCGGCGGCGCCGCCCACCAGGGGATACAGGGCGAAGCCGACGGACTGCGCGACGAGCATGGCGAACAGCAGCCGCCGGGCACCGACCCGGTCGGCCGCGACGCCGAGGAGCAGGGAGGCCACGAAGCCGGACGCGCCCGCCGCGGAGAGGCCGATGCCGACCTGGGTGGCCGACAGGCCGGTCACCGACGTGAAGTAGATGGCGCTGCCGCTGAGGAACACGCCCTTGCCCGCCGCGTCGGCGAAGTGGAGCGCGCCCAGCAGCCGCGCGTCGCGCCCCTCGGGAACGAGGCTCTCGCGGAGATGACCGACCGCCGTACGCGCCAGCTTGTGCCGCACCCTACCCACCCACTGCCTCCCGTAGTGCCGCCAGGCCGTCGAGCCGCTTGCGGTCCCAGCCGTCCATGCGCTCCTCGTCGAGTTCCGGTTCCAGGACCGCCCGGACCTCCGGCGGCAGGTGCGAGCGCCAGCGCGCCGCCACCACCGAGGGCCTGCGGTCGCGGTAGTGGATCGCCCGGGCCACCTCCAGCGCCAGGGTCCCCCCGGCGGTGGTGATCCGCCCAGCGCGCACCCTCTCCCCGATCAGCCAGCGGAGGTTGACCAGTGGGACGGTCACCGGCTGGAAGTCGTACGGGTCGAACAGCAGCGCCACCTCGGCGTCGGACTCGATGCGGCCGGAGGCGTACTGCTCGTAGACCCAGCCGCTGCCCGTCATGCCGAGCGTCCGGCACTCCACCGCCCGCAGCACCCCCATCGAGGAGGCGCCGTGCAGGCGGATCCCCGCCCGCAGCACGGCACGGATCTCCGTGACGCTGACCGCCAGGTTCTGGCCGAACTCGCCGTCGAGCATCAGCACGCGATGGTCGGCCGGCAGGTCCCGCAGCGCGAGCAGGTCGTGGCGGCGCACGGGCGGCCGGACGTCCAGGCGTACCCCGTTGGCCGTGGCCAGCTCCCGCAGCCGGCTCCGGTCGTCGGGGCGCAGGGAGGGGCCGGTGAACACGGTGACGGCCCGCTGCGGGCCGCCGGCGGCGGTCGACGGGCCGGTCACGACAGCGCCCCCGCCAGGCCGAGCCGGGTCAGCGCGCGGTGCATCCGGGGCCCGATGCGTTCCCGGTCCTCGTGGAAGACCTCCAGCCCGGGCACGATCACCTTGGTGACGGAGAACGGCAGCCGGGACGGGGCGAGTTCCGTCGCCAGGATGGTCCGCGCGCCGATGCCGAACAGCGCCTCGACGACCCGTTCCAGGTCGCCGGCGGTGGTGCCGGTGCTCGCGGCCCGGATCTGGTCGAAGTCCATCTGGTCCCGCCCCGACGCCCACGACGCGTACCGGTCGCGCAGCTGCTCGTACGAGGTGTGCCGCCGGTACGCCTGCTGGTCGAAGTCCTCGCGGGCACCGGCGATGACGTTGAGCCGGGACTGCGCCGCCTCGGTGAGGGCGCGGGTGAGGGCCACCTCCGGGTCGAGGTGGCAGCCCGCGCCGCCGTTGAAGAGCATCCCGTCCTGGGCGTGGGTGTCCTCCGTGGTGACGTGCACGGTGGGGATGCCGGTGTCGGTCAGGTACAGGAAGACCCGCACCTCGACGCCCGCCGCGGCGAACCGTTCGACCAGTGCGGTCGGCCCGGGCGGCAGTGACTCCACGGGTACGCTCCACGCCTGCTTGAGCACCTCGCCGAAGGCGGCGCAGTCGTGCTCGACCAGTTCGAGCAGGCCGTGCAGCAGGGCCTCCTGCGGGCTGTTGCCGACGGCGAGCCCGATCGTGTTCGAGCTGAACATGCCGTGCTCGTGGGCGTACGGGGTGAGGACGGCGAGCGCCGGCACGAGGACCTCGCTGCCGCCGACCAGCTCCCGCGCCGGCCACCACCCGATGGGCGCCTCCTCGGACCAGGTGTGCGAGCGGCGCAGCATCAGCCGGCGCGGGTCCAGGGCGGCCGTTCCGCGCTCCGTCAGCTCCGCGTACGACGCGACGGGTGGGACGTCGTCGTACGGCTCGCACCAGGAGCGCTCGATGGCCTCCATCATGGCCGACACCCGGGCCGCGGCGACGGTCGTCCCCTTGCCGCTGGTGACGGTGTTCAGCCCCGGCGCGGCGGCGGGCCGGACGCTGTGGAACACCGGGATGCCCACCCGGTCGAGGTCGGTCACGTCGGCGATCCGGGTGATGCCGCACGGCTCCAGCCACTGCCGGGCGACGGCCTCGGTCTCCGCCAGCGACCGCACCCGCAGGGACGTGCCGGTCGCGCCGGCGGAGTCCGCCAGCGGGTCGGTCAGCCAGTGGTCGCGGGGGGCGGCGGGCCGCCCGATCCTGCGTTCATCCGTCATGCCGTCGGTCCTCGTCTCGCCAACCGGCCGGGGCCACGTTCTCGTCGCATGCCCGCCTGACCCAGTCGAACCAGGACAGGACGTTCTCGGGTCGTCTGATGCTGTGGCCCTCGTCGGGCAGGAGCATCAGCCCGACGTCGTGGCCCCGGGCGTCGAGGCTCCGGTGTATTCCGAGCGCCTCGTAGACCGGCACGTGGCCGTCGCGGACGCCGTGCGACAGCAGCACCCGCGTCCGCCGGTCCAGCTCGGTGAGCCGCACCGTCTCCCGGGCGTACGCCTCGGACGACTCCACGGGCCCGTACTCGCGCAGCCAGTGCCAGTGCAGGTCGCAGGTCCGCGCGACGGCGGCCAGCTCCACCCAGCCCGCGTGGCTCACGACGAGCCGGACGTCGGGCAGCAGCGTGCCGAGCGCCAGGGACAGCCACCCGCCGAAGCTGGCGCCCATCACCGCCGTGCGCGTGCCGTCCAGCCTCGGGTCGGCGGCCAAGACCGCGCGGACCTGCTCCGCCGCGACGCGGGCCACCTCCGTACGCCATCGTCCCCAGCCACGGGCCACCGCCTGCCGCCCGTAGCCGAGGGAGAGCGGCGGGTCGATCATCAGGACCGCGTAGCCCTCCGCCACGAACGGCCACGGGTTCCACCGCCAGGACCAGTCGGTCCAGCTCAGCAGCGGCCCGCCGTGGCACCAGACCAGGACCGGCCAGGGGCCGCCGTCCTCGCTGTCGGGCAGGCAGAGCCAGCTCGACCACGACGTGCCGTCCCCGGCCCGTACCGTGCGGCGCTCCGGGCGCCGGCGCGACCGCGCGGCCCCGGCGGGGGCGAGCAGGACCCGGGGCGGCGCGGGCGGCGCCGCGTCGAGCGGGACGGACACCAGCTCCGGCGGGGTGCCGATGTCGGAGCGGACGACCAGCGCGTGGTCGCCGTCGACTGCCACGGACTGGGCCGAGCCGGGAAGGCCGACCGCCACCGGTGCGGCGGTGCTCGGGTCCAGCCGCCACAGCAGCCGGCGGCCGTCCCGCTCGCCAAGGCAGAGCAGTTCGCCCGCGCCGTGCCAGGCCCGGGGCGTGAGCCACAGGTCGTCCCCCGTCGCCACGTCGACGACGGAGGCGCCGTCCGAGGAGACGAGGGCCACCCCCTGGTGCGGCGCGACCTCGGGGGTGGCCACCAGCTCGGCGGTGCACGCGAACCAGGCGCCGTCCGGCGACGCGACGGGGGCGGAGAGGTCCCGCCCGGCCCAGACCGACCGGCCCGCCTCCGGCCGGTCGACCGCGAAGACGTACAGACCGAACCGGCGGTGCCCGTCGCGGAGGAGATGGACGAGGCCGGCCGCGCACCACGCCCCGTCGGGGGTCAGTTCGACCTCGCCGGTGAGTTCCACGTCGGCGGCCAGCCGCGGGGCGAGCAGGTCGGGTTCCCGCGTACGGTCGAGCGGGACGCGGACCAGGCGCGGCACCGCGTGGTCGGGACGGTGGCCGAGTTGGGGCCAGAGATTACGCCCGGCCAGGTGCAGGTGCTCGCCCGAGGCCCGCCACGCCTCGTGGCGCGTCCGGTCCGCGGCGAGCGACTCCGACCGCGGGTCCGCCCAGACCACGGCGACCGCCACGGCTCCGGCGGCGGCGAACGCCACCACCCCGCGCGGCGGCGCGAACAGCTCGGTGGCGTCGCCCGGCGTCGCCGCGCCGGCACGGTACGACCAGATCACCGGGCCGCCCGTCCGGTCGCTCTCCGCAGCCGGGCCCAGGTACAGGTAGCGCTCCGCGTCCACGACGCGCGCCCGGGTGGCCGAGCCGTGGGCGTGGGTCATCGTCCACCGGCCCTCGGCGTCGAGGGAGTAGCGGAGCAGGTACGGCACCAGGTGGGTCCGGCCCGGCCGCCGGGTCTCGACCTCGACCAGCAGGTCCGTGCCCCAGCGCTGCGCGTGCTGGACGCGCCGCTGCCCGCTGATCAGTTCGAACAGCTTCTCCCCCGGGCGACGGTCGTGCCCCGTCATCGGCGCTCGGCCCGCGCCCGGGGCGTGCTCCTGGGACGTCGCGCGCCGGACGGGTGGCACTGACCGGTCATCGCCCCTGCTGCCGACGGGCCAGCTCCACGACCTTGCCCAGGTCCAGCCCGGCCAGGTGCTCCCGGAGCGCGCCGCGCAGCCAGGAAACCTTCTCGTCGAGCGTCATCGTGTGGTGGTCGACGGCGGCGGCCTCGGCCACCGGCCCCTTGAGGAACACGGCGAGCATCAGTTCCGCCAGCCGGCGCGCGGCCACCTCCCGTACCCCGACGACGAGGTGCAGGGCACCGTTGTCCCCCGCCGTCGCGCCGCCGGTCGTGCCGGCCGGCAGGTACAGGACGTCGCCGGGCCGGAGCGTCGGGGCGGCCAGCCCGCCCGGGACCGCCTCGCGCTCGTCGCCCAGGGTGGACGCGAGCGACCACGACGTCGCCCCTTCCAGCTGGACGACGAAGCAGTGGGCGGCGGGGTCGGCGGCCAGGTCGGCCGCGGCCCCGGGCGGCGTCAGGAACGCCGTCGACCAGACCTCCGCCCGGAAGAAGGAGGCGAGGCCGGCGACGAGGTCGGCGACGTCGGTGCTCCACCGTTCGGGCCGGTCCAGCACGACGGTGGCGCCGCCGTCGTGGCGGTGCCGGACGACCACGGCGTCGGGGTAGCCGACGAGCGGGTTGTTCACCACGTTGCGGGTGTGGCAGAACTCCTCGTACGGCACCGGGTCGCCGGCGGCCACCAGCCGCACGAAGGGGCGTACGACGAGGCCGCAGTCCAGCTCGTCCCAAATCCGGCGGCTCGTCAGCAGACCGGCGGCGGTCTCGGCGCGGTACTGGCGGGGGAAGACCCCCCAGACGTCGTCGAGGAACTCCCGGGGCGGGCCGACCAGATCGGCGAGGCTGCGTACGGCCGGCCGCTGGGGGGTGTCGACGGACGACACGGACGGGTTCGACATCACACGATCCTCCGACGCATCTGGCCCAGGGCCTGCTCCACCAGCCGGCCGGACTCGACCTCGTCGAGGTGGGCGAGCAACGCCCGCGAGACGGCCGCCGCCTTGTCGTCGACACGCATCCGCGGATGGTGCCGCATCAGGTAGTCGTTCTCCTCGGTGAAGGTCGCGAGGAGCGCCTCGATCAGCTCCAGCGGACCGGGCTCGGTGATGGTCAGCGTCAGGTGCAGGGAGCTGCCGCCGCGGGCGGTGGCGGCGTGCGGGTAGCCGTGCGGCAGGTACAGCACGTCGCCCGGGTCCATCACGAACTCGTGGGTCTGGGCGTCCGGGTCCACGTCGAGGCCGGGCCGGCCGTCGATCTGGGAGGCGTAGAGCCGCCACTCCTTGCGCCCGGTGAGCTGCACGGCCAGCACGTGGGAGCCGTCGCGGTGCGGCAGCATCCCCGTGTTGTCCTGCGGCGTGTAGAACATGTACGACTTGACCTCGGCCGGAACCAGCGTCTCGATCTCGCGGACGAGGTCGCGGGTCGGCCGGTGCCAGTCCTCGAGCTGGTTGAGCTTCAGCGTCGCGCCCTGCTTGAGCGCCTGCCGGATCCCGGTCGGGTTGGCGAGACCCTCGATCTCGACCCCGTCCCGCGTCTCGGTCCGGGTGACCCGCTCGGGGTTGGCCCAGACGCCCTCCTTCAGCACGGAGAAGTAGGGCCGGCGGAACAGCGGCATGTCGATGATGCGCTGAAGCTCGTCCTCGTCGATGAACGCCGACAGCGGCAGGGCCTGCTTCAGCAGGACGTGGCGGCTGTTCCAGTTCCGCTCGCCGAAGACGTCGGCCTCGCGGACCAGGCGGGTGAGGGGATGCGGGGTGGGCACGTCGGATCCAATCGGTCACAGCGGCGGTGGACGTTGCGGATCGTCGGACGGGAGCGGCGACGGCGCCGGGGTCGGCGGGTACGCGCCGGGCTGGCCGCGTCGTCGCCACGTCCTCGCCTGTCCGGCGGTCGGCCGCCGCGGGATCGGACGGTGGCGGTGGCGGGGCGGGGAGCGCCTTCCGCGCCGGCTCGGCGCGGAAGGCTCCCCTGGCCTAGTGGAGCCGAGAGATCAGACTCACGCCTCGTTGATGTTGCTGTGCACCATCGGCCGCTCGTAGTCGAACATGTCGTCGACCTTGATGTCGGCGGCGGCGAGCATGAGCTCCTCGCTGGTGGCCTGAACGGCCGGGCCGTTCAGCTCGTCCAGCGACTCCATGATGTCCTTGATGGCCATCGTGACTCCCTTCAGCCGTGCAACCCGGGATCGGGTTGCCGTGATGGCTAGTTCACGAGATGGCCGCCTCCGCCGACAAGTGCCCAGACAGGGAATAGGGGTCGATGTACGCCGATACACGGGTGACCGCTGGCACGCGCTCGCGCCGGTCTTCCCGCCCGCGGGGTCCCGAGCGCCCCGGGCAGGCGGGCATCACCGAGCCGTCCCGGGGGCACGGGCCCCCGCGGGCGCACCGGGGGTCGGTTGACGACGCCAGTCGTCGGCCGGGCAAGGGGGGCGACCCCCCCTATTCGATCCGCTTCCTGGCTGCCGCGTCGCACCGTGCGGAGCACGGCGCGCGGGCCGGCGATCGAGTGCCACCCCGGTCAGGGCCGCGACGGTCAGCGCCCGCTCTGGCACGGTCTGCCAGAGCGGCAGAAACGAGGAAACGCCCTGGCGGGAGAGCCAGTCTCCGACCAGGGCGTTCCGCAAGGGTGGAGCCGAGGGGACTCGAACCCCTGACCCCCACACTGCCAGTGTGGTGCGCTACCAGCTGCGCCACGGCCCCTTGCCTCACCCGGTTGCCCGGGCACGAGAGAACTATACACAGCGACCTCCGCATGGTCATCTCGCGGGGGCCCGGTGCTCAGTTGAGCGCCACGTCCGGCGGGAAGTGCGCGACCGCCGCCATCATGCCGCCCTGGCGGCGCAGCACCATGGGCCACAGGTCGTCCGGCCGGTCGACGAAGGCGTCGCCGGGGAGCGCGTCCAGCACGAACCAGGAGCCCTCCTCGATCTCCTGCTCCAACTGCCCCGAGCCCCACCCGGAGTAGCCGGCGAAGACCCGGAGGCCGGCGAAGTTCTCCCGCAGCGGCCCCGGGTCCGCGGAGAGGTCGAGGGTGCCGACCGCCCCGGAGACCTGCTGGAAACCCCGGGCCCGCTGCGTCGGGTGGCGCAGCCGGGCCACGCAGATCGCCGAGTCGGGCTGCACGGGCCCACCCTCGAAGAGCACCGCCGGTTCGCGGGCCAGGTCGCTCCAGTCGCCGAGCACGTCGGCGACCGGCACCTCGGTGGCCCGGTTGAGCACCACGCCGAGGGCGCCGGCGGGCTCGTGGGCCACCAGCAGCACCACCGTACGGTCGAAGTTCGGGTCCTTCAGGGCCGGAGTCGCGACCAGCAGCCGCCCGGTCATCGACCCTGTTGCCCGCCCGCCGCCGATCGCCCGCCCCTCTCCCTGCATGCCGGACACCCGTCAGACCGACCGGACCGGGACGCCCGGGGGCACCGGTGTCATCCGCGCTGTTAACGCCATGCCTGGCACCATAGCCTGCCTCCGGTGCGGTGGCTAAGGTCTGACGTGCGGTTGATCTACGGACGGGGAGGGCGGGCCGGTGGACGCCACGGCGGAACTCGCGGTGATCGGTGGTTCGGGGCTCTACGCGCTGCTCGACGGCGCCACCGAGCACGAGGTGGAGACGCCGTACGGCCCGCCGTCGGACGCCGTCACCATCGCGGAGCTGGGCGGTCGGCGGGTGGCGTTCCTGCCCCGCCACGGCCGGGACCACCGCTTCCCGCCGCACCTGATCCCCTACCGGGCCAACCTCTGGGCGCTGCGCTCCCTCGGCGTGCGGCAGGTGCTCGCCCCGTGCGCCGTGGGCGGGCTGCGCCCGGAGCTGGGGCCGGGCACGTTCGTGGTGCCGGACCAGCTCATCGACCGCACCAGCGGGCGGGTGCAGACCTACTACGACCGGGGCGCGGTGCACGTCTCCTTCGCCGACCCGTACTGCCCGGCCGGCCGGCGCACCCTGCTCGCCGCGGCGGCCCGCCGGGACGTGCCGGCGGTCGACGGCGGCACGGTGGTGGTGGTCGAGGGGCCGCGCTTCTCCACCCGCGCCGAGTCGCGGTGGTACGCCTCGATCGGCGGCGCGGTGGTCAACATGACGGGCCACCCGGAGGCGGTGCTCGCCCGCGAGCTGGCCCTCTGCTACTCCTCGATCGCGCTGGTCACCGACCACGACGCGGGCGTGGCGGGCGGTGAGGCGGTGACGCACGAGGAGGTGTTCCGGGTCTTCGGCGAGAACACCGACCGGTTACGGGGCCTGCTGCTGGAGGCGGTCTCCGCGCTGCCGGCGGAGCGCGACTGCGGCTGCGGGCGGGCGCTGGACGGGATCACCCTGCCCTTCGCGCTGCCCTGACGAGGCGCGCCGCCCCGGACCGCGCCGCCCCCGGACCGCGCGATCATGAAGCGCGCCGTCCCGGACCGCGCCCGGCGGCCACGGCGAAAGGCCCGGGACGCCCGATGTCGCCCGATAGGTTGGGAGGCGATGGCAACGGTCCGCGACACCACGTACGACCTGCTCCGCGCCCTCGGCCTGACCACCGTCTTCGGCAACCCGGGCTCCACCGAGGAGCCGTTCCTGCGGGACTTCCCGGACGACTTCCACTACGTGCTCGCCCTGCACGAGGCGTCCGCCGTGGGCATGGCGGACGGCTACGCCCAGGCCACCGGCGGGCCGGCGCACGTGAACCTGCACACCGCGCCCGGCACCGGCAACGGCATGGGCAACCTCGTCACCGCGTGGCACAACCGGACCCCGCTGATCGTCACCGCCGGGCAGCAGACCCGGGAGATGCTGCTGATCGAGCCGCGGCTGGCCGCCCGGCGGGCCACCGAGCTGCCCGAGCCGTACGTCAAGTGGAGCTACGAGCCGGTCCGTGCCCAGGACGTCCCGGCCGCGCTCATGCGGGCCTACGCGACCGCGGTGCAGCCGCCCACCGGGCCGGTCTTCCTCTCGCTGCCCCTCGACGACTGGGCGCAGCCCGCCGACCCGCCGCCGCCCGTGCGGACGGTCGCCACCCGGTTCGCGCCCGACCCCGGGCGGCTGCGCGAGTTCGCCGCCCTGCTGGCGGCCAGCCGCGCGCCCGTACTGGTGCTCGGCGCGGCCGTGGACCGGGCCGGCGGCTGGCCGGCGGCGGTGGCGCTGGCCGAGCGGCTCGCCGCGCCGGTCTGGTCCGCCCCCGCGCCGGAGCGGGCCGCCTTCCCCGAGGACCATCCGCACTTCCGGGGGGTGCTCCCGTTCGCCATCGGCCCGCTGTCGGAGGCGCTGGAAGGGCACGACACCGTGCTGGTGGTCGGGGCCCCGGTGTTCCGCTACTACCCCCACGTGCCGGGCGACCACCTGCCCGCCGGGGCCCGCCTGCTGCACGTCACCGACAACCCGGACGAGGCGGCGCGGGCCCCGGTGGGCGACAGCCTGCTCGGCGACGCCGGACTGGCCCTGGCCGCCCTGGTCGACCTGCTCCCGGCGGCCGGCCGTCCGGCGCCGGTGGCCCGCCCGGCCCCGCCACCGCCGGCCGAGCCGCCGCCGCTCACCCCGGACGCGCTCTTCGCGGCGCTGGCCCGGCACTGGCCCACCGACGGAATCCTGGTCCAGGAGTCGCCGTCCAGCCTGCCGGCGCTGCGCCGCCGGCTGCCCAGCACCCGCCCCGGGTCGTACTACACGATGGCCAGCGGCGGCCTCGGCTACGGCCTGCCGGCGGCGGTCGGCATCGCGTTGGCGCAGCGCGACACCGGCCGGGGCCGGCCGGTCGTCGCGGTGATCGGGGACGGCTCGTTCCACTACTCGGTGCAGGCCCTCTGGACCGCCGCGCGACTACGCCTGCCCCTGGTCGTCGTGGTGCCGGTCAACCAGCAGTACGCCATCCTGAAGGCCTTCGCCGAGTTCAAGGACACCCCGGGGGTGCCCGGGCTGGACCTGCCCGGGCTGGACATCACCGCCATCGCCCGCGGCTACGGCTGCGCGGCCACCGTGGTGGAGGCCGGGGACCAGCTCGGCGACGCCCTGGCCGTCGGCCTGCGGGCGGACGGCCCGACGGTGCTGCCGGTGCCGGTCGACACCGAGGTGCCCCCGCTCCTCTGAACCGCGCCGCCGGTAACGGGACGGGCGCCCGGCTGGCCGGCGCCCGGCACGCCCCCGTGGCGCGGGCCCGGGTCGGAACGGGCCCGCCGCGGGCCGCCCGTCAGAACTGGGTGAGCCGCAGCGGCGCGCCGGTGAGCACGTCGAGGACCGGCCGGTCGCCGAGCGGCGCCTTCAGGGTGGCGGTGACCGGTTCGAGCTTCAGCATCGCGTTGCACGGGCCGGTGGCGGTCACGGCGCTGCCGCCGACCACCACCGCGTCGTCAGTCTCCCGTACCAGCGGCGCGAACCCGGAGTCGCAGGCGCCGGCGCCGAGCCGCCAGGTCAGCGTGGCGCCGTCCACGGCGCGTAGGTCCTGGGCGCCGAGGACGCCCTCCGGCGCCGGAGCGGCCGGCACGCTCGGCGCGGACGGGGCGGTGACGGCCTGCGGCGCCACGGCCAGCCGCGCCACCCGCGCGGAGAGCCCCTCCACGGTGAACAGCCAGGCCGGCACCTGGGCCTCGCCCCGGCTGGTGCGTACCGGCGCGGTGCCCAGCGTGACCGCCGTGACCGTCAGCGGGACGCAGCCGGCCTGCGGGGCGCTGCTGACCGGGCCGTCGGGCCCCGGCTCGACGGTGGGGCCGCCGGCCCCGGGGCGGCCGGGGTACTTGGGCCCGGCGGGACCCTTCGGGCGGCCGGTGCACTGCGGCGGGTCGCCGTGGTCGAGTTCCCCGTACGCGGTGGCGGCGTCGACCAGCGGCACGGTGAGCGTGCCGTCCGGGAACCGGATGGTGCCGTCGGCGGGCTTCCCCGCCGGCAGATCGACCTGGTCGCGGTACCAGCCGCTGCGGAAGGCGGCCTCGGTCTCCGGCGTGAAGCCGGGGTCGCCGAGCAGCACGGTCGGGTCCTGCAACGGCACGTAGCCGCTCCCCCACACCGGTGCCGGCCGCCACGCGCCGGCCACCTCGGTGGCCCGCTTCGCGAACGCGTCCTGGCCGGCGTCGGAGCCGGCCGGGGCGGGGCCCGGCTCGGTGCCGGCCGCGGCGCAACCGGCGACGATCATCAACAGCGGTAGGCCCAGCAGGGCGGCGGTACGGCGCATGTCGGTTGGACGCCGGCCCGCCCCCGCCGGTTCCCCCGCCCGACACGACGATGCGCCCCGGTCCGCTGGACCGGGGCGCATCGCTGGTGGTGGAGGTGCCGGGAATCGAACCCGGGTCCTTCGCCGGTTTGACAGGGCTTCTCCGAGCGCAGCTCGCTGTGCCTCTACTCGGCCCCTCCGATCACGCGAGCGAGTCGGTGTGACGGGCCCAGTCGCTGATTGATCTCGCCGCACGGACCCCGCGACCGGGTCCGATTGGCCAGCCTCCTAGCTGATGCCGGCTAACTGGGTCGAAGGCACTCCCAGGCCGACAGACTCACTACTCGCCTCAGGCGGCGAGAGCGAAGTCAGCGCGATTGTTCTTGGCGCTTATTGGTTTCCGACGACCGATTCTCGAGACGACGTCGGCTTCCTCGGCTCGCTTCCCCTGCCGCAACGTACGAAGTCGAAACCAGTCACCCCCTCGACGGGCCGCCCCTGTCGGCGGCACCACCAAGCCTAACGCCTGCCGCAACGGGTTTCATCCCGAGGTGCCGGCCGGACACGCCGAACCGGACACGAGCGGACAGATCAGTCGTCCATCCCCTTGCCGCGCCGGCCGGCGACCCGGGCGATCTCCCGGTCCGCGTCCCGCTTGGCGAGGTCCTGCCGCTTGTCGTACGACTTCTTGCCCTTGGCCAGGGCGATCTCGACCTTCGCCCAGCCGTCGGAGAAGTAGACCTGCAACGGCACCATGGTCAGGCCGCCCTCGCGTGTCTTGCCGATCAGCCGGTCGATCTCCAGGCGGTTGAGCAGCAGCTTGCGGGTCCGCCGGGGCTCGTGGTTGGTCCAGGTGCCCTGCGTGTACTCGGGGATGTGCATGCCGTGCAGGTAGAGCTCGCCGTTGCGTTCCTGCGCGAACGCGTCGACCAGCGACGCGCGCCCGGCCCGCAGCGACTTGACCTCGGTGCCGGTCAGCGCCATGCCCGCCTCGTAGGTGTCGAGGATCGAGTAGTCGTGCCGGGCCTTCTTGTTGGAGGCGACGACCTTGCGTCCCTTTTCCCGTGGCATCGGCGCCACCCCCTTTCCGGTGCTCCGCGCCGGAGGTGACCGGCCGCGGGCGGAGATCATGCTACCCGAACGACAAGAGCCCTCCCGCGCCGTTTATTCCTGGCGCGGGAGGGCCCCTGGTCGGGGCGAACGGAAGCTAGACCCGCAGGTAGAAGCGGAGGGTGACCCAGGCGGTGACCGCGCTGACCACGCCGCCGACGCCGGCCATCAAGGGGAACACCACCAGGATGTCGCCCCAGCCGATCGGGGAGAGCAGACCCTGGAGCGCCTGGAGCGAGCCGTCGAAGAGCAGGTACTTCGCCGCGATGAGGGCCACCAGGCCGAGCAGCGAGCCGATCAGGCCGGCGACCACGGCCTCCAGCACGAACGGCGCCTGGATGAACCAGTTCGACGCGCCGACCAGCTTCATGACCGCGACCTCGCGCCGCTTGCTGTACGCCGCCACCTGGATCGTGTTGGCGACCAGCAGCAACGCGGCGATGGCCATCACGATCGCGGCCGCCAGGGCGATGTTCTGGATCGAGGTGAGGATGTCGAAGATCTTGTCCAGCAGCCGGCTCTGGTCGACGATCTCGTCGACGCCCTCGGCCTCCTTGTACTGGTCGTAGATGCTCTTGTACTGCTCCGGGTTGTTCAGCGTGAGCCGGAAGGACTCGGGCAGGCTGTCCGCCTTGACGGCGCTGAGCAGGTCAGGAGCGTCCTGGAACATCTCCTGGAAGCGCTTGTACGCCTCGTCCTTGTTGACGTAGATGCTCTCCTTGACCAGCGGGTCGCCCTCCAGCTTGGCGGCCAGCGCGTCACGCTGCTCGGGGCTCACCTCCTGGTCGAGGAAGATCGAGACCTGGATGTTCTTGTAGTACAGGTCCTTCATGTCGTCGACCTGGCGGTACATGAGACCGCTGGCGCCGAGCATGGTCAGCGAGACCGCCATCGTGATGATCATCGCGATGGTCATGGTCACGTTGCGCCACAGTCCGACCAGTACCTCGGACAGGACGTATTTCACGCGCATCGGGATTTCCTCCGGGTCTCCGGCATGAGGTGTTCGTCGTCAGGCTGCGCAGGGGTGGCGTCGGCTCAGCCGTAGACGCCGCGGGCCTGGTCGCGCACGATGCGGCCACTCTCGATCTCGATGACCCGGCGGCGCATCTGGTTCACGATGTTGGAGTCGTGCGTGACCATCACGACGGTCGTGCCGGTGCGGTTGATCCGGTCCAGCAGGCGCATGATCTCGATCGAGGTGTCCGGGTCGAGGTTTCCGGTCGGCTCGTCCGCGAGCAGGATCAGCGGTCGGTTCACGAACGCCCTGGCCACCGCCACCCGCTGCTGCTCGCCCCCGGAGAGCTCGTGCGGGTAGCGGTGCTCCTTGCCGCCGAGCCCGACCAGCTCCAGCACCTCCGGCACGACCCGGCGGGCGACCGCCTTGGTCTTGCCGATCACCTCGAGGGCGAACGCCACGTTCTCGTACGCGGTGCGGTTCGGCAGCAGCCGGAAGTCCTGGAACACGCAGCCGATGGAGCGTCGGAAGTGGGGTCGCTTCCACGAACGCATCGACGTGACGTCCTTGCTGTTGACGACGACCCGGCCCTTGTTGGGCGCGACCTCGTGCAGCAGCAGCTTGATGATGGTGGACTTGCCGGAGCCGGATGGACCGATGAAGAAGACGAACTCGCCCTTCTCGATCGAGACGGACACGTTGTCGAGCGAAGGCCGGGACGCCTTCGGGTACGTCTTCGTCACTTGCTCAAGCTGAATCACGGGTGGTGAGTCTACGCGGTGTAACCGGGGAGCCAAGCCCCACGCCCCGCCGTTGCGAGGCGCGTCATCTATTTCGGGCGTACCGGAGAGATCGATGACGCGCTCCGCCCGCGGTTGATCACGCAGCGTCGCCGGCGAGCTGCTGCTGCTTGCGCCAGCGGATGCCCGCCTCGAGGAACTTGTCCAGATCGCCGTCGAAGACCGCGGTCGGATTGCCCGTCTCCTGCTCGGTCCGCAGATCCTTCACCATCTGATAGGGGTGCAGGACGTACGAGCGCATCTGGTCGCCCCACGAGCCGGCGGCGTCCGTCTTCAGGCCCTGCATCTTGGCCTGCTCCTCCTGGCGCTTGCGCTCCAGCAGCCGGGCCTGGAGCACCCGCAGCGCGGAGGCCTTGTTCTGCAGCTGCGACTTCTCGTTCTGGCAGGTGACCACGATGCCGGTCGGGATGTGCGTGATCCGGACGGCCGAGTCGGTGGTGTTGACGCTCTGCCCGCCGGGGCCCGAGGAGCGGTAGACGTCGATCCGCATCTCGTTCTCGGGGATCTCGATGCTGTCGGTCTGCTCCACCACGGGCAGGACCTCGACGCCGGCGAAGCTGGTCTGCCGGCGACCCTGGTTGTCGAAGGGGCTGATCCGGACCAGCCGGTGGGTGCCGGACTCGACGCTGAGCGTGCCGTACGCGTAGGGGACCTTGACCGTGAAGGTGGCCGACTTGAGGCCCGCCTCCTCGGCGTAGGAGGTCTCGTAGACCTCCGTCGGGTAGCCGTGCCGCTCCGCCCAGCGCAGGTACATCCGCAGCAGCATCTCGGCGAAGTCCGCCGCGTCCACCCCGCCGGCGCCGGCCCGGATGGCGACCAGCGCCTCCCGGGAGTCGTACTCGCCGGAGAGCAGGGTGCGGACCTCCATCTCCTCGATGGCCTTGGAGAGCCCGGCGATCTCCCCCTCGACCTCGACCAGCACCCCCGGGTCGGCCTCGGCCTCGGCCAGCTCCAGCAGCACCCTGGCGTCGTCGAGCTGGGACCGGAGGCTGCCGAGCTTGCTGATCTCGCTGTTGACGTACGACAACTGGGAGGTCACCTGCTGCGCCTTGGCCTGGTCGTCCCACAGGTCGGGCGCGGAGGCCTCCCGCTCGAGGCGGGCCTTGTCCTCGCGCAGCCGGTCGACGTCGAGCACCGCCTCGATGTTTCGAAGGGTGGCGTCGAGGCCCTTGAGCTGTTCGGCGTAATCGGCAGCGGTCACGACAAACAAGGGTACTGCTCGTGCGAGGAGTGAGCTTGCGAGCCCCGCAGTCACGAGCCAAAAAGGCGCAGCTCGTGCGAGGAGTCAACCCGCGAGCCCCGCAGTCACGAGCCAAAAGGCGCAGCCCGTGCGAGGAGTCAACCCGCGAGCCCCGCAGTCACGAGCCAAAAGGCGCAGCCCGTGCGAGGAGTCAACCCGCGAGCCCCGCAGTCACGAGCCAAAAGGCGCAGCCCGTGCGAGGAGTCAACCCGCGAGCCCCGCAGTCACGAGCCGGAGGGGACCGGCGATCAGCCGACCGGGGCGCTCTTCAACCAGGTCAGGGCGGCCTTGTGGTAGGCGACGGCGAACTCCAGCGCGCTGGCGTCGTACGCGTCGCCCTCCTTCTTCGCGTTCTTGACCTGCTCCCGGACCTTGGCCAGGGCCTCGGTGTGGTAATCGTTGGCCGCGGCCTGGAGGTTCTTGAGCTGGCTGGCCGAGTGCAGGTCGCCGAAGGCGATCCGCAGGGCGATCGGGTTGCGGATCGTGTCCCGCCCCGGCTCCTCCGCGAGCCAGCGGGAAAATGTCCGTTTTCCCGCCGCGGTGAGCGCGTACGGCTGACTGGAGCGCGGACCGGGCTTGCCCATCCGGACCAGGCCCCGCTCGGCCAGCACCGGCAACTCGCGGTAGACCTGACTGCGGGTCATCGACCAGTACGGCGCCAGCCGGCGCTCGGCGGCGGCCATCAACTGGCCACCTGTCATGGGGCCCTCGTGGAGCAGCCCGAGCAGGGCCGCCGCCGTGGGGTTGACTCCGGAATCCGCCATGCCCCTCACGCTGCCACTTTGCCGACGCGGCGTCCAGGATTTGGCGTTTTCGCCACCCGGTCGGGTTCCTAAGTGCACTGTCGGCGCGAGACAGTCCGCCGGGGAGGTCACAGCCTGCTACGCAGCTCCCACAGTTCGGGATAGAACCGGGTCTCCACCCGGGAGCGCAGGTATGCCCCGCCGGCCGAGCCACCGGTGCCGGGCTTCGTGCCGATCTGCCGCTCGGCCATCAGCACGTGCCGGGCCCGCCACAGCGAGAACGCCTGGTCGTGCGCGACCAGCGCCTCGGCGAGGTCCCACAGCGGCCCGAACCGCTCCCGGTCCCCGGCGATCGTGGCGTAGGCCGCGAAGCGCGCCTCATCCTCGGCGACGTCGAAGCCCGCCCGGCCGAGCACGGCCAGGAAGCCGTCCCAGAGGCTCGGCTCGGCCAGCCGCCGCTCCAACCGCTCCCGCTCGACGTCGGGCAGCCCCCGGAAGCGTCGCAGGTAGTCCGGGTCCTTGAGGCCGGAGAGAAACTCGATCTCCCGGAACTGGGCGGACTGGAAGCCCGAGGCCGGGGCGAGCTTGGTGCGGAAGGCCAGGAAGTCCTGCGGGGTCATCGTGTCGATCACGTCGACCTGGCCGATGAGCACCCGCTCCACGACGTGGCAGCGCTCCAGCCGCACCCGGGGCAGGTAGGTCTCGCCGGCGAGCATCCGGTCCCGGGCGTCGGTCAGCTCCGCGAGCAGCAGCTTGAACCACAGCTCGTAGACCTGGTGGATGGTGATGAAGAGCAGCTCGTCGTGGGAGGCCGGGTCGGACTCGGGCACCTGCGCGGCCAGCAGGTCGGCCAGCCGCAGATAGTCGGTGTAGGTGAGCAGGCCACCCTGCTCGCCGAAGTGCGGGTCGTGCGCGGGGGTGGGGTGGGTCACAGCGGCCACGGTACCGCCGGGCGCGGCGCCCCGGCGCCCACCCCCCTGCGGGTGTGGGAAGGGCCGCTCCCGCCGACGGGGCGACGGGAGACGGCCCTGCCCACGCGCCTCAGCCCATGTGGGGGTAGACGTGGTCGGTCGGCGCGACGAAGGTCTCCTTGATCGTCCGGGGTGACGTCCAGCGGAGCAGGTTGTGCCAGGAGCCGGCCTTGTCGTTGGTGCCGCTGGCCCGGGCGCCACCGAAGGGCTGCTGCCCGACCACCGCGCCGGTCGGCTTGTCGTTGATGTAGAAGTTGCCGGCGGCGTACCGCATCTTCTCGGCCACCGCGTCGACCACCCGGCGGTCGGTGGCGAAGATCGAGCCGGTCAGCGCGTACGGGGCGATCGACTCGGCCTGGGCGACGACGTCGTCGAAGCGGGCGTCGTCGAAGACGTGCACGCCGAGGATCGGCCCGAAGTACTCCGTGGTGAACGTCTCGTGGGCGGCGTCGGTGCACTCGAAGAGCGTCGGCCGCACGAACCAGCCGACGGAGTCGTCGGCGGTGCCGCCGGCGAGGACCCGGCAGGCGTCGTCGCCGGCGATCAGCTCCAGCGCGGCCGAGTGCCGGTCGAACGCCTTGGCGTCGATCACGGCGCCGCCGAAGTTGCCGAAGTCGGTGACGTCGCCGTAGCTGAGGGACTCCGCGGTGGCCGCCAGCCGGTCGCGCAGCCCGCCCTCCCAGAGCGACCGCGGGACGTACGCCCGGGACGCCGCGGAGCACTTCTGGCCCTGGTATTCGTAGGCGCCCCGGATCAGGGCGGTGTGCAGGGCGTCGACGTCGGCGCTGGTGTGCGCGACGACGAAGTCCTTGCCGCCGGTCTCCCCGACCAGCCGGGGGTAGCCCCGGTACCGGGAGATGTTCTCGCCGACGGTCCGCCACAGGTGCTGGAAGACCTTCGTGGAGCCGGTGAAGTGGATGCCGGCCAGGTCCGGGTCGGCCAGCACGACGTCGGAGACCTCCTCGCCGCGCCCGGTGACCATGTTGATCACGCCGGGCGGCAGGCCGGCCGCCTCGAAGAGCCGCATGGTGAAGTGCGCGGCGAACTGCTGGGTCGGGCCCGGCTTCCAGACCACCGTGTTCCCGAGCAGGGCCGGCGCCGAGGGCAGGTTGCCGGCGATGGCCGTGAAGTTGAACGGGGTGACCGCGTAGACGAAGCCCTCCAGCGGGCGGTGGTCGAAGCGGTTCCACACCCCCGGCGAGGACATCGGCTGCTCTTCGAGCAGGCGCCGCGCGAAGTGCACGTTGAACCGGAGGAAGTCGACGAACTCGCAGGCCGAGTCGATCTCGGCCTGGATGGCGGTCTTCGACTGGCCGAGCATCGTGGCCCCGTTCAGCGTGTCCCGCCAGGGGCCGGCGAGCAGCTCGGCGGCGCGCAGGAAGATCGCGGCCCGCTCCTCGAACGGCAGGGCCCGCCACATCGGGGCGGCGTCCTTGGCGGCCTTCACGGCGGCGCGGGCGTCGTCGTGGGTGGCGTGCGCGGTGACGCCGAGCACGTGCGCGTGCCTGTGCGGCTGCACGACGTCGATCGACTCGCCACCGGCCATCCGCTGCTCACCGGCGATGGTCATCGGCAGGTCGATCCGGTCGGCGGCCAGCTCGGTCAGCCGCCGCTGGAGCCGTTCCCGGTCGGCACTGCCCGGCTCGTAGTTGCGCACCGGCTCGTTACGCGGCTCGGGTACGGAGAACACGGCGTCCATCAGCGCTCCTGGCGATCTCGACAGCGGTGGCGAAATCGGACCCGCGGGCACCGGCCGGGCGACCGGGGCCGGACGCCGTGCCGGGTTGACCGGTCTCGGCGGCGGGACCTCCCCCGATTCTTCCACGGCCCGCGCCGCCCCCTCCGCACGCCACCGCGCCCGCCGGCGCCGCACCCGCCGCAGGAGGGCGGCGAGACCGAGGTGCCGCGCCCCTGGTCACCGGCCGGGGACGCGGGTGGTCGGGGGCGCGGTCGCGGGCGCGTACGCTGGGTGGCCGGTGAACTGCCGGCCACCGTACGGGGCCGGGCGTCCGTCGGAGGGAAGACGATGACCAAGCAGCCCGGCAGCTCCGCCCCCGCGGAGTCGGACCGGCCGGCCCCGGCCGCCGACGCGACCGGCACCGGTCCCGATGGGCCGACGGACGCCGCCGCCGGGGCGGACGGCCCGGCCGACGCGACGCACGGCCCGCTCCCCGCGGTCGCGCCCGGCACACCGGTGCTCGCGCTCCTGGCCCTCGGCTGGCTGGTCGCGATGCTCTGGTCCACCCGTGAGGTGATCAACTCGTCCGCCGCCGGGATCACCGCGATCAGCCTCTCCGCGTTCGCGCTGCCGGGGGTGATCTCGGCCGCGCTGGTCGCTGGCGCCGCGTTCGCCCTCTTCGGCGTCGACCTGCTCGCCCGGCGGGGCAGCGACCGGGTCACCCTGCGCTTCGTGGCCGCGATCGGCACCGGCCTGCTGGTCGCGCTCGCCGCCGCGTTCGCGATCAACCTGACGTACGCCGACAACACCACCACCAACGTGATCGCCGGCACCACCGCCGCCGCGGCGACCATCGGCGGGGCGATCGCCGGCGCCCGCAACGCGCCCGTGGTCGGGGCCGTGGTCGCCGCCGCCCTCGGCACGCTGCTCTTCGTGGTGGCCTTCAGCCGGGCCCGCGACCCGCTCTTCGAGCTCTTCGGCGCCGGTGACACGCAGGAGTCGCTGCTCGGCGCCGCGAAGTGGGTCTCCCGCACCGAGTCGCTGCTGGCCGGGCTGGTGGCCGGGCTGCTGGCCTTCGGCTACCTGACCTGGGCCCGGCGTCGGGCGGCCCGGCGGGACGCGGCGACGCCCGCGCCACGTTGGCCGGCCTACCTGCTGGCCGGGGCCGGCCCGGGTCTCCTCCTGCTCCTCGCCGAGGTGATCATCCGGGTCGGCGGGCGTTCCCTGCTCGACCTGGCCGGGGCCCTGAGCGAGGCGGACGCGGTCGCGCAGACCTCGCTGGGCACCTCGCGGGTCGACAACGGGATCTGGGTGCTCTTCGTCGGCGCGCTGACCGCGATGATCGCCTTCGGCCGCACCCTGGGGCCGGCCCGCTCCGACGACGACGAGCCGGCCGAGGCCGAGGCCGCCCGCTGACCGGGGACGTCGTCCGCGCCCACCGGCGGCGCGACGGCCGGGGGCGGTCGGGGGCGGCGGCTCGGTCGGCTCAGGAGGCGGCGGCGTGGAGCAGGACGTCCAGCTCGGATACGTCGTACCACTCCAGCTCGTGATCCTCGGCGCCGTCGACCGTGAACTGGGCGTCCGGGTCGCCCGCGAGGGCCTCGGTCACCACCTCCACCGCCGCGGTCACGTCCCGCACCGCGTCGGCGCCGTCCACGTGGATGGCGGCGACGGCGGCGACGGGCACGGGCTCGTCCAGGTCGACCGCGCTCGACCCGAGCTCGCCGTCGCCCCGGCCGGCCTTCGCGGCGGGCAGGTCCACGGAGACGACCACCCGGCGACGCGGCGCGTCGGGATCGGCCCGGAGCAGCTGCAACGCGTCCTGGGCGGCGCGCGTGAAGGCGACGTACTCCAGCTCCTCCTCGTCGCCCTCGGCGTACCACTCCCGGAGGGCGGGCGTCACCGCGTGGGCGGCGGCCACGGGCAGCCCCGGGCCGCGCAGGAGGGTCAGCATCGGGACGGTCGCGGGCACGTACACCCGGACAAGCTCCTGGGTCACCGGTCTTCTCCCCCGTTCAGGTCCTCCGCCGGCCCTCCGCCGGTCCGGCGCAGATCATGCCGTACGCCGTGACCGTCATACACCCGGCACCTGCCCGGCGGAAGCTCCCGGCCGGTGTGTCTCGCCGGGCGGCGGTCCCCGGGCCCGCCCGGCGGGCTGGGCGGTGTCGGTCGCCGGTGGCAAACTGAGCCAAACGACACCGACCCCGGGAGTTTCCGTGGAGCCGAGGTTCCTGCTGCTCTCCGACGTGGCCACCGAGCTGAACGTGTCGGACTCGCAGGTCTACCACATGGTGCGCAGCGGCGAACTGCCCGCCATCAAGATCGGCGGTCGTGGCCAGTGGCGCGTCGAGCGCGTGCGGCTGGAGGAGTACATCGAGCGCAAGTACGCCGAGACCGCCGAGTGGGTGCGGGGCAACCCACTGACGGAACGCGACCCGGAGTAACCGCGCCACCCCGCACAGGCATTGACCGCCCGCTCTGCCATGCCCGAGAATGGAGTCAGTCGGACGCAAACGTAGGCAAACACAAGATCACGGAGGCTCCCGGATGACCGACCCGCGCCGTCCCGGCCCGCCGCGCCCTCCCGTCCGGTTACGCCCCGCCCCCTCGTGCGAGCCGCCGTTCGCGGACGACGACGTCGCCCACTGGCCCGCCCCGGCGCACGTCCAACTCGCCCTCGACCTGTCCGAGCCGGCCCGGCGCGATCCCGACCGGCCGCCCGGCCGCCGGGCGCGGATCTCGCCGACCCCGGCGGGGCCCGGCCGCCGACCCGCCGACCCACTGCCCCCGGGCGCGCTGGTGAGCGCCACCGCCGAGGCGACCCGGGCCGCCCACCGCTTCGTCTGCACCTGCGTCGAGGTGCTCAACGGCTACCGCCCGCCCGGGCAGCTCCGGCCGCTGCTCGACCCGGCCCGCGCGGCGGGGCTGCTGCCCGAGCTCGCCCGCGCCACCGCCCGGTCCGGCCCGGTGCGTCGCCGGTCGACCCGGCCCACGGTCCGGCTGCGCCGGCTGCGGGTCTGCGAGCCACGCAGCGCCGTGGTCGAGGCGGCCGCGGTGCTCGCCGGCCCCGCGGGGCACAGCTGGGCGATGGCGCTGCGCCTCGAACACCGCCGCGGCGCCTGGCTCTGCACCGCCCTGCGGGTGCTGTGAACGCGGTCGAGCCGCGGTCCCGAGGACCGCGGCTCGACCGTCCGGACGGGCGTACGCCCGCTCAGCTGCTGATCACGCGCCACCGTTGGGAGCGCCGTGGCAGCGCTTGTACTTCCGGCCGGACCCGCACGGGCACGGCGCGTTGCGGGACGGGCCGTTGCCGGCCTCCGCCTGCCCCGGCGCCGGCCGGCGGGAACTGGCGGCCGGCACGCCCGGCCCGCGCAGGCCGCTCGCCGGGCGCTGAGGCGCCGACGGGGCGGTCGTGCCGGGCGAGGCGGGAGCGGCCGGTGCCGGGCGGCCGATACCGAGCGCCGGTGCCTGCTCCTCGACGCGCTCGACGGCCACCGCACCGGCGCCGGCCTCGCCGTCGATGGTCGGCGCGGAGTACTGAAGGCCCTGCTGCTGCGGTGCCCGGCCCAGACCCTTGGCCCGGATCTCGACGGGCTTGTCGAGCAGCTGGACCTCCTCGGGCTCCGGCTCCGGCTCGTTGACCTGGACCTCCAGGTTGTAGAGGAAGCCGACCGTCTCCTCCTTGATGCCATCCATCATGGTGGCGAACATGTCGAAGCCCTCGCGCTGGTATTCCACCACCGGGTCGCGCTGGGCGTACGCCCGCAGGCTGATGCCCTCCTGGAGGTAGTCCATCTCGTAGAGGTGCTCGCGCCACTTGCGGTCGATGACCTGGAGCAGGACCATCCGTTCGAGCTGGCGGGTGCCCTCCTCGCCGAGCTGTTCCTCGCGCCGGCCGTAGGCGGCGTGCGCGTCCTCCTTGAGGCGGGAGAGCAGGAAGTCCGCGTCCATGCCGGCCCGGGAGCCGCCAACCTCCTCCTCCAGCTCCTCGATCGTCACGCCCACCGGGTAGAGCTGCTTGAGGTTGGTCCAGAGCTGCTCGAGGTCCCAGTCCTCGCCGTAGCCGTCGGAGGTGGCCCCCCGCACGTACGCCTCGACGACGTCGTCGATCATGTTGCGGACCTGGTCGGAGAGGTCCTCGCCGTTGAGCACCCGCAGGCGCTCGGCGTAGATCACCTGGCGCTGCTTGTTCATGACCTCGTCGTACTTGAGGACGTTCTTGCGGATCTCGGCGTTCTGGCCCTCGATCTGGGCCTGGGCGCTCTTGATCTGCTTGGTGACCATCTTCGACTCGATGGGCACATCCTCCGGGATGTTGAAACGGTCCATGACCGCCTCGACCGCGCCGGAACGGAAGCGCTTCATCAGCTCGTCCTGGAGCGAGAGGTAGAAGCGGGACTCGCCCGGGTCACCCTGGCGGCCCGACCGGCCGCGCAGCTGGTTGTCGATCCGGCGGGACTCGTGCCGCTCGGTGCCCAGCACGTAGAGGCCACCGGCGTCGGCCACCTCCTCCGCCTCGGCGTCGCAGGCCTGCTTCCACTTGGGCAGGACCTCCTCCATCGCCTTGGCGTACTCCTCCTCGTGCTCCAGCGGGTCGAGGCCACGCTGGCGCAGCTCGTTGGCGGCGAGGAACTCGGCGTTGCCGCCGAGCAGGATGTCCGTGCCACGGCCGGCCATGTTGGTGGCGACGGTGACCGCGCCCTTGCGGCCGGCCTGGGCGACGATCTCGGCCTCGCGGGCGTGGAACTTCGCGTTCAGCACGGAGTGCGGGATGCCGCGACGACGCAGCAGCTGGGAGATGATCTCCGAATTCTCCACCGAGACGGTGCCGACGAGCACCGGCTGCCCCAGGGTGTGCCGCTCGGCGATGTCCTCCACCACGGCGTTGAACTTGGCCTTCTCGGTCTTGTAGATGACGTCGGGCCGGTCCTGCCGGACCATCGGCCGGTGGGTCGGGATGGTCACCACGCCGACCTTGTAGACCTTGTTGAACTCGCCCGCCTCGGTCTGGGCGGTACCGGTCATGCCCGAGAGCTTCTCGTAGAGCCGGAAGTAGTTCTGGAGGGTGATGGTGGCCAGGGTCTGGTTCTCCTGCTTGATCTCCACCCCCTCCTTGGCCTCGATCGCCTGGTGCATGCCCTCGTTGTAGCGGCGGCCGTGCAGGATGCGGCCGGTGAACTCGTCGACGATCAGGACCTCGCCGTCGCTGACGATGTAGTCCTTGTCGCGCTTGTAGAGCTCCTTGGCCTTGATGGCGTTGTTGAGGTAGCCCACCAGCGGGGTGTTGACCGACTCGTAGAGATTGTCGATGCCCAGCCGGTCCTCGACCTTGGCCACGCCGCGCTCGGTGACCGCGATGGTGCGCTTGGCGTAGTCGACCTCGTAGTCGCCCTCGCCGTCCTTGCCGGGCTGGAGCCGGGCCACCACGCCCGCGAACTCGCCGTACCAGCGGGCGGAGTGCTCGGCCGGGCCGGAGATGATCAGCGGGGTGCGGGCCTCGTCGATGAGGATCGAGTCGACCTCGTCGACCACGGCGAAGTTGTGGCCGCGCTGGACCAGCTCCTCCTTCGACCACGCCATGTTGTCGCGCAGGTAGTCGAAGCCGAACTCGTTGTTGGTGCCGTAGGTGATGTCGCACTCGTAGGCCGCCCGGTGCTCGGTGGCCGGCCGGTTGGGCAGCACCACGCCGACGGTGAGCCCCAGGAACTCGTGCACCCGGCCCATCCAGGCGGCGTCGCGCTGTGCCAGGTAGTCGTTGACCGTGATGACGTGCACGCCGTCGCCGGAGAGCGCGTTGAGGTAGACCGGCATGACCGAGGTCAGCGTCTTGCCCTCACCGGTCTTCATCTCGGCGATGTTGCCGAAGTGCAGCGCCGCGCCGCCCATCACCTGGACGTCGTACGGCCGCTGGCCGAGCACCCGGGCGGCCGCCTCCCGGCACACCGCGAAGGCCTCCGGCAGCAGGTCGTCGAGGGTCTCGCCATCGGCGAGCCGCTCCTTGAACTGGTCGGTCATGCCGCGCAGCTCGTCGTCCGTGAGGTTGACGTAGTCGTCCTCGATCGAGTTGACGGCGGCGGCGATGGCCTTGAGCCGGCGCACCATACGGCCCTCGCCCGCGCGGAGGACCTTTTCCAGAATCGACACGGATCAACGCTCCCCTAGACAGTCTCGAACCATCGTAGGCGCTCCGACGGCGCAATGGTCACTGGTGGCGGCCCTCCGAGTCGGCGAAACCGACATAACACGCCGCACTCGGGACCGCCCCCCGGTAATCCGGTTACGCCGTCCGCGAACGGTCCGGCACGATGGCTCGGGTGGAACCTGTGGAGATCACCGAGGACGGCCTGCTGCTGCGGCCCTGGCGGGCGACCGACGCCGACGCCGTGCACCGGGCCTGCCAGGACCCGGACATCCAGCGCTGGACCACCGTACCGCGCCCGTACCGGCCCGAACACGCGCAGGCGTTCGTGACCGAGGTGGCCCCGGCGGACTGGGCGGCCGGCACCGGGGCGCCGTTCGCGGTCTGCGACGCCGCGACCGGCGAGCTGGTCGGCTCCTGCGGGCTGGTCTCGATCGACACCGTGCTGCGCTCGGGCGAGGTCGGCTACTGGACCGCGCCCTGGGCCCGGGGCGCGGGCGTCAGCGTCCGGGCCACCCGGGCCGTGGCCCGGTGGGCCTTCGACTCGCTGCGGCTGCGCCGGCTGATCTGGCAGGCCGAGGTGGGCAACCACGCGTCCCGCCTGGTCGCGCTCCGGGCGGGCTTCCGCGTGGAGGGCCGGCTGCGGCTCGCCGACCCCGCCCCGGGCGGCGGCGCGCAGGGCTGGGTCGGCTCGCTGCTCCCCGGCGAGGTGCCCGAACCCCGGGCGACCGGGCCGGCCGGACCGGGCACCCTGGAGGCCCGCCGCGCCGCCGCCTTCGGCGCGGCGCAACCGGTCCTCTTCGCCACCACCGGCGCCACCGAGCTGCGGCTGCGCCCCATGGAGGAGCGCGACTTCGAGGCGATCGTGCAGACCTGCCGGGACCCCGAAACCATCCGGTGGACCACCGTGCCCGACCCGTACGAGCCGGCCGACGCCGAGTCCTACCTGACCTACTCGCGCGACGCCTGGGCGGGCGGCACCAGCGCCTGCTTCGTGGTCGCCGACGCCGACGACCGCTTCGTCGGCTCGATCGACCTGCGGCTCTCCCCCGCCGATCCGCTGCTGGCCGACGTCGGCTTCCTGACCGCGCCGGCGAGCCGGGGCCGGGGCTTCATGCCGGCCGCCCTGACCGCCCTCGCCACCTGGGGCTTCACCACGCTGGGGCTGGCCCGCGTCGAGTGGCGGGCCAACGTCGGGAACACCGCCTCGCGCCGGGTCGCCGAGAAGGCCGGCTTCGTCATCGAGGGCACCGCCCGGGGCGGGCTCACCCACCGCGACGAGCGGGTGGACGCCTGGGTCGGCGCGCTGCTCGCCGGGGACCTGGCGTGACACCGGAGGCGATCGAGGCCGACGGGGTGCGGCTGCGGCAGTTCCGCCCCGCCGACGAGGCCGACCTCGCCGCCGGCTGCGGCGACCCGGTCAACCTGCGGTTCAACCCCGGCATGCCGCAGCCGTACACCGAGGCCGACGCCCGCTGGTGGATCACCGAGGGCGCCCCGGCGGCCTGGGCCACCGGCGGGGCCGCGTACGCCGTCGCCGACCCGGCCACCGACCGGCTGGTCGGCGGCGCGGGCCTCGGCCAGGTCGTGGGGCAGCGCCGGCAGGTGGAGGTGGGCTACTGGGTGGCGCCGTGGGCGCGGCGGCGCGGGGTCGCCACCGCGGCGGCGCGGGCCCTGGCCGACTCCGCGCTGCGGCACGGTTTCGACCGGCTGGAGCTGCTGACCCACGCCGAGAACCCGGCCAGCCAGCGGGTGGCGCTCGCCGCCGGTTTCCGCCACGAGGGCGTACGCCGGGCCGCGGGCCAGCTGCGCGGCGGCGGCAGGTCGGACCTGCTCGCGTGGACCCGCCTCGCCGACGACCCGCCCGGCCCGGCCCCCCGGCTCCTGCCGGACCTGCCCGACGGCCGGCTCACCGACGGCGTGGTCACCCTGCGCCGGCTCGGCCCGGACGACGTCGACGTGATGTACCGCCTGCACACCCGGCCGGAAGTGGTGGCGAACCAGGCCCCGCCGGTGCCGCCGGCCCGGGCGGCCATGGAGCGGCGCTGCCGGACGGCCGAGAGCGGGTGGCTCACCGGCACCATCGCCCGCCTGCTGATCCTCGACGCGGCCACCGGCGAGCCGGCGGGCAGCTGCGGGCTCAGCCTCTCCGACCCGGAGGCCGGCGAGGGGTCGGTCGGCTACGCGCTCCTGCCCGACTCGCGTGGGCGCGGGCTGGCCACCAGGGCGCTGCGGCTCCTGGCCGGTTGGGCGTTCGGCCCGGCCGGGCTCGCCCGGCTGGTCGCCGGCACCGTGCCCGACAACGTGGCCTCGCACGGGGTGCTGGAGCGGGTGGGATTCCGCCGGGAGGGCCTGCTGCGCGGCCGGCTGCCGGGACTGGCCGGCACCCGGCTCGACGACCTGGTCTTCGGGCTGCTCCCCGACGAGCTGCGCTGACGTACGGCTCGCTGGCCGGAGCCTCCGACCGGCCGTGGTGGCGGCGCGGGCCGCCACCACGGCGCGAAGGGGTCAGACGGCGAGGGAGATGATTCCGTAGTCGTAGGCGTGCCGCCGGTAGACGACGCTCGGGCGGCCGGACTCCTTGTCCTGGAACAGGTAGAAGTCGTGGCCGACGAGTTCCATCTCAAACAGGGCGTCGTCGACGGTCATCGGCTCCGCGGGGTGCACCTTCTCCCGGGCGATGTGCCAGGGCTGGTCGCGCTCCTCCTCCTCGACCCGTTCGGCGACGGCGGTGGCGGTGCCGGAACGGGCGCCGTCGGCGAGCGCGCCCAGCGGCCCGTCGAGGTCGGCGACCGGCAGGCCGGCGGTGGCGGCGGCGACGGAGAGCGGCGCGTGCCGGCCCCGGTGCACGCGGCGGCGGTCGGCCGCCCGGCGCAACCGGGTGTCGAGCTTGGCGATGGCCGCGTCGAGCGCGCTGTAGAAGTCGTTCGTGCAGGCTTCCGCCCGCATCACCGGGCCACGGGAAACGCAGGTGATTTCGACGCGCTGGCAGTGGTCCGACTGCCGCGGATTGCGCTCGTGAAACAGCTCTACATCGACACGAATGAGTTTGTGATCGTAACGTTCGATCTTTGCCAGCTTCTCCGCCACGTGCACCCGGTAGTGATCCGGCACTTCGACGTTACGGCCCTTGACCACGATGTCCATGTGACCTCCCTAGTTCGGACGGTCCTTCGATCGGCATCCGGTCGCGCCCCGGGGGAGGTCCCACTCGGCGTCGACCGGTCAGTACGGCTACGCCTCCTTTCACCGCCGGGGGCGGGTGGGAAAGACCTCCTACCCCCGACAGGAAAACGCTAACTCCTGTTCGCCGAACAGTCACCCCCGGCCGCCGCGACGGCCACATTTTTTTCACGACCCATACACCAAAGGGTGAAACGCAGACACGATCAGTTACGACCGGCGCCGTTTCTCGGTCGCGGCGAGCACCGCGGCGACCGTGGGTGACAGCCCGCTCGCGGTCAGCGCGCGCCCCACGGCGGCGAGGGTGGCTCCCGTGGTCAGGATGTCGTCGAGCACCACGACCGCCGCCCCGTCGGGGGCGGACGCGCTCAGCGGGCGGACCCGGAAGGCGGAGTCGGCCGCCGCGGCCCGCCCCGCGCTGTCGAGGGTCACCGAGTCGGGGCGGGGCAACGCCCGCAGGGGCCGACGTACCCGCACCGGCCACCCCGCCCGACGCAGCCGGTGCGCGCAGTGCCGGGTCAGCCTGCCGAGATGGTCGCCGTAGCGGGCCCTCGCCGCCGCCGCGGTGTCCGGCACCGGCACCAGGGTCACCGGGCGCGCCTCGCCGACCGCCGCCGCCACGACCTCGGCCAGCAGCGCGCCCAGCGGCCGGGCCAGCCCGTGCCGGCCATGCTCCTTGTACGCCAGCAGCGCCTCCCGCAGCGGGCCGGCGTACGGGCCGAGGGCGACGCAGGGCGGCAGGCCGGCCGGGGCGGGGGTCGGGCGCGTACCGCCCCGGGCCGCAGCGCGCCCAGCGCCGCCACGCACCGCGGGCAGACGCCGTGCCGCAGCCCGGGCCGCCGCTCCCGACAACCCGCGCACTCCACGGGCAGCACCAGGTCGGTGAGGTCCGACCAGAGCCCGCCGAGGTCGCGCACGGGATCAGTAGAGGAAGAAGGGGGCGGTCGGGTTGCCGGTGCGGGCCCCGGCCTGCGGCGGGGAGACCTGCTGCACCTGCTCGGGCTGGATCCGTTCGAGCGGGCCGCTGCGGTACGCCACCCCGTTCGCCTCGTACATCGCGGCACCGAGGCGCACGGTGGGGTTGGCCGGATACGCGGCGAGGTGGTTCACCCGGGCGCCGATCTTGTCCTCCAGCCGGCTCTCCCGGGCCCCGTCCACGCTGACCTCGTAGACGGCCGGGCGGTTGACCGAGCCGGCGAGGATCAGGCTGTTCTCGCCGTACCAGTCGACGGCGGAGAGACCGGTCAGCCGGGTGGGCAGCAGGCGGGCGGGGCCGGCGCTGATCCCCGTCCCGTCCAGGATCAGCGCGGCGACGTAGAGCGCCCCGCCGGCGATGACGGCGATCCGGTGCCCGTCCAGGGAGGCGGCCACCGCGGTCACCGGGCCACGCACGTTCAGCGACACCGGGGTCAGCTGGGCGCCGGTGTCGAAGCGGTACAGGCTGCCGTCGGCGACCACCAGACCGGCGGGCTGCCCCCGGTACGTCGAGCGCAACCAGACCGGCCGGCTCATGGCCGCGTAGCCCTTGGCGCCGCGGGCGAACACGGCCACCGGATCGGGGCCCGTGCCCACCGAGAGCCACTGCCGGTTGGCGTCGGTGACGACCAGCGCCGCCAGGATCTGGTTCCCGGCGCGGCTGAGCCCGGCCGACACGACGTTCCGGTTCCCCCTGGCGTCCAGGGGCACCGGACCGGACGGCTCACCGGCCCCGGCCAGCGGGTGGACGGCGCCCTCGTAGACGCAGAACCGCTTCGGGAGTTCCACCAGCGGGTGCACCGGATGCGCGCGGCGGTGTGCCTCCAGGTCGGGGATGACGACCCGGGACTGGTTGCGGATCTTGAGTTCCAACGGCCCGTCGAGATCCTCCAACGACCAGGCGAGCTGGGTGGCGAGCAGCTCCAGCAAGGGCTTGCCGTCCTGCATGTCCAGGTCGACCTCCCAGCGGCCGTCCGTCCGGGTGGCGTTGTTGATCAGGCGGGTGTTGTCCGGCAGCAGGCTGACGCCGGTGCGGAGCCAGTCCGAGGGGCCGGCGGTGAGCCACTTCACCACCTCGCTGACCCGCCGCTCGTCGGGCACGGCCAAGGGCAGGTAGCGCTGGTCGGGAACGAGCCGGCTGCGGTCGCTGTTCCAGAAGTAGATGGGCCGGCTCTGGTAGTACTCCTCCAGCGCCTCGACGCTGAGCAGCAGCACGCCCGGCGGGTTCGCCACGTAGAACCCCGCGTCCGCCCTGCCCTGCTCCCCCGGTGCGCCGCGCAGCTCGAACGTGTAGGTCGTGGCGCTCGTCTCCGGCGGGGCCAGGGTCCCGTCGGTACGCAACTGCCCGACCTGCTGGACGTTGAGCGTGACCTCGGTCTTCTCCGGGGCGTTCACGATCACCGGCTCCTCGGTGAGCCGGACGACGGTCAGGGTGACCTCGCTGCCCTGCTTGTCCTGGAGGCGGTGGTGGTCGGCCGGCGCGATGAACTGGCGTACCCGCTGGTAGGCGCGGTCGGGTTCCCCGGCCGCGGCGGAGAGGAAGTTCTCGATGAACTGCTCGCGCGTGCCGCTCTCGGCGCGGCTCGGGGGCGCGCCCCGGCTGCCGCTGTTCGCGGCGCCCTCGGCCGCCGGACCCGGCCCGTCCACCTGGACCTCGGTGTTCTGCGGGATGCCGCAGCCGGCCGCGCCGACCAGCAGCACGCCGCCGAGGAGACCGGCGAGCAGCCGACGTCTCACGATCCCACCTCCGCGTGTCCTCCCGTGCCCGGTCCGACGGGCACCGCGCCCTGGGGGGCCGGGCCGATCGCGAGCGCGCCCCCGCTGCCGGGGCCGATCGCCAGCAGCCCGCCCGGCCGGGGGCCGCCGAAGGGCAGCGTGGCGTCCGCCGGGACCAGCCGCAGCGGTGAGGTGGTCAACCGGTCGCCGGCCCGGGCCGGCAGGGTGAGCCGGAACTGGGCCCCCTGGCCGGGCGCGCCCCACGCCTCCAGCCAGCCGCCGTGCAGCCGGGCGTCCTCCAGGCTGATCGAGAGCCCGAGCCCGGTGCCGCCGGTCTGCCGGGCCCGGGACGGGTCGGCCCGCCAGAAGCGGTTGAACACCAGCTTCTCCTCGCCCGGCTTGAGTCCCACCCCGTGGTCGCGGACGGTGATCGCGACCGCCGTCTCGTCCATGCCCAGGGTGATCAGCACCGGCTTGGCCTCGCCGTGCTCGACGGCGTTGCCGACCAGGTTGCGCAGCACCCGCTCCACCCGTCGCGGGTCCACCTCGGCGATCACCGGAGTGCCCGGGACATCCAGTTCGATGGCCACCCCGACGCGCTCGGCGAGGCCGGCCAGCCGGTCGGCCACCCGGTGCACGACCGGCACCAGGTCGGTCGGCTCGGCGTCCAGCATGGCGAAGCCGGCGTCGAAGCGGCTGATCTCCAGCAGGTCGGTCAGCAGCTCCTCGAAGCGGTCCAGCTCGGCCTGGAGCAGTTCGGCGCTGCGCGCCACCGCCGGGTCGAACTCGTCGCGCTCGGCGAAGATCAGGTCGGCGGCCATCCGCACGGTGGTGAGCGGGGTACGCAGCTCGTGCGAGACGTCGGAGGTGAAGCGGCGTTGCAGCCGGGACATCTCCTCCAGCCGCAGGATCTGCCGTTGCAGGTTGGTCGCCATCTGGTTGAACGACGCGGCGAGCAGGGCGAGGTCGTCCTCGCCGCTGACCACCATCCGCTGGTCGAGCAGGCCGGCGGAGAGCCGCTGGGCCGTGCGGGCGGCCACCCGCACCGGGGTCACCACCAGCCGGGTGACCAGGCCGGCGAGCAGCGCGAGCAGGAGCACCAGGGCCGCCCCGGTGGCGGTCACGGTGGTCCCGGCGGCGGCGGCCGTGGCGTCGTGCCGGGTCAGCGGCACGAGGTAGTAGAGCTCCACCTGGCCGAACCGGGTGGGCACCGGCGAGCCGTAGATGAGGTACTTGGTGCGCTCCCCGCCGAGCCGCCCGGTGCGGATCTGGCTGGCCACCCTCCCCCCGGCGACCGTCGCGCGCAGCTCGCGGCTGATCAGGGGCCGGACGTTGACCGCCGGTGAGGACCGGGGCTGGATGATCCCGGAGTGGTTGTCGGCGGTCAGCGCCACGATCACGCCGGTCGTCTGCTGCGGGTCGCCACCGGCCAGGTAGTTGACCGTGCCGTCGATGGTCTCCTGGAGCTGCGCCTCCTGCGGCTGGTTGAAGAGGCCGAACTGCTTCGCCGCGTACGCCGCGCCGCTGTCCAGCCGCACCCGCACGTCGGTCTCGGCGTTCTCCACCAGGATCCCGGTGATCTTGTCTGCGATCAGGTAGGCGAAGCCCCCGACCAGCAGGCTGGACGCGACAAGTGTGATGGTCACCACCCGCAGCTGGAGCGACCGGCGCCAGCTGCGGCGCAGCCCGGCGAGCAGGCGCGCCCCCCGGCCGCTCAGGGCGTCCCACAGCTCACGCGCGGCTACGCGGCGGCGCGGGGCTGCCGTCGGGGGGTCCGGGAACGCGGAGGTGGCCACAGTGCGACCAGGCTATCCGGTACCCGCCTTGTAGCCCACGCCCCGCACGGTGAGGATGATTTCCGGCCGCTCCGGATCCGGCTCGATCTTCGCCCGCAGCCGCTGCACGTGCACGTTGACCAGCCGGGTGTCCGCCGCGTGCCGGTAGCCCCAGACCTGCTCCAGCAGCACCTCGCGGGTGAAGACCTGGCGCGGCTTGCGCGCGAGCGCCACCAGCAGGTCGAACTCCAGCGGCGTCAGCTTCACCTCCTCGCCGTTGCGGCTGACGGTGTGCGCCGGCACGTCGATGCTGATCTGGTTGCCGGGCGGCCCGATGGTCAGCATCTCGGGGGCGACGTCCTCACCCCGGCGCAGCCGGGCCCGCATCCGGGCGACCAGTTCCTTGGGCTTGAACGGCTTGACCACGTAGTCGTCGGCCCCGGACTCCAGGCCCAGGACCACGTCGACGGTGTCGCTCTTGGCGGTCAGCATGACGATCGGCACGCCCGACTCGGCCCGGATCGCCCGGGCCACGTCGATCCCGCTCATGCCGGGAAGCATGAGGTCGAGCAGGACGATGTCGGGCCGGTTCTCGCGGAACGCGGCCAGGGCCCGCTCCCCGTCGGCGACGAAGGAGGGTAGGAACCCCTCGCTGCGCAGGACGATGCCGAGCATCTCGGCGAGCGCGGGGTCGTCGTCGACCACCAGTACCCGGGCTCTCATGGGGTTAATGTTTCCATCCCGTTCAGTTCGGTGGGGTCCGCGTCACCCGGCACGCTACTGCCGTGGAAACGCCGCCGCCCAGCAACCGACGCCGGCATCGCCGCCCCGGCGTGCGGGTCCACCCGATCGGACCGCGCGTGTCACCATGATCCCCGCGTGCGCCGTCGCGCGCCACCGTCGCCCGTCCCCAGGAGTACGCGTGCTCGACGCCGGCCCCACCGCCGTGCTCCCGCGCCGCCCTCTCACGGTCGGCGAGCTGCTGGACTCCGCGGTCCTGCTGCTGCGCGGCCAGGCCCACGTCCTGGTGCCGGTGGCGCTGGTGCTGACCGTGGCCGAGCAGCTGCTGCTCCACCCGCTGCGGCAGGTCGCCAGCACCGGGCCGCCGGCCTGGCTCGTGGAGTTCGAGCGGTTCGGGGTGTACTGGGTGCTGCTGGCGGTCGGCGCGGCGACCGAGGCGGCGATCATCCTGCTGCTCGGCAACCCGGCCGCCCGGGCCGCCGGAGCCGCGCTGCTCGGCCGCGCCGCCGGCGCGCGGGAACTGCTCCGCCCGGCCGGCGCCCGCTGGGGCGCCACCGGGCTGCTCGCCGTCCTGACCGGCCTGCTGATGGGCGGGCTGGCGCTGCTCGGGCCGGCCTGGATCGTCGGCTTCGCCCTGCTCGGTGCCGTGGCACCCGCGCTGGTCGTCGACCGGGTGCACCCGCTGCGCGCGCCGCTGCGGGCCACCGCCCTGGCCGTGCGTGGCGGCGGCCGGGCCGGCTGGATCCGGCTGCTCGGCTACCTGGTCTGGTGGATCGTCCGCCTCGGCCTCGGCATCGGCGTCCACGTCGGGCTGAACTCGCTGGACCTCGTCGACCCGGCCTGGGCGTGGTGGCTGTCGATGGCGGTCTGGGCCGGCGTCAACGCCGTCGCCTACCCCGCCCTGGCCTGCCTGGACGCGGTGTTGCACCTGGAGACCCGGATGCGTACCGAGGGACTGGACATCCGGCTCTCCCGGGCCCGGGCGGGCACCCCGGAGACCGTCCTGCTGGCGGTCATGCGATGAGTTTCAGCCGCTGGTGGACCGAGACCACGGCCGCGCTCGGCGACCGGGTGCCGCTGCCCCTGGCCGCGCTGCTGCTGGTGCTCGCGGCCGTGCTGGTCGCGGCCGGCTGGTACACGTTCCCGGCCTGGGTGCCCCGGCGGCTGCCCCGGCTGCGCCGACGCCGCGGGGAGCGCCCGCCGGTCGCGCCGCCGCTCGTACCCGCTCCCCGGGAGCCGGAGGCGGAGCTGCCGGCCGCCGCGTACGTCTCGCTCGCGGACCGGCTGGCCGCCGAGGGCCGGTACGCCGAGTCCGTCCGGGAGCGGCTGCGCGCGATGATCCGGGAGCTGGACGCCCGGCGGCTGGTGCGGCCACGGCCCGGCATGACCGTCGCGGAGGTGGTGCGTGCCGCCACGGAGGCCCGGCCGCAGGTCGGCCCCGCGCTGGGCGCCGCCGGCGAGATCTTCTCCGAACTCTGGTACGGCCAGCGCCCCGCCTGCGTCGAACACGACCGCCGGATGCGGGAACACGCCGCCGACCTGGACCGGGTGCTGACCGGTCCGGCCGAGGACGGGCCACGGCCATGAGCGCACAGGCGACCGCCCCACCGGTTCCGCGCACCGGCGACGTGCCCCGCCGGCGACGCCGCCGGCACCGGTTACTGGTCCCGCTGGGCGTGGCGGCCCTGCTGTTGACCACCACCCTGGTCACCCACGCGGTCGACCAGCCCGACCCCGGCGACGGGGGCTTCCTCTCCCCCGTCGCCACCGGGGACGACGGGGGCAGCCGGCTCGCCGACGCGCTGCGCGGACGCGGGGTGGCGGTGCAGCGGGAGACGGAGACGCTGCGCGCCCTGCTGGCCGCCCGCGGCGGGGCGGCCACGCTCTTCGTACCCGCGCCGGAGCTGCTGCACCGGGACACGGTCGGCGCGTTGACCGCGCTCCCCTCGACGACGAGGCTGGTGCTGGTGGACCCGCCCCGGCGGGTGCTGGAGGCGGTCCGGCTGCCGCTGGAACCCGCCGGCCGCCGGTGGGCCGCGCAGGCGGTGGGGCCCGACGCGCAGGGCCTGCCCTGCCCCATGCCCGAGCTGCGCCCGCTCGGGCGCGTGGCGGTCGGGCTGCAACGCTATGCGGCCGCACCGGGCGGCTCGGCGCCCGTGCAGCTCTGCTTCGACGGCGGGCTCGCCCGGCTGCTCCGGGTCCCCGAGAGCACGGTGGTGGTGGGCGCCGGCGACCCGTTCCGCAACGACCGGATCGACGAGTGGGACAACCGGGCGTTCGCCACCGCGCTGCTCGGCGGGGCGGGCCGGGTGGTGTGGCTCGACCTCGACGGGCCCGAGCCCCCGCCGACCGTCGGCGACGGCGGCCGCGGCGAGCCGGCCTGGTCGCCCACGCCGGGCGGCTCCACCGAGCACGGCCGGCCGGGCAGTGGCACCGGCGACGGCACCGGCGACGGGGATCCCGGCGACGGGGGTCCCGGCGGCCCCGGCGGCGACCCCGACGGCGAGGGCGAGGGCGAGCCCCGGGCCGACCCGCCCGACCCGCCCAACCCGCTCTGGTCGGCCTTCCCGCCCTGGCTGTGGGCACTGCTCGCCCAGCTCGCCGTGGCCGCCCTGCTGGCCGCCCTCTGGCGGGGCCGCCGGCTCGGGCCCCCGACGCCGGAACCGCTGCCGGTCACGGTCCGCTCGGCGGAGACGGTGCTCGGCCGGGCCCGGCTCTACGAGAAGGCCGGCGCCCGGGACGCGGCCGCGCAGACCCTGCGGGCCGCCGCCCTGGACCGCCTGCTGCCCCGGCTGCACCTGCCGCCCACCGCGCCGCCGGCCGAGGTGGCCGCCGCGGTCGCCGCGCGCACCGGCGACGACCCCCGGCGGGCCGGCGAGGTGTTGCACGGCGACCAGCCCGGCACCGACCAGGAACTGCTGGACCTGGCCCGCGACCTGGACCGGCTGACCCACGCGGTCACCCCGCAGCCCTCGGAGGGGCGGCCCCGGGCTGCCGCGCCGCAGCCCGCCGACGGGCCGCCACCGGCCGCCGCGCCGCCCGTCGCACCGCCCCCGCACCGACCCGAAGGAGAATCCCGGTGACCCGACCCGCCGGCACCGCCGAGCCGTCGACCATCGGCCCCGCCGACCCCCGCGCCGCCCTGCACCGGCTGCGCGCCGAGGTCGCCAAGGCGGTCGTCGGGCAGGACGCGGTCGTCACCGGCCTGGTGATCGCCCTGCTCTGCCGCGGGCACGTGCTGCTGGAGGGCGTGCCGGGCGTTGCCAAGACCCTGCTGATCCGCACCGTGGCGGCCGCCCTCGACCTCGGGTCCAAGCGGGTGCAGTTCACCCCGGACCTGATGCCGGGCGACGTCACCGGCTCGCTGATCTTCGACCCGCGCACCGCCGCCTTCACCTTCCGCGAGGGCCCGGTCTTCACCAACCTGCTCCTCGCCGACGAGATCAACCGGACGCCCCCGAAGACCCAGTCGGCGCTGCTGGAGGTGATGGAGGAGCGGCAGGTCTCGGTCGAGGGCGACCGGCGCCCGCTGCCCGACCCGTTCATCGTCGCCGCCACCCAGAACCCGATCGAGTACGAGGGCACCTATCCGCTGCCGGAGGCGCAGCTCGACCGGTTCCTGCTGAAGCTCACCGTGCCGCTGCCCAGCCGGGAGGAGGAGCTGGGGGTGCTCCGCGCCCACCACGCCGGCTTCGACCCGCGCGACCTGGCCGCGGCCGGCGTACGGCCGGTGGCCAGTGCCGCCGACCTGGCCGCGGCGCGGGCGGCGGTCGGCCGCGTACACATGGCCGAGCCGCTCTTCGGCTACGTCGTCGACCTCTGCCGGGCCACCCGCGCCATCCCGGCGCTGGAGTTGGGCGCCTCGCCCCGGGGCGCCACCGCGCTGCTCAACACGGCCAAGGCCTGGGCCTGGCTGGCCGGTCGTGACCACGTCGTGCCGGACGACGTGAAGGCGGTCGCCCGGCCGACGCTGCGGCACCGGCTGCGGCTGCGCCCCGAGGTGGAGCTGGAGGGCGTCGGCGTGGACGCGGTGCTGGACACGGTGCTCGCCACCGTGCCGACACCCCGATGACCTGGCGGGCGGCACTCCTGCTGGCGGTCGGCGCGCTGACCCTGCCGGCCTGGCCGTCGCCGTTCGCCGGGCTGCTGGTGATGACCGGGGCGGTGCTGCTGCTGGTGCTGCTCGACCGGGCGCTGGCCGTTCCGCCGGGAGCGCTCACGGCCGCCCGGGAGGGGGCCCGCGCGGTCCGGCTCGGCGGCACCGCCACCGTCGCGCTGCTGCTGCACAACCCCTCCGCCCGTACGCTGCGGGCGCGGGTCCGCGACGCCTGGGTGCCCTCGGCCGGCGCCCGCCCCGACGTGCCCCCGTCGCGGCTGGTGCGCGTCGAGCCGGGCGCGACGGTGGCGCTGCCCAGCCGGCTCACCCCGCAGCGGCGGGGCGACCGGCCGGCGGTGGCGCTGACCGTCCGCTCGTTCGGGCCGCTGGGGCTCGGGTTCCGGCAGCGCTCCGGCCGGCCGGCCACCCCGCCCTGGACGCTGCGCGTGCTGCCGCGCTTCGACTCCCGCCGGCACCTGCCCGAGAAGCTGTCCCGGCTGCGGGTGATCGACGGCACGCAGGTCAGTCGCGGACGCGGTCAGGGCACCGAGTTCGACACCCTCCGCGAGTACGTGGTGGGCGACGACGTACGGTCGATCGACTGGCGGGCCAGCGCGCGCCGCGCCGACGTGCTGGTGCGCACCTGGCGGCCGGAGCGGGACCGTCGGCTGCTGTGCGTGCTGGACACCGGCCGGACGTCGGCGGTGCGGGTCGGCGACGAGCCCCGGCTGGACACCGCGATCGACGCCGCGCTGCTGCTCACCGCCCTGGCCGCCCGCGCCGGCGACCGGGTCGACCTGCTCGCCGCCGACACGGCCGTCCGGGCCACGGTGACCGGCGGCAGCGGGCCGGCCCTGCTCTCCCGGGTGGTGCACGCCCTCGCCCCGCTCCAGCCGGCGCTGGCCGAGACGGACTTCGACCTGATCGCCGGCGAACTGCTGCGCCGGCAGCGCCAGCGCAGCCTGGTGGTGCTCTTCACCGCGCTGGAGGCGGGTGCCCTCGGCGAGGGGCTGCTGCCGGTGCTGCCCCGGCTGGCCGCCCGGCACCGGGTGGTGCTCGCGGCGACGCACGACCCGGTGCTCACCGCTCTGACCACCGCCACCCCGCAGCACCCGAGGGACGCCTACGCCGCGGCGGCGGCCTGGCGGGCGCTCGCCGAACGCGACCGGGTGCGGGCCGCCCTGGGCCGCCACGGCGTGACGGTCGTCGACGCCCCGGCGGGACGCCTCGCCCCCGCCCTGGCCGACACCTACCTGCGCCTCAAGTCCCTGGGTGCGCTCTGACCCGACCCCGGATCAACGTCCGGAGTGGAGTTCGAGGACGTCGTCCGCGTCGGGCGCGCCGGAGGGCGCGGCGCCCGCGCGGCGGCCGAGGAGCACCGCGTACGCCAGGAAGGCCAGCCAGACGGCGGCGCCCACGGCGACGCGGAGCGGCACCGGCACGGGCGCCGGGGTCACGAACGCCTCGATGACGGCCGAGACCGCGAAGAGCCCCACCAGCCCGACGGCGACCAGGACGCCCTCGCGTCCCGCCCGGGCCACCGCCTGCCCCCGGGTCAGCTCGGTGGGCGGCGCGATCCACGCCCACCCGACGCGCAGGCCCACCCCGGCGGCCACGAAGACCCCGGTCAGCTCCAGCAGCCCGTGCGGGGTGATCAGGCCGAAGAAGACGTCCGCCCGGCCGTAGGCGACCATCACCCCGCCGACCACACCGATGTTGAGGGCGTTCTGCCAGAGCAGGTAGAGCACCGGGACGACGAGCACCCCGGCGGCGAGACACTGGGCGGCGAGCCAGGCGTTGTGCGTCCACAGGTGGAACGCGAAGGTCGGCGCGGCGAACTCGGTGTAGTAGCCGGCGAAGCCGGACTCGACCAGGTCGGCGGCCGCCGCCTCGCCGATGAAGGCGCCCGCCGTCTCCGGGTTGCCGGCGACGAACCAGATCAGGAAGAGGCTGAGCAGGCTGAACGCCGTCGCCACCCCGCACCACCAGGGCCAGGCGCGGTAGACCGCGCCGGGGAACCCCACCACGAAGAACCGCCCGACCGCCGCCCACGACGGGCGGGGCCGGCCGGTGAGCCGGGCGCGGGCGCGCAGCACCACCTGGGAGAGCTGGCCGACCAGGGCCGGGTCGGGTGAGCGGCTGCGCAGCACCGAGAGCTGGGTGGTCGCCCGCTGGTAGAGGGCGACCAGTTCGTCGACCTCGGCGGCGTCGAGCCGGCGGCGTCCGGCGAGCTCCTCCAGGCGCCGCCACTCCCCGCCGTGTTCCGCGACGTACGCGTCGAGATCCACCGTCACCCCCGTCCGGCGATCATAGTGTTCACTGTCCGGGTGAGAGCGCAACCACGACCGCCGGCCCGTCCCGCCTCGTGGGGCGACGCGGGGCTGGTCAGCGGGGAGGCCGTGGAGCTGGACGTCCGGGCCGCCCGGGTCGGTTCCCGGGTGCTCGCGCTCCTGATCGACGTCCTGGTCCAGGCGGCCCTCATGCTGACCCTTGCGATGTGTGTCGGCGCCGCGCTGCTCGGCCTGCCGGACGGACTGGTCGACGGCGCCCTGGCCGGTGGGCTCGCCACCGTGGGGCTGATCCTGGTGCTGGTCGGCTACCCGGTGCTCTGCGAGCGGTTCAACCACGGCCGGACGCTGGGCAAGATGGCGATCGGGCTGCGCGTGGTCAGCGCCGACGGCGCCCCGGTGGGGGCTCGGCAGTCGCTCACCCGGGCGCTGGTCGGCGTGGCGGTGGAGTGGCCCGGTCTGGTACTGCCGCTGCTGAGCTGGGTGGCCGGGGTGACGGTGATGCTGACCGACCGGCGCGGTCGGCGGCTGGGCGACCTGGTGGCCGGCACGCTGGTCGTACACACCCGCACGGCGACCGCCTGGCGGCCGGTCCCGACGGCGGTGCCGGCGCTGGTCGGCTGGGCGTACACGATGGACCTCAGCCGGCTCGACGACGGCCTGGCGCTGGCCGCGCGGCAGTACCTGGCCCGGGTGCACCAGCTCGCGGAGCCGGCCCGCGGACGGCTGGGGCGCGGGCTGTGGGCCGAGATCTCGGCGGTGACCGCGCCACCCCCGCCGGCGGGCATGCCCGAGTCGGTCTACCTGGCCGCGGTCCTCGGCGAACGGCACCGGCGGGCGAGGCACCGGCTGGGGCGCGACCGGTCGCTGGCGGGGACGCTCTGGCCGGAGCTGACGCCCTCCCCGCCCCCGGCACCGGGCCCGGTCCCGCCGGCCACCTCCCGGCCCGGCACCGACGGGCCCCCCAACCAGATCCGGCCCGCGGCCCCCGACCCCGCGCTGCCCGCGCCGGTGCCGGCGCCCGCCGGGTCCGCCCGGGTCGGCCCGGCGGTACGGCCGGCGGTGGCCGCTCCGGCGCCGGGCGTCGGCGCCGGCGGCTGAGCGGGCGGGCCGGAGCCGTTCGGGGAAGCGCGCCGGGCGCCGGCTGTGGCAGTATCCGGCTCGCCCCTACCGAGACGGGACCACCGTGGCCGACGACCTGTTCACCCCCACGATCTCACCGGCGGCGGACGAGGCGCGTCGCCCGCCGTGGCGACCCCAGTCGCTGATCTTCCCCGCCCTCCTCGGCGGCCCGGCGGCCGTCACCGTGCTGGCCCTGCTCAACGGGCGCCGGCTCGGGGTGTCCCACCGGGCTTACCTGGCGGTGCTCGGCACCGGGCTGGCGGGGCTGGCCGCCCGGCTGGCGATGACCCTCGCGATCTCCGGCGACGGGTCCAACCGTCCGGTCCGGCTGGCCGGGGCGCTGGCCGGCGGGCTGGTCTGGCTCGTGGCCGCCGCCACCCAGAAGCGCCGGTTCCGGGCGTACGAGCTGCGTGGCGGCGAGCCGGCGTCGCTCTGGCTGCCCGGCCTCGGGGCGGTGCTCGTGATCGGCTTCGTCGAGGCCCTCCTGATCTTCCTGGTGGCCGCCGCGTGACCGCCCCGGAGACGCAGCTCGCCCGGGCCGCCCAGCTGCTGGAGGTGAGCCGTCCCGAGCAGGCTCTGGCGGAGATCGACCGGCTGCCCGCCCCGCTGGCCACCAGCCTGCTCGCGTTCCGGCTGCGGGCCGGCGCACTGACCCTGCTCGACCGCTGGGACGACGTCGTCGACGTCGCCCGGCGAGGGCTGGCCGAGGCGGGGCCGGACGCGGAACTGCTCGGCCGGCTGGGCCTCGCGCTGCGGCACCGCCGCGAGTACCCGCTCGCCGAGCGGGCCCTGCTCGACGCGCTCGCCATCGAGCCGGAGAATCCGTGGCTGCTCTGCCAGTACGCCGACCTCTGCGCCACCGTGGGCCAGACGGACAAGGCGGAGCGCCTGCTGGCCCGGGCGGCGGCCGTCGTCCCGGACGCGCCGGCGGTGTTCGCCTCCCGGTTCCAGCTCGCCTACGCGCGGGGCGACGACCGGGCGGCCGAGCGGATCGCGCAGGAGTTCCTCGGGGCGTGGCCGGGCAATCCGGTGGCGCTCGCCCTGCACGGTGTCGCCGCCGCCCGGCGCGGCCGGGTGGGCACCGCGCACCGCGCCTTCGGCCAGGCGGCGGCCCAGGACCCGACCGACGCGGACTACGCCGACGCGGCCTGGGAGACCCGGGTCTACGCGCACCCGCTGCTGCTGCCGTTGCGCCCGCTCTACCGGCTGGGGATCTTCCGCACCTGGCTGATCGCGGTCGGCACGATCGTGCTGCTCGGCGCCGCGGGGCTGAACGTGCTCGCCGCCCTGTTCGCCGTGGCCTGGATGCTCTTCTGCGTCTGGTCGTGGATCGCCCCGCCGCTGGTCCGCCGGATGGTGCTCGGCCGGTGGCGGGCGTGAGGGCCTTCGGGCCGTGGCTGGCCGTCCTCGCCCTGGTGCTGCTGCTCGACGCGCTGCGGCTGGGGGCGTTGGCCGCCGTGGTCTCGCTCGCCTGGCTCGCCTGGTGCGTGTGGAGCTGGCTCCGCCCCGCCCGCCGTCGCTCCCGCCCGGGCTGACCGGGCCGGAGCGACGGCACCTGACCGCGAACGGCGACCGGGGTCGGCCACTCGGGTGAGCGGCCGACCCCGGTCGGTGCGTTCGGTGGTCAGTAGCGGTAGTGCTCCGGCTTGAACGGGCCCTCGACGGAGATGCCGAGGTAGCTGGCCTGCTCCTCGGTGAGGGTGCTCAGCTTGGCGCCGAGCGCCGCCAGGTGCAGCCGGGCGACCTTCTCGTCGAGGTGCTTGGGCAGCACGTAGACGCCGGTCGGGTACTGGTCGGTCTTGGTGTAGAGCTCGATCTGGGCGATCGTCTGGTTGGCGAACGAGTTCGACATCACGAAGCTCGGGTGGCCGGTGGCGTTGCCCAGGTTCAGCAGGCGGCCCTCCGAGAGCACGATGATGGCGTGCCCGTCGGCGAACTTCCAGAGGTCGACCTGCGGCTTGATGTTGACCCGCTCGACGTCGGAACGCTTCGCCAGGCCGGCCATGTCGATCTCGTTGTCGAAGTGGCCGATGTTGCCGACGATGGCCTGGTGCTTCATCCGGGCCATGTGCTCGTTGGTGATGACGTCGAAGCAGCCGGTGGCGGTGATGAAGATGTCGGCCTGCTCGACCACGTCCTCCAGGGTGGCCACCTGGTAGCCGTCCATCGCGGCCTGGAGCGCGCAGATCGGGTCGACCTCGGTCACCACGACCCGGGCGCCCTGGCCGCGCAGCGACTCGGCGCAGCCCTTGCCCACGTCGCCGTAGCCGAGCACGACCGCCATCTTGCCGCCGATCAGCACGTCGGTGGCCCGGTTGATGCCGTCGATCAGCGAGTGGCGGCAGCCGTACTTGTTGTCGAACTTGCTCTTCGTCACCGAGTCGTTGACGTTGATGGCGGGGAAGAGCAGGGTGCCGGCGCGGTGCATCTCGTAGAGCCGGTGCACGCCGGTGGTGGTCTCCTCGGTCACGCCCTTGATCCCGGCGGCGATCCGGGTCCAGCGCTGAGCGTCCTCGGCGATCGAGCGGTGCAGCAGCCCGAGGATGACCGCGTACTCCTCGGAGTCGGCGGACTCCACGGGCGGGACGGAGCCGGCCTTCTCGAACTCGGCGCCCTTGTGCACGAGCAGGGTGGCGTCGCCGCCGTCGTCGAGGATCATGTTCGGGCCCTGCCCGTCGGGCCAGGTGAGCACCTGCTCGGTGCACCACCAGTACTCCTCCAGGCTCTCGCCCTTCCAGGCGTAGACCGGGACGCCGGCGGGGGCCTCGGGGGTGCCCTCCGCGCCGACCACGATCGCGGCGGCCGCGTGGTCCTGGGTGGAGAAGATGTTGCAGGACGCCCAGCGGACCTGCGCGCCGAGCGCGACCAGGGTCTCGATCAGGACAGCGGTCTGGATGGTCATGTGCAGCGATCCGGTGATCCGGGCACCGGCGAGCGGCTGCGCGGCGGCGAACTCCCGACGGATCGCCATCAGGCCGGGCATCTCGTGCTCGGCGAGCTGGATCTCCTTGCGCCCGAACTCGGCGAGCGACAGATCGGCCACCTTGAAGTCGCCCTCGGCGAGAGTGCTCGGCCGGGCCTCGGTCGGCGTGCCGCTGGCGGACGCCGGGAGGGTGCTGGTCATGGAATCTCCTGTCGGACGATGTGCTGCGCGACCATTCACCTTACGCGCGCGAGCCGCCACGGTCAGGACCGGTCGGTGAAGAGAGCACGACGGCGTCGGTGCACAGCGCACGGGGCGGTCGGTGCCGGACGGAGTCCCGTCCACCAGCCGCCGCCCCGTGCATCCCCCCGGTTTGGTTCCCCCGCGCGTTCTCGGACCTTCGTCGCGATAACGCTGCGTACTCATAGAGTCACACTGCGCCAACGAAGCGTCAAGCCATTCCGGGAAAGTCGGACTCGTCCGGGCAGCCGCGCCGGTCAGTTCAGGCCGCAGCTCGCGACGTACGCCTCACCGGCGCCGGCCAGGCGCAGCGGCCCGCCGGCGGCGGTCCCCACCGCGGCCCGTCCCGGCCCCAGCGTCACCGTCCCCGCCCCGTCGTCCACGCGGACCTCGCCCGCGCCGCAGAGCACCACCCGGGGCCCCGGCACCGGGACGGTCACCTCCGGCCGCCGCGCACCCACCGTCACCCGGTGCAGCGCGAAGTCGTCGACCGGCACCGGCCAGGTGACCAGGCCCGGGGCGACCTCCAGCGGCGGCACCACCGGCTCGCGCAGCACCTCGAAGCGGAGCACCCGCAGCAGCTCGTCCACGTCCACCCGCTTCGGCGTCAGCCCGCCGCGCAGCACGTTGTCGCTGGCCGCCATGATCTCCACGCCGGTGCCGCGCAGGTAGGCGTGCAGATTGCCCGCCGGCATCCAGATCGCCTCGCCGGGCGCCAGCCGCACCCGGTTGAGCAGCATCGCCACCAGCACCCCCGGGTCGCCCGGGTAGGCGGCGGCCAGACCCCGCGCCAGCTCCCCGTCCGGCCCCGCGACCGGCGCCGACGCCACGGCCGCCACCAGCGCGTCGCGCTCCCCGGCGGGCCAGGTCAGCAGCAGCCGTACGGCGTCACGCAGCCCCGCCGGCCCGCCGCGCAGCGCCGTCAGCACCGGCTCCAGCCCGGGTACGCCGAAGCTGGCCAGCGTCGCCGCCGAGGCGGCCGGGTCCCGGAACCCGCAGAGCGCCTCCATCGGCGAGAGCGCGACCAGCAGCTCCGGCTTGTGGTACGGGTCGACGTAGTTGCGCTGCCCGTCCGGGCGGTCGGCGTCGGCCGCGTGCCCGGCGCGGGCCTGCTCGGCGTCGGGGTGCGCCTGGAGGCTGAGCGGGGCGTCCGCCGCGAGCACCTTGAGCATGAACGGCAGCCGGGTGCCGAACCGGCCGACGAGCCGCTCGCCGAGCCAGTGGTCCGGCTCGGCGAGCAGCAGGTCGGTCAGGCTCACCCGGTCACCGTCGCGGTCGACCAGGGCCGGGCCGCCCGGGTGGGCGCCCAGCCACAGCTCCGCCTCCGGGCCGTCGCTCGGCACCGGCCGCCCCTGCAACTCGGCGATCGCCGAGCGGGAACCCCAGGCGTAGTCCCTGATCGACCCGTGCAGCAGTTCCACCGGTCAGCTCCCGGGCCGCCCGGCGGCCTCACCCGACTCGGCTGCCGGCGCGGCCACGACCGGCGTACTCCCGGCGCCCGCCTGCTCGGCGGAGACGCGGTAGATGTCCGGCTCCAGGTAGATCACCCGGGCGGTCGGCACGGCGGCGCGGATCCGGCCCTCGACGGTGTTGATGCTGCGGGCCAGCTCCTGGGCGTTGTCCCCGGCCGGCACGGCGACCTTCGCGGCCACCATCAGCTCCTCGGGGCCGAGGTAGAGCGTCTTCATGTGGATGATCCGCTCGAACTCCGGACCGTCGGTGACGGCCTTCTCGATCGCGGCGACCTCGCTCGCCTCCGCGCCCTCGCCGAGCAGCAGGCTCTTGGTCTCGATGGCCAGGATGACCGCGATGACCACCAGCAGCACACCGATCATCGCGGTGCCCGCCGCGTCCCACCGGCCGTTGCCGGTGATCAGCGTCATGCCCACGCCGAAGAGCGCGAAGACCAGGCCGACCAGCGCGCCCAGGTCCTCCAGCAGCACCACCGGCAGCTCGGGGGCCTTGGCGCGCCGGACGAACTTCACCCAGGACTGGTTGCCCCGGACGAGGTTGGACTCCTGGATGGCGGTGCGGAAGGAGAAGATCTCCATGATGATCGCGGCCACCAGCACTGCGACCGGCACCCAGTGCCACGAGGTGATGCCCTCCTTGTGCGACCACTTGTGGTACGCCTCGTAGAGGGCGAACAGGCCGCCGACGCTGAAAAGCACGATCGACACGATGAACGCGTAGACGTAGCGCTCCCGGCCGTAGCCGAAGGGGTGCTGCGGGGTGGCCGCGCGCTTGGCCCGCCGCCCGCCGAGCAGCAGCAACCCCTGGTTGCCGGCGTCGGCGACCGAGTGGACCGACTCGGCCAGCATCGACGACGACCCGGTCAGCAGGAACGCGACGAACTTGGTGACGGCGATGCCGGAGTTGGCCAACAGGGCGGCGACGATCGCCTTCGTACCACCATTGGCGCTCACGCCGTCGCTCCGTTCCGCCGGGCACCGACGGGCGCCGACGCGGCGCGCCGCTCGACCCGTCCGCTGCTATCGCTCACTGGTTTGCCAGCTCCTTCATCTCGGTGATGGCCGGTACGGCCATCGGATCCAGTCCGTGTGCCAGGGCGAGGTAGATCGAGGCGAAGTCCGGCACGGCCACCAGCGAGGCGAGCCGCTCCAGCGCGGAGCCGCCCTCGGCGGTCACCACGTCGCAGCGCACGCCCCGCCGCTCGGCGAGGGTCTGCACCGCGTCCGCGCGGCGCTCCTCCACGTCGAGGGGCTCGTCGGCGTCGTCCTCCGGGTTCAGCCCGCCGTCGCGCAGCAGCACCAGCCGCAGCCGGGTACCCGAGGGCTCCTCCTGGTCGGGGTCGGCGAAGATGTCCCGCTCCCCCTCGGCCAGGCCGCCGAAGACGCCGTCGAGCAGGCCGACCCGCCCCCGACCGGCCTCGCCGAGCGCCCCGCTGACCACCGGGTAGCGGGCGTTGGCGGAGAGGGTGTCGCCGAACCGGCGGGCCGCGACGGTGGCCAGCGGCGACGAGCCCCAGACGATCGGCACCGAGCCGGCCAGGCCCAGCGCCAGCGACTTCGCCGGGTTGACGAAGGACTCGGCCGTGGGACGGCAGCGGTCGGCCTCCGCGTCCAGCCGGGCCGCGGTCTCCGCCAGATCCGCCTCGTTGACCTTCACGAGGCCGAGCGTACGGGCGGCGAGCAGAACCGGCACGGTGAGCGCCCAGAGGCTGGCCCGGGCCGGGGCGCGCCGGGGCACCGGGATGAACGGCGCCCGGGCCCGCTCGGCCACGGACTGCAACTGCGAGTCGGGCGCGCCCACGGCGACCAGCCGGGCGCCGCGCCGGTGCGCCGCCTCGGCGGCCCCCAGCGCCTCGGGGCTGCGGCCGGAGGCGCTGACGGCGATGACGACGTCGGCGGCGCCCACCCAGCCCGGCACGCCGGCGCTGCGGTGCGGGATGACCGGCACCGGGCAGCGCGGCCCGGCGACGGTGGCCAGCACGTCGCCCGTACGCCCGGCGGTGCCGATACCGGCGATGACGACCGCCCGGGGGCGCCCCTCGTCGGCGAGCACCTGGAGGTTGGCCTCGGCGGCCAGGGCGGCCGTCTCGCGGACCTGGGCCCCGGCGGAGGCGGTGTGCCGCAGCATGCCGCCGGGGTCGTGCTCCGCGAGCGCGGCCGGGTCGTCGAGAAGGGCCTCGTCGGGCTCGCGGCGGCCGCTGACTCCGGCCGTACCGTCGATCATGACCGCTCCGCGGGGCCGCGCGCCTCGTCGAGCAGCAGCACCGGCACGTCGTCGCGGACCTCGAAGATCCGGCCGCACTCGGTGCATGTCAGCGTCTGCGCCTCCGCGTCGTAGGCGAGCGGGGCGTGATGCGTGTCCGGACAGGCGAGGATTTCCAGCAACTGCGGGTCCAGGGCCACGGCGCGGCTCCTTCCACGTATGCGGTCTCACCGATCGGCGGTGCCGACCGGCGCAGGGGATCTTATCGGCGAACCCGGTCGAGCACCTCGTCACGGAGGGCGGCCATCCGCTCCCGCGTCGGGGCCTCGACGTTGAGCCGCAGCAGGGGCTCGGTGTTGGAGGCGCGCAGATTGAACCACGCACCGTCCGGGAAGCGCAGCGTGAGCCCGTCCAGCTCCTCCACGTCGGCCTGCGGGTACGCGGCGCGCACCTCGGCGACCTTCGCGGCCTGGTCGGCCACCGTCGAGTTGATCTCACCGGAGGCGACGTAGCGCTCGTACTCGGCGGCGAACACGGAGAGCGGGAGCGACTGCTCACCCAGGGCGGCCAGGGTGTGCATCGCGGCGAGCATGCCGGTGTCGGCGAACCAGAAGTCGCGGAAGTAGTAGTGGGCGGAGTGTTCGCCGCCGAAGATGGCGTTCGTCCGGGCCATCTCCGCCTTGATGAAGGAGTGCCCGACCCGCGCGACGACCGGCTCACCGCCGTGCTCGCGGATGATCTCCGGTACGGCGGCGGAGGTGATCGGGTTGTGGATCACCGTCGAACCGGGGTGCTTCGCCAGCTCGCGGGCCGCCACCAGGGCGGTGATCGCCGACGGCGAGACCGGCTCGCCGCGCTCGTCGACCACGAAGCAGCGGTCGGCGTCGCCGTCGAACGCCAGGCCGATCTCGGCGCCGTGCTCGACCACCGCGCGCTGGAGGTCGACCAGGTTGGCCGGATCCAGCGGGTTGGCCTCGTGGTTGGGGAAGGTGCCGTCCAGCTCGAAGTAGAGCGGCACGATCTCCAGCGGCAGCGCCGGCAGGGCGGCGTCGCCGAGCACGGTCGGCACGGTGTAGCCGCCCATGCCGTTGCCGGCGTCGACGACCACCTTCAGCGGCCGGATGCGGGAGAGGTCCACCAGCTGCCGCAGGTACGCCGCGTAGTCGGCCAGCAGGTCCCGGCGCTCGGCCGGCGCGACCGGCTCACCGGCCGGGCGGGCCTCGTCCTTGTCCAGCAGGGCCTGCGCCCGCTCGCGGATCTCGGCGAGCCCGGTGTCCTGCCCGATCGGGCGGGCACCGGAGCGGCACATCTTGATGCCGTTGTACTGCGCCGGGTTGTGGCTGGCGGTGAACATCGCCCCGGGCAGCCCCAGGCTGCCGGAGGCGTAGTAGAGCATGTCGGTCGAGGCGAGACCCAGCTCGACGACCGCACGCCCCTCGGCGCGCACCCCGGCGGCGAAGGCGGCGGCCAGGCCGGGGCCGGTGGCGCGCATGTCGTGCGCGACGAGCACCGCCTCGCCGTGCTCACCGAAGCCGTTGAGCACCTGCGTGAAGGCCGCGCCGAGGGCCTCGGCGGCACGCTCGTCCCACTGGTCCGGCACCGTCCCACGGACGTCGTAGGCCTTCACGATCTGGGACAGATCAGACACCGGTATCGCTCCTCGCGCCGCAGGTCGTCAACGGCCTGAGCGTATCGGAGGGGTGCGCGGCGCCCCGGCTCAGCCAGGGAGCCGGGGCATGAACACGGTGTGGTCGCCGCCGCCCTCCTCCGGAGGCTGGTCGCCGGGCCTGCCGGGAGCGCCCGGCGCCCCGTACCGTCCGGGCGACGGCGGGGCCGACACCGGACCGCCGGGGGGAGCCGACACCGGCGGGGACGCCGGCGGGCCGGGCACCACCTGGGTCGCCTCCGGGCGGCTGCCGTACACGCCGCCGGACGGGCGCGGGGCGGGGGTGCCGCCGTACACGCCGGGGGCGGGCGGCTGCTGGCCGTACACCTGGCCGGGCTGGCCCGGGACGGCGGGCGGGCCCTGCGCGGAGCGGTAGGTGGTGCCGCCGGGGTTGCGGGGCAGCGGAACGTGACCCGGGACGTCGTCGGCAGGGCGCCGGTCCGCCCGCGAGCGGCGGAACAGCAGGACGATGAGGAGGATCCCCACGGCGACCATGGCGACGCCGAAGTACATGATCATCGACCCGCCGGAGGACTCCTCCTCGGCGGCGTTGCCGGCTGCGCCCGCGCCCGATCCGCCGACGGCGGCCAGGGTCGGCGCCTCCCCGGCGGGCCGCACGTCGGTGGCGAGGGCGCTCGGGGTGGGCGACGGCTTCTTCGAGGGCTTCGGCGACGGCGACGGTGTCTCCCTGCCGCCGACCACCCGGGAGGCCGCGGCGCCCCGCCCGACCGAGCGCCCGAGCGCGTCGGTGGCCGCCCCGGTCACCGTCAACCGGCCGTTCGGCGCGTCCGAGGCGAACTCCACCCGGTAGCGCACCGCGACGCTCCTGCCCTTGCAGAGCCTCGGGTTGAGCGGCGACGTGGCCGAGGTGGCCGCACTGCCCCGGCCACCGGAAAGCGACACCGGGAACCAGCGCCCACCCACGTTGACCTGCACACTGGCCTGGTCCGCGCGCAGGCCCGACAGGCGCAGCCCCAACGCGGTACGCACCAGCACGCACCCCTCGCTGCGCTTGCGCACCTCGATCGTGACGCCCTCCGCGGAGCCACCGGCGGTGAAGCTGCCGGCCGACCGCACCCGGACCGAGTCGTCATCGGCGAACGCCGGCGTCGCGCCGAGCGCCACCAGGCCGCCCAGCAACGCACAGGCCGTCGCGAGCCGCGCCGCGTGCCGACGTACCGCCATGATCACCTCGCCGTTCCTCCCCCGACGGGGGTCCGCCGGTCAGGCTACTACCGCGCCCCGAGTGGCCTCGGTCATTGAGCGCTCCGGATGTGCGCCTTATTACCCTCGCGGTCGCCCCGCGCACCTGCCCCGCGCGGCGGAACCGACGGGCCCCTGATCGGAGGGGGTGGCGGCGACGATCACGCCGCGGCGGACCGGCCCGTACCGCCGCCCGCCGCCCGGCCGCGTCGTCGGCGGCCGGCACCGCCCCGGCGTCCCGGTCCGGGCCGCGTCCTCGGATCAGCCGGCGCCGGCACCGGCCAGGGCGTCGCGACAGAGCCGGTCGGCGGTACGGGTGGTCTCCGGCAGCCGGTAGCGCGGCGTCAACGCCAGCACTCGCGCGGTCGCGTTGTCGAGGCTCATCCGGTGCCCGACGCTGACGAAGACCGGCTTCACGCCGTCCCGGGTGCGCAGCACCCGACCCACGACCTCGTCGCCGTCGCGCAGCGGCGCCCACGCCCCGCGCCCACCGGCCGGCGGCGTCCACTCGCCCAGCAGCGGCGTCTTGCCCACCCCGATCGCCGGCAGGCCGGTCACCACGCCCAGGTGGCAGGCGAGCCCGAACCGGCGCGGGTGGGCCAGCCCGTGCCCGTCGCAGACCAGCAGCTCCGGGCGCACGGTCAACCCGTCGAGCGCGTCGAGCAGCGCGGGCAGCTCGCGGAACGCGAAGAGCCCCGGCACGTACCCGAACGCCGGCCGGCCCACGCTGACCGCCGAGTCGACCACCGCGAGGGTCCGGGCGTCCAGCACGGTCACGGCCGCCGCGAGCCGGTCGCCGCTCTCGGCGTACGCGACGTCCAGCCCGGCGACCGTCGCCGGCGCCTCCGGCCCCGGGCCCGCAGTGTCTACGAGGGGCCGCAACCGCTCCTGTACGGCCAGCGCCTCCGCCACGCTCGCCGGCTCGCCCACCCGGACCTCGGAGCGATCGGGAAGGCCCGCCCACGCGGCCGTCGACCTCTCGGACATCACGACGAGCGGTCGGGGCGCTGCCGGGCGGCGGGCCGTTCATCGAACCCCTGGCCGGCCGGGCCCCGCCCGGCGTCCCTCCCGCGCCGCCCGTGCGCGTCCGGTTCTCCGCCGGGTCGGTCGCCCGCGTCGTTCGCGTCGTGTCGCTCGCGCGCGTCGCTGGCACCGCCGGGTCGCTTGCCGTCGGCGTCGGTGGCCTCGTCGTCGGCGTGGGCGTCGGCGTCGGCGTCGTCGTCGTCGTCGGTGCCCGAGCGGCTGCCGGCGCCGAGGGCCACGGCGAAGGCGATACCGATGCTGACACCGAACCAAATGCCCGCGGCCCCGTCCAGGGCAGCCAGGCCGAGGACCAGGCCGAGCATGATGCCGATCGGCCACGCCCAGGCGTTGGACTGCCAACCCTCGGCGTCCGACGACTTCCGGTCGGTGTCTGGTTCAGCCATTTCGCCAGGGTATTCCGCTCCCGCAAAAACGCCCCGTCGCCGGGAGCCCCCGGCCGGTTCGGCCTCGCAGCAGTAGCTTCGGCTGCGCGCGCTCTGCCCGGGCGGGCTCGGTCACCGGCGCCCCGAAGCCGTCCCGGCCACCGTCCGCCGGAACCAGCCCCGCTCCGCCTCAGTCGGCTGCCGGAGCAGACCGAGCAGCAACCACGCCGCAACAGGTGTACCTGCGCTGAAACTCAGACTGCCCCGCTGCCATCGGCCAACGAGGGATCCGCCGCCGGGTCCCCCGCCCGCTGAAGTTCCTCCTCGAACATGACGAACGTCTTGCGCCTGATCCCGCGAACCAACGCCAGCTCCGTCGTCGTCATGCGACGCCCTTCAGCCTGAGCGCCCTCAACGATCGCGCTGATCGTTTCGTACAAAGCGAAAACAGGCCCGTCTCCCCGCAGGTAGCGGCCACGGTCGTGCTCGGTCCACTGGATGAAGGAGTCCACGGTCAGTGAACTGATTTCTCCTCCGACAGCCCCCAGTATTTCCTCAACGAGGTCGTCAGCGGGCTCCCAGCCGCCCGAATCATGGGACAACCGCCAGGCCCTGATGCCCCCGCCGGGCGTCTCAGCCATCTTCACCGGTGACTTGTAGTAACTGAAATAGGCTGGAAGCACGAGGCCAGGCATGTCCGTCATCCGTGCGGGCCTCCACCCAATGTTGTCTGCAACGCCCGCCAGAAGTGCTGCTGTTCCTCCTTGAGGACGCCGTTCCAGAGGGCGCGTTCCATCCCGGACATGCTACGACCCTGCTCCTTTGCGACCGCTTTGAGGTCACGCCGCACCTGATACAACGCATGCTCCCAGGACGCCACGTCGTCCAGCGCCTGGAGGTGCAGACGGAACTCTGCGATGTGCCCGTTCGACATCCGAAGCATCATCTGGATATCTCGATAGCCGCTACCTTGAGGAGAAATGAAGCGGTCTTCGAACTCGACGATCTCCACCCCTTCGTACTGATCAAGCACGTCGAGTGCGGCGTAGAGGTCTGACAGTTCACGGAAGACGACCTTCGCCGCAGCCAGATCGGTCAGCATCGACACGTCCCACCGGTACTTGGCGATCTTGTCCTCGGCGCGGCTCCTCTCCTTTGGTTTGGGGCGACCTGCGGGCCTGGCATGACCGGAAGTGTCAGCGGCGACACGCCCGGCAACTGCGAGGACCTCCCGTTGCGCTTCGGCCGCCGAGACATAAAGCTGGTCGAGATACTGGCGGCGATACTTGCTGTCACCCTTACGGCTCACATCGAATCCGGGTTGCAGCGCTCGCTCCTCGCCGCTGGGGTAGCGAGCACTGATTCGTCTCTGCTCGCTTGTCAGAGGTGTGGGCACGGGTTCGGAAACCGTCTCGACAGCGACCGCTTCCACCCCTCTGTCCCGAATATCGTCAAGCACAGAACCGAGGGCGTCGATCGCCTGTTGATGGCTGGAAAGACTATGCAGCGTCATCGGACGCGCCGTCAGCGAGTTCGCCAACTCGGGCGTGGCAAGGATCATCCGCGCCAGGTCCGGCCGCCGTACGAGTTGACTCACGAGCGTCTCGGCGAGCATGGACTCACGCCGGGGCGGATTCCGCCAGGTGTCGTCCAACATCCGCCGCACTCGCGGATCGGCGAACAACCGCGCGACGTCTCGGGCTTCGGTTTCGTCGAGTTGCGGTACGAGCCGTTGGAGCGTCCGCGGATCGAGCCCGGCGGCCACCTCGGCCGGGGTCACCCCGGCGACGAACACCTGTTCCAGGCCGGGGGCGCTGGCCAGGACCGCGCTGACCGGCGTACCGCTCGACTCACGTTCAACCTGTGCGCGTTCCCGAGCGGCCCGGAGGCCCGCGAGTGGATCGTCATCCCGGTCGTCGACCGGCCCTGGCTGTCCGGGCTGTGGCGGACGCTCTGCCGGCGCCGATCCCTCGGACGGAGCCGAGCCCGGTCCGTCGAGCAGGTAGAGGCGGTTCAGGTGCGGCTCGCCGTAGCCCTGATCGGTCTCGACGGGTGGGTACTCCGGCAGGTCCGGCCGCTGGCTGAACCGGCCGCGTCGCAGCCCGCCCAGCGGCATCGGCCTGCCGTCCCCGCCGAGCACCAGGACCTCGGTGTCCACCGTGTTGTACGGATGTGGCGTGCCCCCGTGGGTGTACAGGGGCGCGTCCGACACGATCCCGGTCTGCGGGTCGAGGTAGAGGATCGTGCCGTTCTGGTTGAGGGCGACCCAGATGTGGGAGCCACCCCGCTCCCAACTGTTGATGATGAAGGCGAAGCTGCCGTGCCCTCCGATCCGGAGTTGGTCGTGCAGGTTGCGGTATCCCGTGTCGATGGCCCGCTGCCGCTCGGCGCCCTGGACGTCCTCCGTCGGCTGGCAGAGGCGCTGGAAGCGTCCCCCGGTGATGTCTTCCACCCGTCCCATGCCGTCCCGCTCACCGTTGATGGGACGCGTGACATCGCCCGCCACGTAGGCGTCGAAGGTACGGGGAGCGGCCACCCGGGGTCGGCCGTGCATCCAGGTGTCGAACAGCGACAGGGTGCAGTCGATGCAGTTGATGGCGCGGGTCGGGTCGGCCTGCGGTCCACCGTCGTTGACCAGCCCGAACCAGCCACCAAGGCGCGGATCGGCGGTCCGGCGGACGCTGCCGTCGGGCTCGCGAGGCACCCGCCGTTCGATGTCTGTCTGATGCAGGGCCAGCGGCGGGCGGAGGCCTCCGGGCTGTCCGTAGTTCCGCGACCGGTCGATCGGCGGCGGATGGTCGTCGCCCGTCAGCCCCGAGCGGTCCGGGGTCTCCACGGCACCGTGCGCCAGGTCGCCCACGTCGTCGTTGATCCGGCGGAAGTCCGCCTCGCCGATCGCAACGACGACCGGAGCGGCCGTTCCTGCAAGGACCTCGTCGGCCAGATCCCTCTGCTGGTGGCACCAGCGCTCCCGAACGCTGCCCTCCCGGAAGAAACGCTCCGAGGTGGCGCGATGCCCCGCCTGCGCCAGTCGGCGGCCCTCACTGATCAGCCAACGGGCTTCGTCGTATCTTCGGTCTGCCGCTTGGCGTAGGCGGGCCGCACTGTCCAAGCGGCGATTCTGCTCGTGATTCGTACGTTGAAACTCGAAGTGCCCTCGGTATCGGCGTCGCTCGAACGCATCACGGTCGGCAGCCCACCTGGCTGCATACCACTCCGGCGTGCGCGGACGCGGAGGTGGTTGTCCGGTGGCTCTCGACGGGCTTGAAGCTGGGTCAGAGGTCCGGTCGTATCCCTCGGGGACGAAGGGCGCGCCCTGCGGCAGGTGCGGCAGAGGGCCGGTACCGCCAGCCTGCGGACGGGATGTCCTCGTCTCCTCGGCGGACACCGCCGCCCCGATGGTGACCGGAGACGCCTGAGCCGGGAGGCCGGAGAGCGGCGAGGCAACCGTCGATGCATGAGGTTGATGGAGAGCGGTCACCGGGTGTGCGGCAGTCGAGGCGGCCGCCGTCGTGCTGCCCGAGTTCTGTGCGGCTGGCCCCGCACTCGATGCTGGTTCGCCGATGGCACTGGGGGTCACCGATGTGGCATGTGCGGCCGTCGGAGGAGCGTCCGGCACGACCGAGGAAAGCGTGAGGTCGGACGGCGACGTCGGCAGATCGATGCGGGACGCCGGCGCTGCGAACCGGTCCACGTTAGGGTCCAGTCCCGGTACGGACGGGCGGTCGTCCCGATTCTCCGCGGGCAGGCCCTCAGTTGCCGGTCCGACCGGGGCAGTCGCGGACAGGTCGGCGAAAGCCCGAATCGGCACTGTTGAGGAGGCCTCGCGTTGTTGGGGGACAAGGCCGGGTTCGCGTGCACCGGCATCAGGAGGCGGCAGCGTGCTGGGCGATCTCGCCTCGATCGCTGTCACATCGGCGCTGGGCGTAGCCACGGAGGCTGCCACACCAGGCGTCGAAAGCGCTTGCCGGGGCACCTCCGCCCCTGACGTCGAGCCGACGACGGAAGTCGAGGTCTGTATCGGCGCCACACTCTCGGTGGGGGCGAGGGACCCGCCGGCCAGGGCACTCAGTTGGCCGTCCAGCCGTGCCCGCAACGCCGCATCGGCCTGGCTGGTGGCCGAACCGCGGGCTCCGGACGCTGCCGCGCGCGCCGCGTCCTCCACGGAGGTCAGCCCCTGGCCGGTGGCGAGACTGGCGGCCTGGTCGGCCATCACCTCGCCGGCCATCTCGCGGCCGAAGTGCTCCCCGACCCGGGCACCCCGCCCGGTGGCGTGCCGGCCGAGCCCCGCCAGCGGAGCCACCGCGCCGCCCGCCAGGCCGCCGAGCGCGGTGGTGCCAAGCTCCGTGACGTCCAGGCCGTGTCGCCGGCCGGTCGAGTTCTGGTACGCCTGGGTGGCGAGGTTGATCCCGCTCTCCTCGGCCGCCTCGGACACACCGCTCAGCGCGGCCCGCCGGCTGAACCCTCGCATTCCGCCCTTGGTGACCTCCTTCGCCGCCCGCTCACCGGCCTCCTTGAGCCCCTGCTTGAGCGACTTGCGGGCCAGCTGCGTCATCAACCGCTTGAAGATCTGCTGCACGATCAGCCTGGTGGCGGTGATCGCCGCACCCGCGGCGGGCGACGCCGCACCCGCGGTGAGCACCGTGGCGACGGCCAGCGCGAGCAGTTCCACCACCAGGATGCCCAGCTCGATCCAGACCTCGAGCTTGGCGCCCTCGATGTCGCAACCGCACTCCTCCACGAGCCGGCCCAGCTCGGTGCTGACGGCGAGCAGCACGGGCAGCGGCGCCTCGTCGCCCTCGGCCACCCGGCGCCATGCGGTGTCGAAGGCGGCGGCGACCGCCCCGACGCCGCCGTACCCGGCGCGTACCTCGCCCGCGGCGGCGAGGGCGTCGACCCGTGGACCGGCCAGGGCGGTGGCCACCGCGTACCACTGGTCCGCGAGGTCCCAGACCGCGCGTTCGTTCCCCTCCGGCCACTCCACGCCGATGACCCAGTCGAGGGCCTCGTAGACCCAGCCGGGCAGTTGCCAGGGTGAGTAGTCGAGCGGGTGCGGGACCGGGCTCGGCAACAGGCTCATCCGGGTCTCCTCCGCGGATCAGCGCTGCCGGTGCTGGTCGCCGATGCGGCCGAGCCGGCCGGCGCTGGCCGAGTCCGTCCGCAGGTTGGCGTCCACCGAGCGGATCACGTCGGCGCCGAGGCCGTCCAGGTGGCGGCCCACGCCCTCCCACGCCCGCAGCACCAGCTCCTCGAAGCCCCGGTACTTCTGCTCGAACGCGGCCCCGATGTCGTCCTTGCCCCAGGGCGAGCGGGCGCTCGCGGCGGCGATCGCGCCGCCGTCCTGCCGACGGCGTGCCGTGATCGCCTCGCCGGACGCCGAGAGGTCGAGGCCGCCGCGCCGGGCACGCTGCGAATCGAGCCAGAGCTGACCGTCCATCACTCGCCCCGGCGCAGCACGGCGTCGGCCCGCCCCAGCAACGAACCGAAGTCACCCGTACGCAGGAAATCCGCCGCACCGGAGCCGGCGGGCAGGTAGCCGGCCACGAGTTCCTGGGTGGCGGCGACCGCCGCCGCACCGGCCCGGTGGACCGTGGCGGTGATCTTCCGGCCCAACGCTCTCGCGTCGCGGTCCTGGTAGACGGAGGGATGCAGCTCCAGTGAGATCAGTTCGCCGCGGGCGCCGGCGGTCGCCGTCACCTGACCGTCGTCGGAACGTTCGGTCACCCGCAGATCTGCGAGCCGGCCCTGCAGCTCGTCCAACCCGGACCTCAGTCGTCGGTAGTCGCCGTAGACCTCGTCGAACCGCGCTCGCAGCGCGCGATTGGCGTCCCGGTCAACGTTCTCGGCCAACGCCACCCTCCCCCGGTTACCGTCGGTAGGGCGAACCATACCGGGCGCCACGAATCCGTGGGGTCCGGTACTTTCAAGCCGTGATCGATCGCCAGCAGGCCGAGCAACTCGCCGCCGTGTGGGCCCGCCGCGAGTCACAGCGCCTGGGATACGAGTGCCGCCCGACGGTCGACGAGTTCGACCTCGGCTACGTCATCACGTCCACCGTCTCCATGGAGACGAGGACGGTCCCCGGCGACCTGCCGACCACGGTGGTGGACAAGCTGACCGGCGAGGTCACCACCTGGCCGCGCGTACCGATCGACGTGGTCGAGCAGATGTACCGCCGGAGCCGGCGGGAGGGCCCCGGCGCGCCCCGCACCGTCGACCCGGCGAGCCAGCTGCTCCGCGACATCCGCCGGTCACCGACGCCCGGCACGGCGGCGCACCTGACGGTCGAGGGGCGCCTGTTCCGCGCCCAGGGTGCCAAGGGCGACACCGTGCTGAACCACCACCCGCTCGTGCTCGCCTACCTGGAGGAACTGCCCCCCGGGCATCTGGTGCGCGGCGCCCACCGGCACGCCGAGCTGATCGTCGTCTCCGACGTCCTGCACGACTACGACCACCGCCGCGCCGCCGAGGGCATCGCCCCCCTGGGCATGGCCGACGCGGAGATACTGCTGGGAAACGCGCGTTTCGAAGTGTTCCGGGTGCGCGAACCGGGGGACCCGCACGGCGGCAGGGCCGAGCGTGCCTGCGACTCGTGTGTCAATTTTCTGGTGCACTTCAATGCGCTGTCCTGGGCGGATCTGGCTTTCACGTCGGAGTGGCGCCCGCAGCCACAGCGTCCGCATCATCCTGGCCGCTTTCCGCCCCTCGTCAGCAACGCGCTCATGGAGGCGGGCTGGGAAGACAGCGAGTTCAATGCCGCTCTGGCCATGGGAGCGATCCGGGAGACGTGCGACGTCGTCGGCCGGCAGCACCGCCACGAGCCGTTCCCGGCGGCCGAGCAGGCGCTGACCGCGTTCCCCGCCATCGTGAGCAGTCGCAGGGGCCCCGGCGAGCAGGTGTGGATCAGCCGCTTCACCACGAACCCACTCCGTAGCGCGCATTCGACGGACACACTGGCGGACTTCGCCGCCGTGCTCGGGATGAGGCTCTTTCCGATCGGTTCCGAGCACGGTGACAGCATCTTCGCGGTCGACGAGCGGGGTCGGGTCTTCGCCCTGGACCAGGCCGGCGAGTGGTTCCTCGGCGACGACATCGACGCCGCGCTGACGACCCTGCTGCTCGGCCGGGCCCCGGCCCGGGTCCGCGACGACGGCACCTGGTGAGCGCTACAACGACACGCCGGTCAGCACCATGACGCGCGGCTCCGTGTAGTCCTCCATGGCGCTGCGCAGGCCCTCGCGCCCGACACCGCTGCCCTTCACCCCGCCGTACGGCATCTGGTCGGCCCGATAGGACGGCACGTCGCCGACGACCACGCCACCCACCTCCAGGGCGCGGTGCGCCGCGAAGGCCGTGTCGAGGCGGTGGGTGAAGACGCCGGCCTGCAACCCGTACGCCGAGTCGTTGACGGCGGCGAACGCGGCCCGGTCGTGCTCGACGCGGGCGACCACGAGCACCGGTCCGAAGACCTCCTCGGCGCAGACCCTGGCGTCCGCCGGCACCCCCGAGAGCACGGTCGGCGGATAGGTCGCGCCCTCGCGCCGGCCGCCCACCTCGATGGTGCCGCCGGCGGTGACGGCCTCGTCCACCCACGACTCGACGCGGCGCGCGGCGGCCTCGGAGATCAGCGGCCCGACGTCGGTGAGCGGGTCCGACGGGTCGCCGGCGCGCAGCTCCTGCACGGCCGCGACCAGCCGGGGCAGGAACGCGTCGTAGAGCCATTCGTGCACGTAGACCCGCTGCACGGCGATGCACGACTGCCCGGCCTGGTAGTTGGAGAACGTCGCGACGCGGTGCGCGGCGAAGGTCAGGTCCTCGTCGGTGTTCCAGTCCTCGCAGATCACGGCGGCGGCGTTGCCGCCCAGTTCCAGGGTCACGTGCTTGTCGGGCACGGAGCGCCGGATCGCCGCGCCGACGGGCCCGGAGCCGGTGAACGACACCAGCGGCAGCCGGGGGTCGGCCACCAGTTCGGCGGCGCGCTCGTTCGGCAGCGGCAGCACCGAGAACATCCCCCGTGGCAGGTCGGTCTCCGCGAGCAGCTCGCCCAGCAGCAGCGCCGACAGCGGGGTGGCGGGGGCGGGCTTGACGACGATCGGGGCGCCGACCGCGATGGCCGGGGCGACCTTGTGGGCGACGAGGTTCAGCGGGAAGTTGAACGGCGTGATGCCGAGCACCGGCCCCCTCGGCACCCGCCGGACCAGGGCGATCCGCCCGGTGGCGGCCGGGTCGGTGTCGAGGCGTTGCAGCTCCCCCGAGAAGCGCCGGGCCTCCTCGGCCGCCCAGCGGAAGGTGGAGACCGCGCGGCCCACCTCGGCGCGGGCCCACTTCAGCGGTTTGCCGTTCTCGGCGGTGATCAGCCGCGCGCCCTCCTCGGCCCGCTCGGCGAGCCGGCGGGACACGTGGTCCAGGGCCGCCGCGCGGGCGTGCGCGGGCAGGGCCGCGGCCTCCGCGGCCACCCCGGCGGCTGCCGCGACGGCCGCTTCGACCTGGTCGGCGGTGGCGAGGGTGGTACGACCGACGGCCCGCCCGTCGTACGGGTGCCGGACGGTCAGCTCCCCCTCGCCGTGGTCGGGACGGGAGGCGACGTAGAAGGCTGCGGACTCCACACCGACCAGCCTAGACGACTCGCTGTCCACGGAAACAGTGGCTCCAGGCCTTGTCTGCCGCGAATTCGGTAGCGAAGATGGCATACAGAATGCGATAACCGCCGCCGACGCATTTATCGGAGTGAACCCGCCATGAGTGACCAGCAACAGCTGCGCAACTTCGTCAACGGCGAGCACGCCGAGCCGACCGACGGCGGGTACGCCGACTTGATCGACCCCTGCACCGGCGAGGTCTTCGCGCGGGCGCCGGTCTCCGGGGCCGCCGACGTCGACGCCGCGATGCGGGCCGCCGCCACGGCCTTCGACGGTTGGCGCGACGCGACCCCGGCCGAGCGGCAGCGGGCGTTGCTCCGCCTCGCCGACGCGGTCGAGTCCCGGGCGTCCGAGCTGGTCGACGCCGAGGTGCGCAACACGGGCAAGCCGCGCCAGCTCACCGCCGAGGAGGAACTGCCCCCGACGGTCGACCAGCTCCGCTTCTTCGCCGGGGCGGCCCGGATGCTGGAGGGCCGGTCGGCCGGCGAGTACCTGGCCGGGCACACCTCGTACGTGCGGCGCGAGCCGATCGGCGTCTGCGCCCAGGTCACCCCCTGGAACTACCCGCTGATGATGGCGGTCTGGAAGATCGCCCCGGCGCTGGCCGCCGGCAACACGGTGGTACTCAAGCCCTCCGACACCACGCCGGTGTCGACGCTGCTGCTGGCCGAGATGGCGGCGGAGTTCCTCCCGCCGGGGGTGTTCAACGTGGTCTGCGGCGACCGGGACACCGGTCGTACGCTCGTGTCGCACCCGACCCCGCAGCTCGTCTCGATCACCGGCTCGACCCGGGCGGGCATGGAGGTGGCCGCCGCGGCGGCCCCGGACCTGAAGCGGACCCACCTGGAGCTGGGCGGCAAGGCCCCGGTGGTGATCTTCGACGACGCGGACGTCGAGGCGGCGGCGGAGGCCGTCGCGCTCGGCGGCTACTTCAACGCCGGGCAGGACTGCACGGCGGCGACCCGGGTGCTCGCCGGCCCCGGCATCCACGACGACTTCGTGGCGGCGCTGGCCGAGCACGCCCGCGCCACCAGGACCGGCGCGCCGGACGACGCGGACGTGGCCTACGGCCCGTTGAACAACGCCGACCAGCTCGCCCGGGTCGCCGGCTTCGTCGACCGGCTCGGCGACCACGCCGACGTCCGCACCGGCGGTACGCGGCTCGGCGAACGCGGCTACTTCTACGCCCCGACGGTGGTCAGCGGGCTGCGCCAGGCCGACGAGATCATCCAGGACGAGGTGTTCGGGCCGGTGATCACCGTCCAGCGGTACGCCGACGAGGACGAGGCGGTGCGCTGGGCCAACGGGGTCGACTACGGCCTGGCCGCGTCGGTGTGGACCAGGGACCACGGTCGGGCGATGCGGATGACCCGCCGGCTCGACTTCGGCTGCGTCTGGGTGAACACCCACATCCCGTTCGTCTCCGAGATGCCGCACGGCGGCTTCAAGCACTCCGGCCACGGCAAGGACCTGTCGGTCTACAGCCTGGAGGACTACACCCGGGTCAAGCACGTCATGCACAACATCGAAAGCTGACGTCCCGTGAGGCGCGAGGAGTGAGCCGGGTCCGCGAGCCCCGCAACCGCGAACGAAAGGTGGACCCCCGTGAGCGCGAGGAGTGAGTTGGGCCCGCGAGCCCCGCAACCGCGGACGGAAGGTGGGCCCTCGCCGAGCGTGGAGTTGCACCAGCGGCGGCGGGCGGCCGTCGCCCGGGGCGTCGGCAGCGTCGTCGCGTCCTACGTGGACCGGGCGTCGGGCGGCACCGTCGTGGACGTCGACGGACGGGAGTGGATCGACTTCGCCGCCGGCATCGCGGTGACCAACGTCGGCAGCTCCGCGCCGAGGGTGGTGGAGGCGGTCCGTGCCCAGGTCGAGCGCTTCACCCACACCTGCTTCATGGTCGCGCCCTACGAGTCCTACGTGGCGGTCTGCGAGCAGCTCAACGCGTTGGCCCCGGGCAACTTCGAGAAGCGCTCGGCGCTGTTCAACTCGGGTGCCGAGGCGGTGGAGAACGCGGTGAAGATCGCCCGGCACGCGACGGGTTCCCCGGCGGTGGTGGTCTTCGACCACGCGTACCACGGGCGGACCAACCTGACCATGGCGTTGACCGCGAAGAACATGCCGTACAAGCATCGCTTCGGGCCGTTCGCCGGGGAGGTCTACCGGGTGCCGGTGTCGTATCCGCTGCGCGACGGGGGGCTCTCCGGCGCCGAGGCGGCGGCGCGGGCGATCGACACGGTGGAGAAGCAGGTTGGCGCGGAGAACGTGGCCGCGCTGCTGATCGAGCCCATCCAGGGCGAGGGCGGTTTCGTGGTACCCGCGCCGGGGTTCCTGCCGGCGCTGCGCGAGTGGGCGACGGCGACCGGGGTGGTCTTCGTCGCCGACGAGATCCAGACCGGGTTCTGCCGCACGGGCGACTGGTTCGCCTGCGAGCACGAGGGCGTCGAGCCCGACCTGGTGACGCTGGCCAAGGGGATCGCCGGGGGCCTGCCGCTGGCCGCCGTGACCGGCCGCGCCGACCTGATGGACGCCGTGCACTCCGGCGGCCTCGGCGGCACGTACGGGGGCAACCCCGTCGCGTGCGCCGCCGCACTCGCGTCGATCGAGACGATGCGGGAGCTGGACCTGGCGGGCGCGGCCCGGCGGATCGGCGCGTACCTGGCCGGGCGCCTGCGGGCGATCGCCGGGCGCGACCCGCGGGTCGCCGAGGTACGGGGCCGGGGCGCGATGCTCGCCGTGGAGCTGGTGCGGCCCGGCACGCTCGAACCCGATCCGGTCGCCACGACGACGATCGCGGCGGCCTGCCGCGCCGCCGGCCTGCTCGTCCTGACCTGCGGCACGTACGGCAACGTGCTGCGCCTCCTGCCGCCACTGGTGATCTCCGACGCCGAGTTGCACCGGGGCGCGGACGTCCTGGAGGCGTCCTTCCGCGGCTGACCCGTGCGGCTCATGGCGTCGTCGACGCCTGGAGAAGTTCTGCGTGGTTCGCTGCGGCCCACCGCGCCAGTTGTGCGAGCGGGCCGTTGGCGAACGATTCGCCCAGCGGCGACAGCTGGTAGACGGCGCCGCGGCTTCCCGGCACCCGTCCGTGGCTGTCCTGCCGGACGACCAGTCCCCGCGCTCGTAGCCGGCGGAGCGCCTGCGTCAGGACCTTGTCGCTGATGCCTGCGATGTGTTCGAACAGGTCGTTGCGTCTCGTCGGCCCGGCGCGCAGGGCTGACAGGACCACCGGGTCCCAGGTGTGGGTGATGAGTTCGACCGCCGCGCGGACATGACAGTCCGACACGAATGTCTGGCAGCTGCCGTCGATCATCCTTCCAGTGTCACGTCGAACTCCTACCGGATGGTAGGAGCCGGCTTCCTAGCGTTCTTCGGGTCGTCCCAGAGCTGAAGGAGATCATGGTGAACGTAGGAATCCTGGGCACGGGCAACCTCGCCACAGCGCTCGGCCGGGCGTGGGCGGGAGCTGGCCACGTGATCGTGCTGACGGGCCGCGACCCGGAGAACGCCAGTCGGGCCGCCACCGAGGTCGGCGGCACGGCTCAGGCCGTCGCTCCCGCCGACTTCGCAGCCCGGGTCGAGGTGGTCGTGGTCGCGGTCGCCTGGGAGGGCCTGGCGGAGGCACTTTCTCTCGTCGGTGGGGCTGATGGCGCCCTGAGCGGCATGACGGTGATCGACTGCACCAACGCCGTCGAATTCGCCACCGGGCGACTGAAGCCGACGTCTGGTTCGGCGGCTGAGCTTGTCGCTCGCGTTGCGCGGGGCGCCCACGTGGTCAAGGCCTTCCACCTGTTCGCCGGGGCGTCCTGGCCCTACGCCGGACCGCGCGACTCCGCGCCGGTCGTGGCGATCTGCGGCGACCAGCCCGAGGCGCTCGAACGCGCCGGCGCGTTGACCGGGGATCTCGGCGCACGGACCGCGGTGGTCGGCGACCTGTCCAGCGCACGCCAACTGGAGGAGGCCGCGGGATTCGTCATGCGTGTCGTGGCGGCGGGGTACAACCCCAGGCTCGCCGTCCCTGACGTGGACCCGGCGTCGCCGAGCGCGTGATCGGCACGACCAGCCGACCGACGGTCCCCTCGACGAGGCCATGACCCGACGCCACGCCCGTCGCCCCGTCGCCCCGTCGCCCCGTCGCCCCGTCGCCCCGTCGCCCGCGATCTTGCACTTCCCGCCCAGCCAGGGATCGTTTTGGGCGGATTGCCGGGGCCACAAGTGCAAGATCGCAGGAGCGGGGAGCCGGGGGCGGGGAGCGGGGAGCCGGGGGCGGGGAGCGGGGGGTGGGGGGTGGGGGGTGGGGGGTGGGGGGGGTCAGGAGAGGGCGGCTTGGAGGGTGGCCACTATGTGGGCGGGGCGGTGGTAGAGGTCCCGGTCGGTGAAGTAGCGCATCCGCCAGCCGTTGGCGTCGAGCCAGTTCATCCGCTCGCGGTCGTACCGGAGCTGGTCACGATCCAGGTGCGACACCCCGTCGTACTCGACGCCGATCCTGCGGCTCCGGTAGCCCAGGTCCAACCGGTAGCGGGGACTGCCGTCCCGGTCGTGCACCCACACCTGCGGCTCGGGCACCGGCAGCCGCCCGTCGATCAGGGTCAACCGCAGCTGGCTCTCCTGCCGGCACTCCGCCCGTCCGTCCGCCAGCGGTACGAGCTCGCGCGCTTGTCGTACACCGCGCAGTGCCCGGTGAGCCGACACCTCCGTGACCAGTTCGTCGTGCGTCACCGCGCCCGCCCGTAGGGCCGCGTCGAGCACGGGCAGGGCGTCCAGTCGCCGGACGGTACGCGCCAGGTCGACGACGCATCGGGCAGCGGGCACGCAGGGCAGGCCACGGACGACGACGGGGTGAGCGGGGAGCACCGAATGGTGCACGGCCAGCCCGGGAAGGCGGGGCTTGGGCACCGTCGCGGGCAACTGGACGTGGACCAGGGCTTCCGGCAGCACGCCGAAGCCGTACCGGCGAGCCGCGCTCTGCCGGGTCAGGACGGCCTCCGGGGGCAGGCAGAGCATGAGCGCGCGCAGTTCGTCCTCGTCGCCGTAGGACTGGTCGGCGTAGACACCTCTACGCACCCGGAGCAGCTCCGCCCTGCCGACCCGGGTCCGGATCCGCTTCGCGGTCAGCCCTCGCATCAGCTCGTTGACACGCCACAGCTGAGTAGACATGCGCCCAGCATCGAAACTTCGCCGCCGGACGGCGGCCCCCGCACCCCGCCCTGTGGACAACCCCGCCCCCTGTGCACAACCCCCCGCCTTCCCGCCCCCCGTGCTAGCCCCGCCCCCGAGCTCCGCGATCTTGCCCTTTCGGCCCTGGCGGAGTGAGGAATGCCCGATATCCCCGGGCGGAAAGTGCAAGATCGCCGCGCAGAGAGGGCGGGGGCGGGGGGGGCGGGGAGCGGGAGGTGGGGGGGGTGGGGTGTGGGGGGTGGGGTTAGCGGTCTTGGAGGTGCCAGGGGGTGCCGTAGGCAATGAGGAGGTCGAGGAAGGGGCGCGGGGGGAGGGCCTCGGGGCCGAGTACGCCGGTGCCGGACCACGCGCCCCCGGCCAGCAGCTCGAGGGCGACGACCGGGTTCACCGCCGTCTGCCACACGACGGCCTGGTGGCCGTACTCGCGCATGGACCACTCGTTGTCGACGACGTGGTAGAGGTAGACCTTCCGGGGCCGGCCGTCGACGCCGGTGCCGGTCACGTACGTGCCGGCGCAGGTCCGGCCGCGCATCCGGTCGCCCAGGGTCGCCGGGTCGGGCAGGCAGGCGGCCACGACGTCCCGGGGCGACACGGACACGTCGCCGACCTGCACTGGGGCCACCGAGTCCAGGCCCAGCTTGCGTAGCGTCCTGAGCACCTCGATGAACTCGTTGCCGAGGCCGTACTTGAAGGTGACCCGCCGGGCCCGGACCCAGCGCGGGATGAGCAGCACCTCCTCGTGCTCGACGTTCACGCACTCGACCGGGCCGATCCCCGCCGGGAAGTCGAAGACCTCCGGCTCGGAGAACGGCGGGGTGGTGAACCAGCCGCGCCCCGCCTCCCAGACCACCGGCGGGTTCAGGCACTCCTCGATGGTGGTCCAGATCGAGAAGGACGGCGCGAAGGCGTAGCCGTCGACGGTCAGGTCGGCGCCGTCGCGTACCCCGATCTCGTCTATCTCGGCGAAGAGTTCGTCGGCGGCGTAGCGGGCGAAGACGTCCGACAGCCCTGGCTCGACGCCGATGCCGCAGAGCGCGAGCCGGCCGGCCGCCGACCACCGGTCGGCGACGGCGAACTGGTCGTCGCCGAGCTTTACGCCGGTCTCCGCGTAGGGCCGGGTCGGGTGCGGGTGGGACAGCGACATCGCCATGTCGAGGTAGTCGGCGCCGGCCGCGAACGCCCCGTCGAAGATCGGCATGACGAAGCGCGGGTCCACCGCGTTCAGCACGTGGGTGATCCCGTGCGCGCGGCAGAGCGCGGCGACCGCGTCGGCCGAACCGGCGTCGACGGTGCCGGCGACGAAGCGGTCACCGTGGCCGGCCACCGCCCGGACCGCGCGCTCGGGGTCGTGGTCCGCCACGACCATCAGCTCGAAGAAGGAGCGGCGGGCGGCGATGGCGACGGCGGCGGAACCGACGCCACCGGCCCCGACGAGCAGGATCCGCATCACGAGTCAAACCCCAAACCAAGACGGTCGAGCGTACGGAGCCAGAGGTTGCGCCGGCCCGCACGCGCGTCGGCGCGGGCCATGGACCAGCGGGTGACGTTGATGCCGGTGGCTCGCAGCGATGACGCCGCCCCAGCGGTGGCTGAACCGCACGTCGGCGAGCTGCGGGAAGGTGGTGAAGAAGTGCGCGGCGAGGGCGGTGAAGGTGGCCGGGCGCTGCGCCAGCTCCGGGGCGACCCGGTTGCCGTAGTGGTAGACGGCGTCGTAGCCGCCGAAGAGGATCCGCCCGTCGCCGGTGATCCGGTAGTAGTGGAACTGGTTGCCCGTGTCGGCCAGCCCCTGCCGGTTGCGCCAGCCGACGGCTTCGCGCTGCCCGGCGGTGAGCGGCTCGGTCGTCAGGGCGTAGTCGTAGACGGGCACCGCGTACGCCCACAGCCGGCGCAGCAGCGGCGGGAACGCGTTGGTGGCGAGCACCACCCGCCGCGCCCGCACCCGGCCGGGAGCGCCCCGCCCCCGGGGGTCGCCGCGCCCTCCCCGACCACCGACCAGGGGTGGCAGCGGGTCGGGGCGCTCGGGGCGGTCCAGCCAGTACGGCACGGGGGCCGCGTCGGCGAGCGCAGGTCCGGTGGGCGGGGGCGTCACGAGGCCCGCTTCGTCCGCCGCCCCCGCAGGCTGCCCGCCAGCACCAGCAGCAGCGCGATCACGAACATCGCGGTGCCGATGACGTTGACCTGCGGCGGGATGCCCCGCTGGGCGGCGCCCCAGACGTACATCGGGAACGTGACGGTGGTGCCGGCGTTGAAGTTCGTGACGATGAAGTCGTCGAAGGACAGCGAGAACGCCAGCAGCGCGGCGGCCACGACGCCGGGCAGCACCAGGGGCAGCGTGATCCGCCGGAAGGTCTGCCACTCGCTGGCGTACAGGTCCATCGCGGCCTCCTCCAGGCGCGCGTCCATTCCGGTGAGCCGCGCCTTCACCGTGACCACCACGAAGGACACGCAGAACATCACGTGCGCCACGACGACGGTCCAGAAGCCCTGCGGCACCCCGGCGGAGACGAAGAGGGCCAGCAGCGAGGTGCCCATCACCAGCTCGGGGGTGGCCATCGGCAGGAAGATCAGCACGTTGGTCGCGGAGCGCCCGCGGAACCGGTGCCGCACCAGCGCGAAGGCCATCATGGTGCCGAGCACCGTGGCGAGCACGGTCGCGACGAAGCCGATCTGGACGCTGCGCAGCACCGCGTCGCACATGTCGGAGGTGGCGCACGGGTTGCGCCAGTTGTCGAGGGTGAACTCGTTGAAGTCGTACGAGAGGCGGCTGGAGGGCCGGTTGAAGGAGAGCGCGGCGACCACGGCGATCGGCAGGAAGAGGTAGCCGAGCACCAGCAGCGCCACCCCCATCACCCAGCGGTCGGCCAACCATCGTCCGAAGCGGTGTCCCATCTCTCAGCGCCGCCCTTCGTTCGCGACCGCGGGGCTCCGCTGCGCTGCGCCCCTCGCGCTCACCCGAGCACCTCCTCCGGGCCCGTCCGGCGCAGGTAGCCGAAGACCGCCGCGAGGATCGCCGCCATCAGCAGGAACGACAGGGCCGCGCCCTGCGGGTAGTCCAGCCGGACCAGGAACGCCGAGTCGATGACGTTGCCGATCATGTACTCGTTGGGGGTGCCGAGCAGTTCGGCGTTGATGTAGTCGCCGCTGGCCGGGATGAAGAACAGCAGCGTGCCGGCGACCAGACCGGGCATGGAGAGCGGCAGGGTCACCCTGCGGAACGCCCCGAGCGGGCCGGCGTGGAGGTCGGCGGCGGCCTCCAGCAGCCGGGGGTCCAGCCGCTCCAGGCTCGCGTACAGCGGCAGCACCAGGAAGGGCAGGAAGTTGTACGTCAGGCCGAGCACCACCGCGACGGGGGTGGCCAGCAGGCGGCCGTCGGGGTCGAGCAGGTGCGCGGCGCGCAGCAGCCCGACGAGCCAACCGTTGTCCGACAGGATCGTCTTCCACGCCAGCGTGCGCACCAGGAAGCTGGTGAACATCGGCGCGACCACGCAGACCAGCAGCAGGTTCTTCCACCGGCCGGCCTTCTGCGCGATCGCGTACGCCAACGGGTAGCCCGTCAGCAGCGCCAGCACCAGCGCGGCGCCGGCGTAGCCGAAGGAGCGCAAGAACTGCGGCCAGTACGCGGCGAGGGCATCGGGATAGTTGCCGAACGCCCAGGTCATCGCGTAGCCGGTGGCGAGCGAGCCGGCGGGGTCGTAGAGGCTCGCGGCGGCGAGCTGGAGCAGCGGCACCGCGAAGAAGAGGAGCAGCCAGGCCGCCGCGGGCAGCAGCAGCAGGTACGGCAGCAGCCGGTGCCGCCCGGGCGGACGGGGCGCCGCGGGTGCCGCGTCCCCGGGCCCGCTGGGGAGGCGCGCCAGGGCGCTCACGAGGGTGCGCCCACCGGCTGGTCCCGCGTCGGCGTGCTCCGGGCGGGCCCGCCGGCCTCGCGGGGCAGCAGGAAGGCGTGCCTCGGGTCCCAGTACGCCGCCGCCTGCGTGCCCACCGGCAACGCGGCGGCGGCCCCGTTGTTGGCCACGAAGACCGACAGCTCCCCGCCCCAGGCCGTTCGCAGCAGGTACTGCGTGCTCACCCCCACGTAGGCGGCGTCGGTGAGCACCCCGGTGACGTGCTGACAGCCGGCGGGGACCCGGTCGACGGAGTCGACCAGGTGCGTCTTCTCGGGGCGTACGCCCAGGTGGACCGGCCCTCGCGCGACCCGGGCGCGGCCGGCGGGCACCCAGAAGCGACTGCCGTGTGCCGAGACCGCCACGCCGTCGCCGCCCCCACCGGCGGCCTCGCCGTCGATCAGGTTGGACTGGCCGAGGAAGCTCGCCACGAACGCCGTGGCCGGGTACTCGTAGAGGTCGGCGGGGGTGCCGAGCTGCTCGATCCGCCCCTTGTCCAGCACCGCCACGGTGTCGGCCATCGTCATGGCCTCCTCCTGGTCGTGGGTGACGTGCACGAAGGTGATGCCGACCTCGGTCTGGATCCGCTTCAGCTCGACCTGCATCCGCCGGCGCAGCTTCAGGTCCAGCGCGCCGAGCGGCTCGTCGAGCAGCAGCACCTGCGGGCGGTTGACCAGCGCGCGGGCCAGGGCGACCCGCTGCTGCTGCCCGCCGGAGAGCTGGTCGGGACGGCGACGGCCGTGGTCGTCGAGCTGCACCAGCGCGAGCATGTTCATGACCTCGTCGTCGACGGAGCGGATCCCGCGCCGGCGCAGGCCGAACGCCACGTTCTCGAAGACGTCCAGGTGCGGGAAGAGCGCGTAGCTCTGGAAGACGGTGTTCACCGGCCGCCGGTACGGCCGCAGCCGGGTGACGTCCCGCTCGCCGAGCAGCACCCGCCCGGCGGTCGGCTCCTCCAGGCCGGCGATCATCCGCAGTGTGGTGGTCTTGCCGCAGCCGGACGCGCCGAGCAGGGCGAAGAACGAGCCCTGCGGGACGGTCAGACTGAGGTCGTCCACCGCGGTGACGGCGCCGAACCGCTTGGTGAGGTTGTCCAGCCGCAGGTCGCCGGCCGGAATCCCGCGTCCCGCAGTCGTCCCACCCATCCCCTTCACGCCCCGATGACCTGCTGGAACTTGCCCTCGTACTCGCGTTCCCGCTTCTCGTCGAGGGCCATGAAGACGGCGGACCTCGCGAGCATGGCGTCGTCGGGGAAGATCAGCGGGTTGGCGGCCAGCGCCGGGTCGATCTTCTCCATCTCGGCCCGGGCGCCCCGAACCGGGCAGATGTAGTTGACGAACGCGGCGAGCCGGGCCGCGACCGCCGGCTCGTAGTAGTAGTTGACGAGCTGCTCGGCGTTGCCCTTGTGGGTGGCCTTGTTCGGCACCACCACGTTGTCCGACCAGATCATCGCCCCGGATTCCGGCACCACGAACTTGACCTTGTCGTCGGAGAAGCCGAGCTGGATAACGTCGCCGGACCAGCCGATGCACGCGGCGATGTCGCCCTTGGCGAGGTCGGGCGCGTAGTCGTTGCCGGTGAAGCGGCGGAGCTGGCCGGAGTCGACGGCCCTCTTGAGCTTGGCCAGCGCGTCGTCGAACTGGGCTGCGGTGAAGTTGGCCGGGTCGTGGCCGTTCGACTGGAGCAGCAGGCCCATGGTGTCGCGCATCTCCGATAGCGCGGTCACCCTGCCCTTGAGGTCGGGACGGGTGAGCAGCTCGTCGACCGTCCGGAGCTCCCTGGTCACCCGGCCGTTGTAGGCGAGGCCGGCCAGCCCGGACTGCCACGGGATCGCCAGCTGGTTCTCCGTGTCGAAGGAGCGCCCGCGCAGCGAGGGCAGCAGGTTGGCCTCGACGTTGGGCAGCTTCGACCTGTCGAGCTTCTGGACCCAGCCGAGCCGGATCATCCGCGCCGCCATCCAGTCGGTGAGGACCATGATGTCCCGCCCGGTCGACTGGCACCCGGCGAGCTGGTTCCGCACCTTGCCGAAGAACTCGTTGTTGTCGTTGACGTCCTCGGTGTAGGCGACCTTGATGCCGCTGCGGGCCACGAACGCGTCGAGGGTCGGCCGCTTGGACGCGTCGGACTCGGCCACGTCCATGTACTGCGGCCAGTTGGAGAACGTCAGCGTCTTCTCGGCGGCGGAGAGGTCCTCGCTGACGCACCCGGTCTCCGTCTGGGTGGCCGCCCTGGTGCCGCAGCCCGCCAGCGCCCCGCCGGCGGCCAGCAGCGCGGTCGAGCCCACGGTGCCGGCCAGCAGTCCCCGCCGGGTCAGGGGCCGAGAGGGAGCTCGCATGTGACGACTCCTTGAGGTCATCGACGGCGAGCGGGACGGGGGCGGCGCGCCGGCGGGAGGTCAGGTGCGGTGACGACTGATCGTGACATGAGAGGACCTCGCTTACAAGGGATTCCGTTGCGTCAATAGCCATCCACCACGAATTACGCCAGACCGCGCGCGAGGACTAGGCTCAGCCCGCGAACGAACGTGGGGAGCGGTCGATGACGAACCGGCAGCACGACAGCGGCACCGGCGGGCGACGGGTGACCGTCCGCGGGGGCGCCAGCCATGCCCTGCTCGACGACGTGGCCAAGCAGATCATCGAGCAGCTCCAGGAGGACGGCCGACGCCCGTACGCGACCATCGGCAAGGCGGTCGGGCTCTCGGAGGCGGCCGTGCGCCAGCGGGTGCAGCGGCTGCTCGACACGGGCGTGATGCAGATCGTCGCGGTGACCGACCCGCTCCAACTCGGCTTCTCCCGCCAGGCCATGATCGGGCTGCGCACCGACGGCGACCTGGAGGCCGTGGCCGACCGCCTCGCCGAGCTGGACGAGGTCGACTACGTGGTGATCACCGCCGGCTCGTTCGACCTGCTGACCGAGGTGGTCTGCCGCAACGACGACCACCTGCTGGAGATCCTGCAACGGCTGCGGGCGGTCGACGGCGTGCTCTCCACCGAGGCGTTCGTCTACCTCAAGCTGCGCAAGCAGACGTACACCTGGGGCACCGCCTGACCGGTCGGCACGGGCGCGGCGGCCGGCGCGCTCCGGCCGGGGCCGCGTCGCCGCCGAGCGCCACCACCACCTCCCGCCCCTTTGGAGCTGATGTCGTAAACGACTCAACCGGCCGGGGGCCACACCCGGCCGGGCGATGTCGTGAACGACTCGGCCGGCCGGACCCGCACGCGGCCGGGCGATGTCGCAAACGACTCACCTCGAAAGGGCCGCACCCACCCACCCTGCCCGCGCCGGCGGTCGACCGTCGGGAGCGCCCGCCCGGATTGCCGGTGCGAAATCCGTCGCGGCGCCTGCCTGTACCCGCTGATTCCGTCGCCGACAAGCGCGAGCGCTGCCGATACCACTTGCAACCGGCAGCCGGGCTGTGGGATAACCATGGGCAGAGCGCCGGTGCCACCCCCTGACCGGCCCGTGAACCGATGGGGTTGACATGGCCGACGCCACCGACCACCTCTGGATGCACTTCACCCGGATGGCGAGCTACCCCCCGGGAGGGGTGCCGACCATCGCGCGCGGCGAGGGCGCGTACGTCTGGGACACCGAGGGCCGCCGCTACCTGGACGGCCTCGCCGGGCTCTTCGTCGTCAACGCCGGCCACGGGCGCACCGAGTTGGCCGAGGCCGCCGCCAAGCAGGCGGGCGAGCTGGCCTACTTCCCGCTCTGGTCGTACGCCCACCCGAAGGCGGTCGAGCTGGCCGAGCGGATCGCCGCGCTCGCCCCCGGCGACCTGAACCGGGTCTTCTTCACCACCGGCGGCTCCGAGGCGGTGGAGGCGGCGTGGAAGCTGGCCCGGGCCTACTTCAAGCGCACCGGCAAGCCGACCAAGCACAAGGTGGTCAGCCGTTTCCTCGCGTACCACGGCACCTCGATGGGAGCCCTGTCGATCACCGGCCTGCCCGGCATCAAGAGCGACTTCGAGCCGCTGGTGCCCGGGGGGATCAAGGTGGCGAACACGAACTTCTACCGCGCCCCGGAACACGGCGACTCCCCCGAGGCGTTCGGTCGCTGGGCCGCCGAGGAGATCCGCCGGGCGATCGAGCGGGAGGGGCCGGACACCGTCGCCGCCGTGTTCCTGGAGCCGGTGCAGAACTCGGGCGGCTGCTTCCCGCCGCCGCCGGGCTACTTCGAGCGGGTCCGCGAGATCTGCGACGCGTACGACGTGCTGCTCGTCTCCGACGAGGTGATCTGCTCCTGGGGGCGGCTGGGCGAGTACTTCGGCGCCGTCCGGTACGGCTACCAGCCCGACCTCGTCACCACCGCCAAGGGCATCACCTCCGGCTACGCCCCGCTGGGCGCGATGATCGCCAGCGACCGGCTGATGGAACCGTTCCTGACCGAGACCGGCATGTTCGCCCACGGGGTGACCTTCGGCGGCCACCCGGTCTCCTGCGCGGTGGCCCTGGCCAACCTGGAGGTCTTCGCGCGGGAGAACCTGACCGGGCACGTACGGGCCAACGAGGCGGCGTTCCGCGCCACCCTGGAGAAGCTGCACGACCTGCCGATCGTCGGCGACGTGCGCGGCGAGGGCTACTTCTACGGCATCGAGCTGGTCAAGGACAAGGCGACCCGGGAGACCTTCGACGAGGCCGAGTCCGAGCGGCTGCTACGCGGCTTCCTCTCCTCGGCGCTCTTCTCCGCCGGGCTCTACTGCCGCGCCGACGACCGGGGCGACCCCGTCGTGCAGCTCGCCCCGCCGCTGATCGCCGAGCAGCAGCAGTTCGACGAGATGGAGCAGATCCTGCGCGCCGTGCTCACCGAGGCGTGGGCCCGCCTGTGACCCGCGAGCCCCACCGGGTCAGTGGTTCGGGGGGATGACCCGGAGGTGGCCCCGGCGGCCCGTCTGGGGGGCGGGGTTGAGGGTCTCGTCGTCCTGCGGCGGACGGGGCGCCACCGGACGGGCGGCCTCCCGGACGGCCTCGGCGAGGGCGACCAGATCGTCGGTGGTGGGCGGCGGGGGCTCGAACTCTCCCTCGTGGCGCACCACGTCCCAGCCGCGCGGCGCGGTGAGGCTGCGGGCGTGCGGCTCGCAGAGGTCGTACGTGTGTGGCTCGGCGAAGGCCGCCAGGGGCCCCACCACCGCTGTCGACTCGTTGTAGACATAGGTCAGCGTGGCGACCGCTTGCCGGGGGCAGCCGTTACGGGAGCAGCGCCGTGGTGACCTCACGGCGGCAGGGTATCCCCATTACCGGGTCCGGCGCACTGCTTCGCGTTGCGACACGCCCGAAGTGGTGATCACAATTCGGCCGGCGGGCCCGCGCCGCGCCGCGCCGGTGGCGCTGCCGTGGGGCACGTCGGTACGGCGGCTAACCTTTGCTCATGACCAGTCCGGAACACCGCCGCCCCGGCCCCGGCCGGCGCGCCCACCGCGACCGGCACGGGCGCGGCCTGCGCGGCCGGCTGGTGCCGGCGACGGTGCCGCTGGCCCGCACGAAGGCGGAGATCTTCGACGACCTGGTGCTGGACACCGTCGAGACGCTCGAACGGCGGTTCGCCAAGGAGTTGGCCGGGGTCGAGTTCGCGGTGGAGGACGTTCCGCCGGACCTGAACGTCTACGACTCCGACGTCCTGGAGGACGGCGAGGTGCCGCTCGCCCGGCTGCTGCCCGGCCGGCCGGGCCGGCAGGAGGTGCCCCCGCGGATCGTGCTCTACCGGAGGCCGCTGGAGTTCCGTGCGATGGACCGCGAGGATCTCGCGGACCTCGTGCACGACGTGATCATCGAACAGGTGGCCAACCTGCTCGGGGTCGACCCCGACGAGTTGGCCTGAGCCGGGCGGCCCCCACCGCCCCGGCCCGGGCAGCGCTCAGGCGACCCGCCGCTTGAGCTTGCGGCGCTCCCGCTCCGAGAGCCCACCCCAGATCCCGAACCGCTCGTCGTGACCGAGAGCGTATTCGAGACATTCCGTCTTCACCTCACAGCGCGAGCAGATCCGCTTCGCCTCGCGGGTCGAGCCGCCCTTCTCGGGAAAGAACGCCTCCGGATCGGTCTGCGAGCAGAGCGCCCGCTCCTGCCACTCCGGCGCGTTTCCGAGCAGGTCGGCCACCTCAAGCTGGCCGTCCATCAGATGCCTCCTTGTCGCGCACCGGCGTCATCGCCGCTGCAACCCCCCACGCGGAAGGCGTGCTTGTCCGTACGGTCCCGATTTGTTGCGTTACGCGCGAACAACCCCATTCAAATTACACGCGTGTAATGCGTGCGCCGTCAAGCCGGACTTGATAATGGAGTCGCCCTCCCGACAACACTCCGGACGGTCACCCGACCACCCGGCCTCGCAACCTGCCCTATCGATTCAGACCCCGGCCGAGTAACGCCCTCTCCGGCGAGTTGCCCGAGTTTTCTCCCGTGGCGCCTCCCCGCGGAGCCGGATGGACGACCGGGTGAAGGCCCCCGGAATCCACCCACCGCGATCCGTTGATCTTGGTGGGGCACAGGTTAACCCGAGTTGACGCGGACCGCCCGTCGAGTGGCGCAGCAGCGGGGGCCTCCGGCCCAGCATGTGGACGAAACGGCACCGCCGCAGGGCGTCGACGGAACGCCGCAGAGCCATGAGGGCGCTGGTCGACCGGGCATCCGGCACACGCTCCACTGTCGACGTACGATTCGTCGCCGACGGCGAGCAATCCCACCAGGCGGTACGGCGAAGTCGCCGACGGCGGACGGGCCGAGCGGCACCGTCCGCTCCCTACGGCCGGGGGCGGCCGTAGGCCGTCGTGCGTCGCCGCGCCGGCCGGCCGGCGGCCGTCGCGATGGCGACCAGCTGCTCCTCCGTACGCGCCGAGCCGTTGCCGGAGCCGGCCATCCGGGAGATCGTCTCCTCCATCAGCGTGCCGCCCAGGTCGTTGCAGCCGCCCCGGAGCATCGCCGCCGTGCCCTCGTCGCCGAGCTTCACCCACGAGCACTGGATGTTGTCGATCCGGCCGTGCAGCAGCAGCCGGGCCATCGCGTGCACCACCCGGTTCTCCCGCCACGTCGGCCCGGGACGGGCGATGCCGGCCAGGTAGATCGGCGCGTTGGTGTGCACGAAGGGCAGCGCCACGAACTCGGTGAACCCGCCTGTGCGGTCCTGCACCCCAGCGAGCACCCGGAAGTGCGCGAGCCACTGCGCCGGGTGGTCCACGTGGCCGTACATCATCGTGGAGCTGGACCGGATGCCCAGCTCGTGGGCCGTGCCGACCACGTCGACCCAGGCGGCGGCCGGCAGTTTGCCCTTGGTGAGCACCCAGCGCACGTCGTCGTCGAGGATCTCCGCGGCGGTTCCCGGGATGGTGTCCAGCCCGGCCTCGCGGAGCCCGGTCAGCCACTCGCGCACCGGCACGCCGGCCTTGGCGGCGGCCGTGACGATCTCCATCGGCGAGAACGCGTGCACGTGCATCCCCGGCACCCGCGCCTTGATCGCCCGCACGAGGTCGGCGTAGACGGTCACCGGCAGCTTCGGGTCGATCCCGCCCTGGAGGCAGACCTCGCTCGCGCCGGCCGCCCACGCCTCCTCGGCCCGGTCGGCGACCTGCTCCACGGAGAGCCGGTAGGCGTCGGCGTCGCGCTCCCGCTGCGCGAAGGCGCAGAACCGGCAGCCGACGTAGCAGACGTTACTGAAGTTGATGTTGCGGTTGACCACGTACGTCACGTCGTCGCCCACCGCCGCCCGGCGGACGTCGTCGGCGAGGCGGCACAGCTCGTCGAGCGCCGGCCCGTCGGCGGCGAACAACGCCAGCGCGGCGTCGGCGTGCCGCGGCTCCAGCAGCGCGGCCGGATCGTCGGCCGCCAGCCGCAGCCCCGCCCGCAGGTCGTCGTCCGTCCCCGCCCCGCCCCCGGCGGTGACCTTGCCGGCCACCTCCGACCAGTCGCCGTAGACGTGGTCGAAGTCGCCGCGCCGGTCGTCGGTCCGCCCGGTGGTGTCGATGGTGGCGTGCAGGTCGGTCCGACCGCCGTACGTCTCGTCGGGCTCCTGCCAGGGCCGGCCCACCGGCCGGGCCTCCTCGACGGCCAGCCCCGTCGCCGGGTCGGCCAGCGCGCCGACGTGCGGCAGCAGCCGCGGGTCCAGCCACGGGTCGCCGGCCCGCACGTACTCGGGATAGATCGTCAGCCGTTCGCGCAGGGTGAAGCCGGACTTCTCCGTGTGCCGGGCCAGCTCGTCGATCTGCGGCCAGGGGCGCTCCGGGTTGACGTGGTCCGGGGTCAGCGGGGAGACCCCGCCCCAGTCGTCGATGCCGGCGCGCAGCAGCAGGTCGTACTCGCCCGCGATGAGATTCGGCGGGGCCTGGATCCGGGCCTTCGGCCCGAGCAGCACCCGGGCCACCGCCACCGTGGCGGCCAGGTCGTGCAGCTCGGCGTCGGGCATCCCGCGCATCGCCGTGTCCGGCTTCGCGCGGAAGTTCTGCACGATCACCTCCTGGAGGTGGCCGTACTCGCGATGCGCCCGGCGGATCGCGAAGATGGCGTCGACCCGCTCGGCGGGGGTCTCGCCGATGCCGATCAGGATGCCGGTGGTGAACGGCACGCCGACCCGGCCCGCGTCGTCGAGCACCCGCAGCCGGACCGCCGGCTCCTTGTCGGGCGAGCCGAAGTGCGGGCCGCCCGGCTCCGACCAGAGCCGCGTCGCCGTGGTCTCCAGCATCATCCCCATGCTGGGCGCGACCGGCTTGAGCCGCTGCAACTCCGACCAGGAGAGCACGCCCGGGTTCAGGTGCGGCAGCAGCCCGGTCTCCTCAAGCACCGCGACCGCGCAGGCCCGCAGGTAGTCCAGGGTGGAGTCGTAGCCGCGCTCGTCCAGCCACTGCCGGGCCGCCGGCCAGCGTTCCTCCGGCCGGTCGCCGAGCGTGAACAGGGCCTCCTTGCAGCCCTGGGCCGCGCCAGCCCGGGCGACGGCGAGCACCTCGTCGCGGTCGAGGAAGGCCGCCGGCAGCCGGTGCGGCACGGTCGCGAAGGTGCAGTAGTGGCACCGGTCGCGGCACAGCCGGGTGAGGGGGATGAAGACCTTCTTCGAGTACGTGACCACGCCCGGACGGCCGGCCTCGCGCAGGCCGGCGTCGCGGACGGCGCCCGCCACGTCGAGCAGTTCGTCCAGCGCGTCGCCCCGGGCGGCCAGCAGCGCGGCGGCCTCGTCGACGTCGAGGGCCCGCCCGCTCGCGGCCCGGCGCAGGGCCCGCCGCACGCTCGCGTCGGTCGGGCCGGGCACGCTGCGATCAACCATTCGCCCAGCCTAAGCGCTCGGCTCCGCCCGCCCGCCCGGTGCGCACCGTGAACCAGGGCACCCTTCCCGGGCGGGGGACGGGCGGCGCGGCGGCGGACGCCCGGTGCGCGACGGCGAGCGCCCCGCGCGGTACCGCGCGGGGCGCTCGGTGGGACCGGTCTCCGTCCGCCTCAGCGGGGGGCGTCGGGGTTCTCGCCGGGGTTGATGCGCTGGGTGCGGTCGGCCTCGCCGTCGGCCGGCCGCGGAACCGCCTGGGTGGGCTCGGTGGGCTCGGTGGACTGGCGCGGGATCGCCTGGGTCGGGTCGGCCGAGGGCGGCTGCCCGAACGGCGGCGCCGAGTGCGGCGGGTTGGCCGGCGCGGCGGCCTGCGGCTGCCCGAACGGCGGCGCGGAGTACGGCGCGGCCGGCGGGGCCGACTGCGGCGCCGGGTTGTACGGCGAGCCGGGCTGCGGAGCGCCGGCGAACGGCGGCTGCTGGCCGTACGGGGCGCCGTAGGGGCCCGGGGGCGACCAGGCGCCCGGCTGGCCGGGGGCCTGCTGACCGCCCGGCTGGCCGGGGGCCGGGTAGCCGCCCTGCTGCTGGGGCCAGCCGGGCTGCGGCTGGCCGTACACGCCGGGCTGGGCCTTCGGCTTGGGCACGTGGTAGAGGGTGCGCCACACCTTGAACACGACGTACGCGGCGACCGCGAGCAGCGCCAGCCAGGCCACCCGGCTGAGCAGCCCCAGGAAGGCGTCGAGGATCTCGCCCTCGGCCAGCCGGTTGACCGTCCAGAAGAGGAAGGTCAGCCCGCCGAAGAGCGCGCTGACGGCGTACTCGGCCAGCGCCACCTGGGTGATCAGTTTCGCCTTCGGCACCGGGGGGCGCACGTGCGTGGCGAGCAGCACGGCCAGCAGCGGCAGGAACACCGCCTCCACGCCGACGAAGGCGAAGAAGGCGCTGCCCGCCCGGCTGCCGAACGTGCTGTACTCGGTCGGCGTCACCAGCCGGATCAGGCCGACGAAGAGGAACACGGCGTTCGCGCCGAGGAGCGCGAACGCGGCGAGTTCCCGCAACGGCTTGGTCAACTGGCTGGCCTGCGTCGCGTCGTTCGACGCGGGCTCGGCGGGGCTGGTCACGGGCTCCCCCTCGGGGCGAATGCGGACAGTTGCCGACGTGAGCCTAGTCTCTCGGCCCTCGGGCGGACCGCGGGCGGCCCGTACGCGAGGATGGTCGCATGCGCATCGTGGTTCTGACGGGCGGCATCGGAGGCGCTCGTTTCCTGGTCGGCGTGCGGGCGTACGCCCGCGAGGTCGGCGCCGAGGTGACCGCCGTGGTCAACGTCGGCGACGATCTGCTCCTGCACGGGCTGCGGGTCTGCCCCGATCTGGACAGCGTCATGTACACGCTGGGTGGCGGCGCCGACCCCGAGCGCGGTTGGGGACGCGTCGGGGAGAGCTGGACGGTCAAGGGGGAACTGGCGGCCTACGGGGCCGAGCCGAGCTGGTTCGGGCTCGGCGACAAGGACATCGCCACCCACCTGGTACGCACCACGATGCTCAACGCCGGCTACCCGCTGCACGCCGTCACCGAGGCGCTGGCCACCCGCTGGCAGCCCGGCGTACGCCTGCTGCCGGCGACCGACGACCGGCTGGAGACGCACTGCGTGGTCGACCTCGACGGCGGCCAGCGGGCGATCCACTTCCAGGAGTGGTGGGTGCGCCACCGCGGCGACGTCCCCACCCACCGGTTCGTCTTCGTCGGCGCGGAGAGCGCGAGGCCCGCGCCGGGCGTGGTGGAAGCCGTCGCCGGGGCGGACGTGGTGCTGATCGCGCCGAGCAACCCGGTGGTGAGCATCGCCCCGGTCCTGGCCGTGCCCGGCCTGCGCGAGGCGGTCGCCGACGGCCCGGCCCCGGTGGTCGGCGTGTCGCCGATCATCGGCGGCGCGCCGGTGCGCGGCATGGCCGACCGCTGCCTGGCGGTGCTCGGGGTGGAGTGCAGCGCGGCCGGCGTGGGCCGGCTCTACGGCGGCCGGTCGGCCGGCGGCCTGCTCGACGGGTGGCTCGTGGCCGAGGAGGACGCCGGCACCGTGGTGCCGGAGGTGACGGTCCACGCGGCGCCGCTGCGGATGACCGACGAGGCGGCGACGGCGGCGATGGTCCGTGCCGCGCTGGAGTTGACGTGAGGCTGGAGATCCTGCCGGTGCCGGGCATCGGCCACGTGTCCGAGGGCGACGACCTGGCCGCGCTGATCGCGACCGCCGCGCCCTGGCTGCGCGACGGCGACGTGCTGGTGGTCACCAGCAAGATCGTGTCGAAGGCGGAGGGACGGCTGGTCGACGTCCCGGCGGACGGGCCCGAGCGGCTCGCCGCGCGGGACGAGGTGCTGGCCGCCGAGACGGCCCGGGTGGTGGCGACCCGGGGCGCCACCCGGATCGTGCAGACGCACCACGGCTTCGTGATGGCCTCGGCCGGCATCGACGCCTCGAACGTGGACAAGACCCGGCTGGTCCTGCTCCCCGAGGATCCGGACGCCTCGGCGCGGGCGTTGCGCGCCGCCCTGCGCGACCGGTTCCACGTCGACGTCGCGGTGATCGTCAGCGACACGATGGGCCGGCCCTGGCGCAACGGGCTCACCGACGTGGCGCTCGGCGTCGCCGGGATGGACGCGATCCGCGACCACCGGGGCGAGTTCGACCCGTACGGCAACGAGCTCCAGATCACCCAGATGGCGGTCGTGGACGAGCTGGCCGGCGCGGGCGAGCTGATCAAGGGCAAGTGCGACCAGGTGCCGGTCGCGGTGGTACGCGGCTACCTCGGCACGCCCAGGCCGGACGACGGCGAGGGCGCGGCGGCGTTGATCCGGGACGCCTCGATGGACCTCTTCTCGCTCGGCACCGCCGAGGCGAAGGCGGCCGGGCTGGCCGCCGCCGCCACCCTGCGCGACGGCGCCAACCCGACCCCGCCCGACCCGGCGGCCGTACGGCGGGCGACCGACGCCGTCGCCGGGGTGGTCGCGCCCGGCACGGTCTTCACGCTGGTCGCCGACGAGGAGCTGCGGGCCGGGCTGGTGGCCCGGGTGCCCGGCTGGCCGGCGGAGGCGACGGCGCTGCTGCTCGGCTCCCCGGCCACCCCGGCCGGCCCCGCCGACCTGGTCCGCTTCGGCGCCGACCTGCAACGCCTGCGTACCGCCCTGGCGGCGGAGGGCGTCGCCTCCCTGCTGCTCCCCCCGCCCCCGGGCACCACCGCCAGCGCCTGCCTGGCCCTGTGACCCGCCGCGCCCGCAGGACGGGGCGCGCCGGTGGCCCGGCACCGCCGCCGGCGCCCACCCGACCGGGTGCCGGCACCCGGGCTGGCCGGGGCCGCGCTCAGGAGTTGAGCATCGCCCGGCCCAGCGGGGTCAGGGTGTGCAGCACGGTGTTGCGGTCGCGGTGGCTGACCAGGAGACCGGCGTTGCGCAGCACGGTGGTGTGCTGACTCGCCGCGGCCGGCGAGATGTTCAGCCGGCGGGCCACCTCGCCGGTGGTGCAGCCGTCGTCGCTCGCCGCCAGCACGGCGGCCCGGGTGCGCCCGAGCAGCGCGGCCAGCGCCTCCCGCCCCGGGTCCGGCGCGCCGGGGCCGGCGCCCTCGCCGGGGGCGGGCAACAGCCCGCCGAGCCGGTCCACCGGATAGACCAGCACCGGCGGCAGCGCCGGGTCGAGCAGGGCGACCGGGGTGGACGCGCAGAAGAACGACGGCACCAGCAGCAGCCCGCGCCCGTCCAGGTGCAGCTCCCGGCTGTGCGGGTAGTCGCGGATCTCCAGCACCCCGGACTCCCAGCGCATGGCGGGTCGCATGCCGGCCAGCAGCCCCTCCACCCCGCCGTCGAGCAGGGCCCGGGCCCGCCGGGACCGGTCGGCCTCCACCGCCGCCTGGATCCGGGTCCAGTACGGGTCGATCGCCAGGGCGCGGTACCGCTGCATCGCGCCGGTCAGGCCGCGCAGCGTGTCGGGCTCCCCCCGGGCCAGCGCCCCCGCGTCGGCGGGCAGGGTGCCGGCGGTGCCGAGCAACGTCAGGTCGCGGCGCAGCCGTGCCAGGGGTGTGCTCCGGACCGCCTCCAGGCCGGCCTCGAACCCCGACACGCTCTCGTACGGGGTGAGGAAGTCGGGGAAGTAGCCGCGGGGCGGGTTGAGTGCCAGCAGGAGTCGCAGCCCCGCCGAGCCGCTGCCCTCGCCCAGCCCGCGCGTCACACTGCGCCGCCAGCCCGCCAGCAGCGGGTCGCGGCCACGACCGGGTAGCAGGTGCAGGCTGAGAACCAGTTCCCACACCGGGTCCGCCGCCGGAGCCACCCGGGTCCGGAGGATGTCCTCGGCGGAAAAGTAGATCTTCAGCATGGACAGCTCCCGTGTCGCCTGGCAGAGGGGGCAGCCGGCAACCGTTTGCACTGTACCCGGGCCGGCACCCGGCTCCGTCTTTAAGCCTGGGCTGAAAGACCTCGACGCTCCCCGGCCCCCTTGGGCATGCTTCCCCTACCCGCACGGGGGCGGGGACGTCACCCACGCCCGGAACCGGGCGCGGGTGCGAGAGGATCGACGGCCGGGCGGCGCCACGAGGGTCTGCGGCCCAGTTCCGCGGAGGCGCCCTCCGGTCGTCGGCCCGTCGCCGGTCAGTCGACCCAGAGCGCGACCCGATGGTCCTCGTCGGTGACGTAGAAGCGCTGCCCCTCCCACTCGGCCAGCCCCTCCACGTGGTGGAACGGCGCCAGGTCGGCCACCACCTCGCCGGCGACCAGATGCCCGTCGCCGGGCGGGGGGAACCGGACGTGCCGGGAGGTGACGTCGCCGCCGGTCGGGTGGTCGTCGAGCAGCACCGAGCCCTTGCCGAGCGCGTCGATCGACCCGATCACCGCCGCGTAGCCGCCGTCGGCCGCCGGGGCGATCGCCCGGAAGCCGGCCAGCGCGCCGGGCGGGGTCACCCCCGTCAGGGCGTACGCCCCCGAGGCCCGCGGCCAGCTCGGCGTCGGGTCGAACATGCCCGGCACCCCGGTCAGCCCGACCAGGATCGGCTCGCCGTCCACGGTGACCGGGAACCGCAGCCCGAGCAGGACGTCGCCGGCCGGCGTGAAGACGGCCGCCTCGACGTTCATCGGCACGTCGTCGGCGACGAGCCGGTCGACCCAGCCCTTCGCGCGGGCGGTGCCCCGGGCCACGGTCGCCCCGATGAAGCGGGCGCGCACGTTCGCGCCGGGCGGCAGCGAGGTGAACGCCGCCTTGAGCAGGGCGTCGTTGACCGCCCGGTGCAGCCGGAACCGGTTGCGCACCACCCGCACGGGCAGTCGGCCCCGCGCGGCGTCGTCCTCCCGGAACCGGGCCACGAAGGCACGCCGCGGGCGTAGCGGCCCGCCCTTCGAGCCGAAGTGCGAGCCGAAGACGTACACCCAGCCGTCGTGGTGGGCGAGCGCCTCGCCGTCCTCCGTGCGGCCGTTCTCCGCCCCGGCGTCGGCGGCCACGTGGTGCGCCACCCAGCGGCCGTCGTCCAGCTCCAGCAGCAGGGCCAGGCAGCGCTCCACCGGCCCCTCGTCCAGCACCGTCCAGAAGCCGCGACGGGCGCCGTGCGCCCGCAGCAACGGCACGGAACGCACCGGCAGCAGGTCGCTGGCCTCGTTGCCGGCCACGACGAACTCCAACAGTCGCAGGGTCACCCGGCCAGCGTACGAAGCGCCGGCTCGTAGAGTGTCGGCATGGCCGACTCCCCCGCCGCCGGGCCCCGACCGATGCCGGACACCGAGGCGTACGCGGCGCTGCACGCCGACGCCGTCGCGACGCTGGGCCGTTGGGAGCCGACCGCCCCGGCCGCCGCGACGGCCCGCGACCGCACGGTGGCGCTGCTGGCCGCCGGTCCGGTGGCGATGAGCCGGGCGCACCTGCCCGGGCACGTCACCGCGAGCGCGCTGGTGCTCGACTCCACGGGGTCACGGGTGCTGCTCTGCCTGCACGGCAAGTTCCACCGCTGGGTGCAGCTCGGGGGGCACTGCGAGCCGGGCGACCGGACCCTCGCCGGTGCCGCCCTGCGCGAGGCGGGCGAGGAGTCCGGCATCGCCGGCCTGCGTATCGACCCCGTGCCGATCGACGTCGACATCCACCCGGTGAGCTGCCAGGGCGGCTCGCTGCACCACGACGTCCGCTTCGCCGTCCTCGCCCCGCCCGGCGCCGCGGAACGGGTCAGCGAGGAGTCCGAGGCGCTGGGCTGGTTCCCGCCGGACCGGCTGCCGGAGCCGCTGGCCGGCGGGACGGCGCACCTGGTGGCCCCGGCCCTGGCGACACTCAGACGAGCCCTTCTTCGCCCCGTTCCTTGAGCTCGTCGACGACCTTCTTGACGTCCTGCGCCCGGTCCCGGGGGCAGACCAGCAGCGCGTCGGGAGTGTCCACGATGACCAGGTCGTGCACGCCGACGGCCGCCACCAGCCGCCCCGAGTGCGGCACCACCACCAGCCCGCCGCAGTCGCGCAGCAGCACGCCCGGCTTGGCGTCGGTGCCGAGCACCACGTTGCCGTCCGCGTCGGCCGGCAGCACCTCGCCCAGGGTGTGGAAGTCGCCGACGTCGTTCCAGCCGAAGTCGCCGGGCACGGTGGCCACCCGCCCGGCGGTCGCCGCGCCCTCCATCACCGCGTAGTCCACGGAGATCTTGGGCAGCGTCGGCCAGACCGTACCCAGCACCTCGTCCTGCTCCTCGGTGCCCCACGCCTCGGCGATCGCGACGATGCCGGCGTGCAGCTGCGGCTGCTGGCGGGCCAGCTCGGCGAGGAAGACGTCCACCCGCCAGACGAACATGCTGGCGTTCCAGAGGTGCCGCCCCGAACGCAGGTACGCCTCGGCGACCTCGGCGCTCGGCTTCTCCTTGAACTCGGCGACCGGCCGCAGCGGGCCGCCGTCGACCGGGTCGCCGGTCTCCAGATAGCCGTAGCCGGTCTCGGCCCGGGTCGGGGTGATGCCGACGGTCATCAGCAGGCCCTGCTCGGCGCCGCGTACCGCCTCCCGGACGACCTCCCGCCAGCGCTCCGCGTCGCCGATCAGGTGGTCGGCGGCGAAGGAGCCCATCACCGCCTCCGGGTCGCGCCGGGCGACGACCGCGGCGGCCAGGGCGATCGCCGCACACGAGTCCCGGGGAGAGGGCTCGACCAGGATGTTCTCCTCCGGCAGCCCGGCGAGCTGGCGGGCGACCGCCGCCACGTGCGCTGTCCCGGTGACCACCAGCGTGTGCTCCGGGGTGGTCAGCGGGCCCAGCCGCTCGACCGTCGCCTGGAGCAGCGAGGCGGCCGAGCCGGTCAACGGGTGGAGGAACTTGGGGTGGCCGGCACGGGACAGCGGCCACAACCTCGTGCCACTGCCACCCGCCGGTACGACGGCGTAGATCACCCGCACATCATGCCCGATTCGTCTGGCCGGGGACGCATTCTCGCCCCCGGCGGCCGGGCCGGTCAGGACCGCGCCCGGCTCCAGGCCGCGATGTGCACCTCGGCGCTGGACTCCCAGGTGAACTCCTTGGCCCGGTCGAAACCGGCCTTGGCCAGGGACAACCGCCGCTGTTCGTCGTCGAGCAGCGCGGCCAGGTCGGTGGCGATCTGGTCGGGGGCCTCGCTGGTGTACGCGACGGCGTCGCCGCCCACCTCGGGAAGCGACAGCCGGGGCGTGGTGAGCACCGGCGCGGCGCACGCCATCGCCTCCAGGATCGGCAGGCCGAAACCCTCCCCGTAGGACGGATAGGCGGCCACCAGCGCCCCGCCGAGGAAGCCGGGCAGGTCCGCGTAGCGGAGGTAGCCCGGGCGGAGCAGCCGCAGGTGCGACGGGACCTCCGCCACCGCGCGGTCGATGTCGTCGTCGTGCCCCTGGCCGCCGGCGATCACCAGGGCCGGCGGCTCCTCGCGGTCGGCCACCGCGCGGGCCCAGCCGCGGATCAGGTTCGGCACGTTCTTGCGCGGCTCCTTGGCCCCGAGGAAGGCGATGTAGTTGGTGCCGCCCAGCCCCAGCCGGGCCCGGACCCGGGCCTTCTCCTCCTCGCCGGGCGCGTGGAAGGCGGTGTGGTCGACGCCGTGGTAGGCCACGTCGATCCGGGTCGGGTCGGCGTCGAGGAGCCGGATCAGCTCGTCCCGGGTGGCCTTGCTCGGCACGATCACCCGGGCGGCGCGGCGCAGCGAGGTCTTGATCGCACTGCGGAAGAACGTCCGCCGCGACTTGTCGTAGTGCTCCGGTTCGGTGAAGAACGTCGCGTCGTGCACGGTCACCGTCACCGGACAACCGGCCCGCAGCGGGCACGTGTAGAAGGGCGAGTGCAGCACCTGCGCGCCGACCTGCTGGGCGAGCAGCGGCAGGCCGGTCTGCTCCCAGGCGAGCCGGGCGGGGCGGTGCGCGACGGCGGCCGGGGCGGGGATGATCTCCGCGCCGGGCAGCATCCGGGTGTAGCGCTCCAGGTCGGTGCGGAGGCTGACGACGGCCAGTTCCACCCCCGACCCGCACACCTTGCCGAGGGCGCCGAGCAGGCCGTCGACGTATCGACCGACGCCGCCACGGTCGGCGGGGACACTCGTGGCGTCGATGAGCACGCGGGGCGGGCGACCGGCGGTCACGGGGCAACTCCTTGTACTGGCGGGTCTGTGGGGAACAACACTCCGGGCAAGCCTACGCCGGAGCCCGGCGCCGACGCTGACTGCGACCCGACGGTACGCCGACTTGTCGCTGTCATCGAGTACGGCCGACAGGGGCGTATCGTTCGCGCCGATGGCTGAGAACATTGCCCGGGTCTTCGCCGACGCGATCGCGACCGACCCGACCCGACCGCTGCTGACCTGGTACGACGACGCCACCGGCGAACGCACCGAGCTCTCCGGAGCGACCCTGGCGAACTGGGTGGCCAAGACGGCCAACCTGCTCGTCGACGAGGTGGGCGCCGGTCCCGGTGACGTCGCCGGCGTGTTGCTGCCACCGCACTGGCAGACCGCCGCGGTGCTGCTCGGCTGCTGGTCGGCCGGGCTCACCGTCGCCGACACGCCGGGCGACGTGGACGTGCTCTTCGTCGCCGCGACGCGGCTCGCCGAGGCGGAGGCCTGGTCGGCGGGCGAGCGCTACGTCCTCGCCCTCGACCCGTTCGCCCTGCCGATGCGTCAGGTGCCGCCGGGCTTCGCCGACTACGTCTCCGAGGTGCGCGCCCACGGCGACCACTTCAGCCCGTACGCCACCGGGGACCCTGGCGAGACGGAGCTGCTGGGCCGCGCGACCGCCCGCGCGACGGAACTGGGCGTCGTGCCCGGGGACCGGGTCCTGATCGACACCGGGACGTACCCCGACCCGGTCGACTGGCTGCTCGCCCCGCTGGCAGCCGGTGCCACCACGGTCCTCTGCGCCAACACCGACCCTGCCCGCCTACTGTCCCGCGCCGCCTCGGAACGCGTGACCCGCCCGCTGCCCTGACCCGCTGTCCCGGGCACCTCGACTCGGAGAACGGCCCCGGGCCGGCGGCCGGACGGGGACAGAGCCCCCATACTGCAACAAACAGGCATCTGGGGTCTAGGGTGGCGCACATGGGACGCCCAACGGCGGCAGGCCGCGACCGCTACCGGCGGCTGCGCGGGTTCAACGTCCTCGTCGGTCTGATCCTGGCCGTCGAGGGCATTTGGATGTGGGCGGCCAGCAACGACCTGTCCCTGCCGATCACCGCGTCGTACCTGACGGCCGACCCGACGACGCTGCGCGACGCCACGCTCCCGGAGGTGGCCTTCCGACTCGCCATCGGCCCGGCGGTGGCGGTCTTCCTGCTCCTCGCCGCGCTCGACCATCTCGTCACCGCTGCCCCGGGCGTGCACCGCTGGTACGCGCGCAACCTGGACCGCCGGACCAACTACGCCCGCTGGATCGAGTACTCGGTCAGCGCCTCGCTCATGATCGTCCTCATCGGGCTGTTCGTGGGGATCCGCGATCTCGCGGCGGTCATCGGGATCTTCGCGGCGAACACCGCGATGATCCTCTTCGGCCTGCTGATGGAGCGGCAACAGGTGCCGGGACGCGCCGACTGGAGCGCCTTCTGGTTCGGTTCGCTGGTCGGCCTGGCCCCCTGGCTGGCGATCGCCGTCTACGTCGCGCAGCCGCCGGAGATTCCCGGCTTCGTCTGGGCGATCATCGTCATCCAGTTCCTTCTCTTCACGAGTTTCGCACTCAACATGGCGCTGCAGTACGCCCAGCGTGGTCGATGGCGGGACTACCGCTACGGCGAGGTCTCGTACATCCTGCTCAGTCTCGTGGCCAAATCCGCGCTGGCCTGGCTCATCTACGCCAACGTGCTGCGCAGCTGAGGTCTGTCCTCGCCGTGGCCGCCCGCCGCTCGGCCGGAGCGGGATGATCGCGCCGGCCGAGCTCGGCAGCTCGCCGCCGTACGGACAGCACCGCCACACGCGGCGTCCGTCAGGGGCGGGGGGTCCGGCGTTCGGCGAGGGTGGCGAAGGCGGCCAGGGACTCCGGGTTGGCCAGGGCGCCCCGGGCCGCCGCCGAGTCGACCGGGGTGCCGGTGAGGATCTTCTTGACCGGGACCTCCAGCTTCTTGGCCGAGAGGGTGCGCGGGACGGCGCGGACCTGGTGGATCTCGTCCGGGACGTGCCGGGGCGACAGCGCGGTACGCAGCTCGCGGCAGATCTTCTTCCGCATCGCGTCGTCCAACTCCAGGCCGTCGGCGAGCACCACGAACAGCAGCAGCTCACCGGCGCCGCCCTCGTCGTCCTCCAGGTGCACGACCACCGAGTCGACGACCTCGTCGAGCCCCTCGACCACCGAGTAGAACTCGGCGGTGCCGAGCCGTACGCCGCCGCGGTTGAGCGTGGCGTCGGAGCGGCCCGTGATCACGCAGCCGCCCCGGTCGTTGACCGTGATCCAGTCGCCGTGCCGCCAGACGCCCGGGTAGAGGTCGAAGTACGCCTCCCGGTACCGGGTGCCGTCCGGGTCGTTCCAGAAGCCCACCGGCATGCTCGGCATCGGCTCGGTGATCACCAGCTCGCCCAGCTCGCCGACGACCGGGGTGCCGTCGGCCGAGCGGGCCTCCACCTTGGCGCCGAGCGCCCGGCAGGTGATCTCGCCGGCGTGCACGGGCAGCAGCGGCACCCCGCCGACGAAGCCGGTGCAGACGTCCGTGCCGCCGGAGAGCGACTGGAGCTGGAGGCGGTCGCCGACCGTCTCGTACACCCAGGTGAAGCCCTCGGCGGGCAGCGGCGCGCCGGTCGAGCCGACCCCGCGCAGCGCGGAGAGGTCGGCGATCTCCTTCGGCACCAGCCCGGCCTTGCGGCAGGCCAGCAGGAACGGCGCGGAGGTGCCGAAGTACGTGGTGCCGGTCTCCTCGGCCAGCCACCAGAGCGCACCCAGGTCGGGGTGGCCCGGGTTGCCGTCGAAGAGCACGATCGCCGCGCCGACGGCCGGGCCGGAGACCAGGAAGTTCCACATCATCCAGCCGGTGGTGGTGAACCAGAAGAAGCGGTCCGCCGGGCCCAGGTCGTGGTGCAGGGCCAGCATCTTCAGGTGTTCCAGCAGGATGCCCCCGTGCCCGTGCACGATCGGCTTGGGCAGGCCCGTGGTGCCGGAGGAGTAGAGCACGTAGAGCGGGTGGTCGAACGCGACCGGGGTGAAGGCCAGCGGCTCGTCGGTCTCGGCGGCCAGCTCCGTCCAGGCCAGCGCGCCCTCGGGCGGCGGCCCGGCCGGGTCCAGGTAGGCGATGCCGACCGTGTGTCGCAGCGAGGGCAGGGCGGCCCGGATCGCGGCCACCTCGGCGCGCCGGTCCACCGGCTTCTCGCCGTAGCGGTAGCCGTCGACGGCGACCAGCACCTTCGGTTCGATCTGCTGCCAGCGGTCGGTCACGCTGCGGGTGCCGAACTCCGGCGCGCAGGAGGAGAAGACGGCCCCCAGGCTGCTGGTGGCGAGCAGCAGCACGTACGTCTCGGGGATGTTGGGCGCGTAGGCGGCCACCCGGTCGCCGGGGGCCACGCCGAGCCGGCGCAGCCCGGCGGCCACCCGGCGGACCTGCTCGCGCAGCCCGGCGGCGGTCAGGGTGACCGGCGCCCGGGTCTGGCCGTACGCGAGCACCACCGGGTCGCCGTCGGCCCGGCCCGGCATCCGCAGCACGTTCTCGGCGTAGTTCAGGGTGGCGCCGGGGAACCAGCGGGTCCCGGGCATTCCCCGGTCGGTCAGCGTGGCGGTCGGCGGGGTGTGCGCGACCACCTCGAAGTGGTCCCAGAGCGACCGCCAGAACGCGTCCAGGTCGGTGACCGACCAGCGCCACAGCTCGTCGTAGTCAGCGAAGTCCAACCCCCGCTGCTCGCGCAGCCAGCGCAGGTAGCTGCCGATCCGGGACCGCTCGCGTACGTCCGCCGGCGGCGTCCACAGCACGTCACCCACTGTTCCACCCTCCCCCTGGCCCCGCACGACACTGTGAAATGGGCCGTGGCGCCATCTTGCCCTACCTCAGAGCGCCATTCTCCGCACCCGACCTCCGCCGGCGCACGTGCGGAACCCACATGCGCCACCCCCACCCTGTGTGGGCCGGGCGAGGAGAGGGTCTCCGCGGGCGCCCCGCGCAGGGGGCGTCAGCCGGCGCGGTGGGCCTGGATGGCGCGGCGGCGGGCCAGCCGGTGGGCCCGGCGGATCTCCGCCTCCCGGAACCGGCGTTCGTCGTCCGGGGCCTCCGGCAGCACCGGCCGGACCGCCCGTGGCGTGCCGCCGACGTCGACGCCCACGAAGACCAGGTACGCGGTGGCGACCCGGACCGGCTCGTCCTCGGCCGAGTCCCAGCGCTCGGCCACCACCCGGACCCCGACCTCCATCGAGGTCTGCCCGGTCCAGTTCACCTGGGCGTGCGCGTGCACCAGATCCCCGACCCGGACCGCCTCGGCGAAGACGATCTCGTCGATGGCGGCGGTGACCGCCGTGCCGCCGCTGTGCCGGGCGGCCGCCGCCCCCGCCACGTCGTCGATGAACTTCATGAGCACCCCGCCGTGCACCGTGCCGTAGAGGTTGACGTCGACCGCCGTCATGATGCGGCTCAGGGTGACCCGGGAGTACGAGGTCGGCTTGCCGGCCGGCGCGGTGGAGGGGTGCTCGGTCATGTCGGAAACGGTACGGTGCGCGGATGCGACATCTCTGGAGCTTCCTCGCGGGGTTGGTGGTGGCGCCCGTCACGTGGGTGCTGGTCACCCTCGGGCAGGACGGGTCGGCGGGCACCGTCGACCGCTGGGTCGAGATCGGCAGGTTCAACTCGGCGAACATCATCGAGCCCGCCGTCTACCTCGCCGTCGGCGGGGTCCTGCTCGGCCTGCTCGGCACGCTGCGCACCTCGCCGCTCGGCCCGCTCGTGGCCGGGCTGCTGCTCGCCGCCCCGTACGTGGGGATGTTCGTCGCGCCCTTCGAGGTGCGGGACCGCATCCCGGACGGCTGGAAGGTGTTCGGCGACCCCCTGCCGCTGCACGCGCCCGTGGAGAACGGCACGCTCTTCCTGCTCGGACTGCTGCTGGTCATGGCCACGTTCAGCGGGCAGCGCTGGCGGCGGTGGCCCCGACCGGTGGCCGAGCCGGTACCGGCGCCCGCCGAGGGACCGGAGCGGAACGACTTCACGCTGACCGACTGGCCGCCGCCGGAGCCGACGGACCGGGACACCGCCCCGCCGAGCCTCGGCTACCCGGACCCGACCCCGACCGAGCCGCTGCCGCGCCGCACCGGTGGCGAGTCGCCGTGGTCCGCGCCGCCGCGCGGCACCAACCGGCCCGAGGACACGACCGGGATCAGGTGAGGACCGGGCGGGCCGGACGACCGGCCCGCCCGTCGAACCGTTCAGCCCCGCCGGGCGGCTGACGGACCGCCGGTCAGCCCTTGAGCAGCTGACGGGCCATCACGATGCGCTGCACCTGGTTGGTGCCCTCGTAGATCTGGGTGATCTTGGCGTCCCGCATCATCCGCTCGACCGGGTAGTCCCGGGTGTAGCCGTAGCCGCCGAGCAGCTGCACCGCGTCGGTGGTGATCTCCATGGCCGCGTCCGAGGCGAAGCACTTGGCCGCCGCGCCGAAGTAGGTCAGGTCGGCGTCGCCACGCTCGGACTTGCCGGCCGCCGCGTACGTCAGCTGCCGGGCCGCCTCCAGCTTCATCCCCATGTCGGCGAGCATGAACTGGACGCCCTGGAACTCGGCGACCGCCTTGCCGAACTGCTTGCGCTCCTGGACGTACCCCTTGGCGTAGTCGAGCGCGCCCTGGGCGATGCCGACGGCCTGCGCGGCGATGGTCACCCGGGTGTGGTCCAGGGTCTTCATCGCGGTGCCGAAGCCGGTGCCCTCGGCGCCGATCATGCGGTCGGCGGGGATGCGGACGTTGTCCAGGTAGACCTCGCGGGTCGGCGAGCCCTTGACGCCGAGCTTCTTCTCCGGTGCGCCGAAGCTGACCCCGGCGTCGGACTTCTCGACGACGAAGGCCGAGATGCCTCGCGACCGGGCCGACGGGTCGGTCACCGCGAAGACGGTGTAGTACTCCGAGACCCCGGCGTTGGTGATCCAGCGCTTCACGCCGTTGAGCACCCAGTGATCACCGTCACGCACCGCGCGGGTGGTCATCGACGCGGCGTCACTGCCGGCCTCCGGCTCGGAGAGGCAGTACGAGAACATCGCCTCGCCCGCCGCGACCGGGGTCAGGTAGCGGCGCTTGAGCTCCTCGGAGCCGGCCAGCAGCAGCGGCATGGTGCCGAGCTTGTTGACCGCCGGGATCAGCGAGGACGCGGCGCAGGCCCGCGCCACCTCCTCGATCACGATGGCCGTGGCCAGGGCGTCCGCGCCCGCGCCGCCGTACTCGACGGGGACGTGCGGGGCGTGGAAGTCGGCGGCCCGCAACGCGTCGTAGGACGCCTTCGGGAACTCACCGGTCTCGTCGGCCTCGGCGGCGTGCGGCGCCACCTTGGCCGCACAGACCTCACGGACCGCCTCCCGGATCGCCTCGTGCTCCTCGGGCAACCGGTAGACGTCGAACGACTGCTCTGCGGCCATGTCGGCCCCTCCCCTTCACCGCTATCATGCGCAGTCTGTAGCGTCTCCTGACCGCCGACGGCGCAGACTGAAGGATAGCGACCCCGGTTCAGGTGATGTTACCGCCGCGTAGCCTCTGACGTGACGAGCGCCGACGCCGCCCGGCGATGATGGAACAGACCGACGTAGAGTCCGTCCGGTGCCCGCCCAGGCGCCGCAGCAGAACGCGACGCGACGACGCGGCGCCAGCGCGAGCGGAGAAGACAGGCGTGACGATCCCGTACCCGAACACCCAGCCGGTGCCCGCCATCGCCGCGGTGACGCCCCCCTCGGGCGCCCAGCGGCCGCGGGTCACCTTCCTGGGCACCGGCTACCTCGGTGCGACGTACGCCATCTGCTACGCGGAGCTGGGCTACGAGGTCCTCGGCTTCGACGTCGACGCGGACAAGATCGCCATGCTGAACGCCGGCGAGGTGCCGATCCACGAGCCCGGCCTGGACGAGCTGCTCAAGCGCAACCTGGCCGCCGGACGGCTGCGGTTCAGCACGGACATGGCCGAGGTCGCCGAGTTCGGCGACGTGCACTTCATCTGCGTCGGCACGCCCCAGCGCGCCGACGGGATGGGCGCCGACCTGTCGTACGTCGAGGCGTCGGTCACCAGCCTGGCCCAGCACCTGGCCCGCAAGGCGTTGATCGTCGGCAAGTCGACCGTGCCCGTCGGCACCGCCGAGTGGGTGGAGCAGCTGGTCAGCAAGCACACCCCCGCCGACCTGGGCGTCGAGGTGGCGTGGAGCCCGGAGTTCCTCCAGGAGGGCTTCGCCGTCGACGACGTGCTGCGGCCCAACCGGATCGTGGTCGGCGTCAAGAGCGAGTGGGCCAACGGCATGCTCTACGCCGCCCACAAGGGCGTCTTCGACCTGGCCGCCACCGAGGACCGCGAGGTGCCCCTGGTGGTCACCGACTTCGCCACCGCCGAGCTGGTCAAGGTCGCCGCCAACGCCTTCCTGGCCACCAAGATCTCCTTCATCAACGCGATGGCCGAGGTCTGCGAGGCCTCCGGCGGCGACGTCACCCACCTCGCCCGGGCCATCGGCCTGGACCCGCGCATCGGCAACCGCTTCCTCCAGGCCGGGCTCGGCTTCGGCGGCGCCTGCCTACCCAAGGACATCCGGGCGTTCCAGGCCCGCGCCCAGGAACTCGGCGCGGGAGAGGCGCTGCGCTTCCTGCACGAGGTCGATCTGATCAACATGCGCCGCCGGACCCGGGTGGTCCAGCTCGCCGCCGAGCTGCTCGGCCGCCGGTCCGGGCCGGCCGGGCCGGACCTCTCCGGCACCCGCGTCGCCGTGCTCGGCGCGACCTTCAAACCCAACACCGACGACGTACGCGACGCGCCGGCGCTCGCCGTAGCCGCGCTGCTGCGCAAGGCCGGCGCCGACGTGCACGTCTACGACCCGCAGGGCATGGAACGGGCCCGCGCGGTGGCCCCCGAACTGGTCTACGAGCCCGGCATCAACGAGGCCGTGACCGGCGCGGACCTGGTCTGCGTACTCACCGAGTGGGCCGACTTCCGCAACGCCGACCCGGTGGCCCTGGGCGAGCTGGCCGCCGGCCGCAAGGTGGTCGACGGGCGCAACTGCCTGGACTCGGCACTGTGGACGCAGGCCGGCTGGGAGTACCGGGGCATGGGTCGCCCCTGACGATCGAGGGGCCGGCGGCCGGTCGTGGAGCACGCTCCGCGACCGGCCGTTCGCCGTCCGCGTGGACGATCTTTGCCCCGGACCCGCCGACAACTGTCGAAATCCGCGCGCACATTGGGCATGCTGCCAGGGTGGGAGTCCACAGTGCGGGTGGAGGAATGTCGTGGCGAGCTTTCAGTGCTCCTCGTGCGGCCGGGAGATCAAACCGGCCGTCAGCTGCCCGCACTGCGGTGCGCACCAGCCACAGTGGCTCGAGCACCTGGCGGAGATCGAGCGGTCCATCGCGGAGATGAAGGCCCGCGAGGCCGCCATCGCCAGCGAGCAGCGGCAGATCGCCGCCAAGATGCAGGCCGCGCTCTTCCAGCGCGACATCCTCGCGCACGCCGGTGAGGAACGCGTCAAGCAGGCCACCCGCCCGCGCCGGGTGCTGCGCCGCCGGCCGGGCCGCCGACCGCCCACGGCCGCCACCGGAGCCCCGCCCCGGGTGCCCCGTCAGGGCGCCCCGGCCGGCCCGGACGACCCACCCCCGCCCCCGCGGACGACCGCCTCCTGGCTCGACGCCGACGATCCCGAGCACCCGCCGGAAGCATCCTCCCGCGAGGTGCAGAACATCCCCCTCGGGCTCGGCGCACTGCTGCTCGGGGTCGCCGCCGTGGTCTTCGCCGCGGTGGCCACCAGCTCCATGGACGCGCTGGCCCGGCTGGGCGTCCTGCTGATCGCGACCGTGCTGATGCTGCTCGCCCCGCCGGTGCTGGCCCGGCGGGGGCTCACCTCGACCGCCGAGACCATCTCCGCCGTCGGCCTGCTCCTGCTACCGCTCGCCGGCTACGCGCTCTGGGCGGTCGACCGGATCGGCAACGGCGGCGCCTCGGGCGCGGTCTTCGCCGGGGTCATCTTCGCCGTCACCGCCGGTGTCTCCTTCGGCTACGCGGGCTGGACGGGGCTGCGCACGCCCCGGTTCGCGACCGTGCTGGCCGCCCAGCCCGTGCTGCCGCTGCTCGCGTACGACCTGATCTCCGGGCCCGGCGGCTGGGCGCTGGTGCTGACGGCGGTCGCCGTGCTCGACCTCTGGCTGGCACGCTCTCCGGTCACCCTGGAACGGCCGGTCCGTCGGGACCTGCCCGAGCCCTCGGCCACCCCGGCGGCCCCCCTTCAGCGCCGCCCCGACGGTCGGCCGGAGGGAGCGCCGGAGGAGGCCGGCGAAGTGCTCGACGGCGCCCTGCCGGCGCAGGAGAGGGCTCCCGCCGTACGACCGGTGCCGGTGCTGCGCGAGCTGACCTGGGTGCTGCACGGGGTGGCGGTCGCCGTGGCGCTCGCGTACGCCGTCTCGGCCCTGCTGGGCGCGGGCACCGTGCCGGCCGCGACCGGGGCGGGGCTGACGCTGCTGCTGGCCGCCGCCACGGGGCTGGCCGGGACGCTGGCGCTGCGCCGGCCGCCGCTGCCCGACCTGGGCGCCGGGATCTTCACCCTCGCCGTGATCGGCACGCTGAGCCGGATCGCCTCGGTGGCGTTCCCGGGGCGGGCGCTGCTGCTGATCGCGGCGGTCATCACGCTCACCGGGCTGGCCGTCCGGGCGGTCCCGGAGGCGGCCCGCCGCGGGCCGCAGCTCGCCTCGGCGGTGGCGCTCACGGTCAGCGGGGTGGTGGTCGCCGGGGGCGCCCTGCGTGCCGGCGTCGCCCCCGTCCGCGCCGCGCTGCCGGCCTGGGCGGCCGACCTCGACCGCTACCCGGCGGAGCTGTCGGCAGCGGTGGGGCCGGCCGCCTGGCAGCTCGCCGCGAGCGCGTTCCTGCTGACCGTGGCCGCGGTGCTGGCCCTGCCGCCCGAGATCCGCCGGGAGTTCGCGGTGGTCGGCGCGGCGCTGACCGCGCTCGCCGTACCGGCGTCGTTCGGCCTCGGCTGGGCGGTGGCGCCCTGGCCGATGGTGCTGACGGCGGTCGGCATCGGGGTCGTCGGGCTCTCCGCCCGGACCGAACGGGCGGCGTTGGCGCACGCCGCGGCCGCCGCCGGTGTCGGCCTGTTCGGCGCGGGCGCCGCCCTGGCCCGGCCGGCGCTGACCGCCGCGGTCCTGCTCACCCTCTTCGCCGCCGGGGTCCTCGTCGCCGTGGCGCCCCGGATGCGGCTCGCCCCGGCGGCGGCCGACGCCGTCTCGGCCTGGGCCGCCGGCGGTGCCGCGTTCGCGCTGCCCGGCGCGGTGGCCGCCTTCGTGGCCGCCACCGTGCCGACCGATCCGACGCCGACCCCGGCGAGCCTGCGCGAGGTCACCGTCCCGGTGCTGGCCGCCAGCTTCCTGGCGGTCTGCGCCACCCTCGGCTACGCCGCCATCGTGCAGGTCTCCCAGCGGCACATTCCGACACCGCTGGCGGCGGGCACCGCCCTCGGCGCGATCACGGTCACCGCCGCCGCCTTCGGGGCCCCCGGCGCCACCGCGGCCGACGCCTGGGTCGGTGGGCTGCTGCTGGTCGCCGCCGCGATGGTGGTCTTCGCCGGTCCCATCGACGCCGGCCGGCGCGCCGACCTGAACCTGGACGGCTCCGACCTGGCCGCCGCGGCGGTGACGGCCGCCCTGATCGCCACCCTGGCCCGGATCGCGGCCGTGCTCGCCCCCGGCGGGCAGCTCGCCGTCGCCGCCGGGCTGGTGCTGGTGGTGGCCGTGGGCGCCCGGGCGATGCCGGAGGACTGGCGACGCGGGCCGATCCTCGGCATCGCCGCCGGCGGCGTGCTGATCGGGCTGCTGGCCGGCTGGAGCGCGCTGCGGGGCGGGCTGGGGGTGCTCGCGACCCCGGGGGCGATCTGGGCCGGCGACCTGACCGGCTGGCCGGCCGGGCCGACCGGTGGCTCGACGTGGCAGGCGCCGGTCGCGCTCGCCCTGCTCGGCGTCGCCGCCGCGGTCCTGCTGCCGCCGCCCTGGAAGTACGACGTGTCGGGCGCGGCGGCCGTGCTCGCCACGATCGGCGCGCCGGCCGCGTTCGACCTGCCGTGGTGGTCGCCCGTCCTCGTCGGCGGCATGGTCGCCACCGTCTTCGGCATGGCCGCCGTGGCCGCGGTCGACCCCCGCGCCGGGCTCTCCCGCGCGGTCGTGGCCGGTGTGGTCGCCCTGCACGCGGCGGGGGCGGGCCTGGTCCGGCCGTGGACCACCGCGCTGGCGCTCGGGAGTATCGCGCTGATCGGCGTCGTGGTGGCGGCGCTGGCCCGGTCGCTGGCCGCGCCCCTGGTGGAGGACGTCGAGACCGAGGGGATGCCGCCGCACCTGGCGCAGATCGGTGGCGCGGCGGCCGGCGCGGCCCTGCTCGCCTTCCCCGGCGCCGTCGCGGCGCTGGCGGCCGAGTTCCACCACACACCGGAGGTGGTGCTGACCGCCGCGTTGGCCGCGTCGAGCCTGGGCCTGGCGGCGGTGGCCGCCGCGCGGCGGCGAATCCCGCAGTACCTGCCCTGGACGAGCGCGGCGGTGGCCGGCGGCGCCACGGTGAGCGCCCTGGCAGCCGTCCCCACCGGCCTGCCCGTCGGTGTCTACGCCGCCGCCGCGGCCCTGCTCGGGGTGCTGGCCGAGCTGGTCCGGGGAGCCACCGAGCCACCGATCGGAGCCGCCCAGCCGGTACGGCGCTGGGCGGTGCTGCTCGACGGGGCACTGCGACGGCTGCCGGGCGACGAGACGCAGCGGCGCTGGCGGGTAAGCCCTGCCGCCGGTGCGATCGCCGCCGCCGCGCTGCCCACCGTCCTGGCGCTGCTCTCGGTCGCGCCGTCCCTGGTCGTCGCCCTGGTCGACCCGCACCGCAGCCTCGGCCGGGTCTGGCAGGGTCCACCGCCGGAGCTGCTCACCCCGCCCCCGGACGCGGTCGACGCGACCCACGTGCTGACCGCGCTGCTGCTCACCGCGACCGCCGCGCTGGCCGCCACCGGCTTCAGCGGCGGTCGGCGCTCCCGGGCCGTGCCGGTGGTGCTGCCGGGCGCCGCCGTGACCCTGCTGATCACGCCGGTGTCGCTCGGCAACGGCTGGCCGGCCGGCACCCTGGCCGCGCTCGCCGTGTTCACCATCTCGATGCTGGGTCTGGCGCTCACCCCGCCTCCGCCGCTCGCGGAGCGGGCCCGCTCCCTGCGGCTGACCCGGGTGCTCGTCTTCGCCATCGGGCTGGCCGCCGGAAGCGCGGGCCTGGTCGGCGGTCTCGCCACCCGGGAGCTGACCCTGTTCACGCTCGGCGGCGGGGTCGGCGTCGGCGCCGTGGCCGCGCTCTTCGGCACCACCCAGCGGGCGCGCATCCTGGGTTGGCTCTTCGCCTCGCTGATGGCGCAGCTCTTCGTGCTCACCGCCGGACTCGTGGCCGGCCTCGCGGCCGTCTGGTCCGCGTTCGGCGTACTCGCGGTCGGCGCGGCCCTGCAGGTGTTCGCCGCGACCCTGCCCCGGCTGCGTCGTCCCGAGGCCCAGCGGGAGGCGGCCACGGTCGAGTGGAGCGGGTACGCCGCCGCCCTCATCGCCCTGGCGTTGGCCTTCGACTCGCCCCGGCACATCGCCGCGCTGCTGGCCGGATGGGGTGCCGTCCTCGGCGTGGCGGCGACCCGACCGCGGCGTCGTCCCGTGGAACGACGCATCCTGGTCTGGGCCGTGGTGGTCTGCGAGATCACCGCCTGGTGGATCCTGATGCGCGTCGCCGACGTGGCGCTGCCGGAGGCCTACACGCTGCCCTTCGCGGCGCTCGCGCTGCTCGTCGGCGTGCTGGAGCTGCGGCGCCGGCCCGACCTGAGCAGCTGGGTCGCGTACGGGCCGGCGCTGATCGCCGCCTTCGTGCCGACCCTGGCGATCGTGCTGGCCACCGACTCCAGCGCCCTGCGCCAGGTGCTGCTGCTGCTCGGCGCCGTCGCGGTGCTCGTCTTCGGCTCGATGAGCCAACAGCAGGCACCGGTGATCATCGGTGCGGCCGTCACCGCGATCACGGCGGTACACGCGCTGTTCAGCCTCGGGCCGTGGCTGGCCCTGATCCCGGTCGGCATCCTGCTGTTGGTGCTCGGCGCGAGCAACGAGCGCCGCCGCCGCGCCCAGGAACGCCTCCAGACGGCCCTGCGCGGCATGCGCTGACACCGGCGGGCCGCCCCGCGCAGGCCGGGCTCGGACGGTGGCCAGGAAGTCCCGGACCGACAGGGCGCAACGTCTCGTGGTCGGACGCGGGCGGTCGAGGGCAGGTGCCACCGCCTGCGGGCGCGGCACGGCCGGCCCCCGATGCCCCTGGCGACGGCAGGGCCGCAGCAACGCCGACCCAGCGACTACAGACGGTGGTGACCGGCGCGGCGCGACCACCACCCACCTGTCTCCTTTGCTCTGCAGCCACCGACGCAACAGTCACCATGCGTCAGAGACAATGACGGCCTCGGCTGAGACTCATCGGAGAAACGTCCAGCTCAACTCACCGGTGCGTGGATGGCTGCAGAGCAAAGGGGCGGCGGGGCGAGGTTTCTCCGAGCCGCCCTCGGTGACGCTGAGCAACATCAGCGTCCCGTCACTGACAGCGATGAGTGTCGAGCGCGGCGCACGCCGGGCAGCGGTCAAGGAACCACCCGGCCACTCCTCTCCCTCGGCAGCCGGGCGCCCGGCCGGCGGAATCAGCCCTTGCCGGCGCAGGCGGAGGGGAAGCGGGGCCAGGGCCGGGCGGTGTAAGGCGCGGAGATCAGGCCAGGGAGGCGCGCAGGGCCGCGTCCTTCTCGGCGACCAACTGCTCGAGGTCGGCCTGGTAGGCGGCCATGCGGTCGAGCAGTACCCGGTCGGCGGCGGCCAGGATGCGGACCGCGAGCAGCCCGGCGTTGCGGGCGTTGCCGATCGATACGGTGGCCACCGGCACGCCCGCCGGCATCTGCACGATGGAGAGGAGCGAGTCCATCCCGTCCAGGTGCTTCAACGGCACCGGGACGCCGATCACGGGCAACGGCGTGACCGAGGCGACCATCCCGGGGAGCGCCGCGGCGCCACCGGCCCCCGCGATGATGACCCTCAGCCCTCGGTCGGCCGCGGCGCGGCCGTAGTCGATCATCTTGATCGGGGTACGGTGCGCCGAGACCACCTCGACCTCGTACGGCACCTCGAACTCGTCCAGCGCCTCGGCGGCGGCCTTCATCGTCGGCCAGTCCGAGTCGCTGCCCATGATCAGCCCAACGACGCTCACCGGTGTCCGCCTCTCGTTCGCGACTGCGGGGCCCGCAAGCTCACTTCTCGCGCTCACTGGTGCCCCTCGCGCAGCCAGCGGGCCGCCCGCGCGGCCCGGGCCCGTACGTCCTCCAGGTCGTCGCCGAGCACCGTCACGTGCCCGATCTTGCGCCCCGGCCGCACCTGCTTGCCGTAGAGGTGCACCTTGGCGCCCGGCTCGGCCGCGAAGAGATGGTGCAGCCGCTCGTCGATCGACATCCCGCCCGGCTCGCCGCCCAGCACGTTCGCCATCACCACCACGGGGGCGGTCAGCGAGGCGTCCCCCATCGGGTAGTCGAGCACCGCCCGCAGGTGCTGCTCGAACTGCGACGTCCGCGCACCCTCGATCGTCCAGTGCCCGGAGTTGTGCGGCCGCATCGCCAGCTCGTTCACCACGATCCGGCTGCCGGGGGGCGCTGCCGGGTCGGCGACCTCGAACAGCTCCACCGCGAGCAGGCCCACCACGCCGAGCGCGGTGGCCAGGTCGATGGCGAGTTGCTGCGCGGCGACCGCCAGTTCCTCCGGCAGGCCCGGCGCGGGGGCGAGCACCTCCACGCAGATGCCGTCGCGCTGCACGGTCTCGACCACCGGGTACGCGGCGACCTGCCCGAACGGCGAGCGGGCCACCTGCACCGCCAACTCCCGACGCAGCGGCACGCGTTCCTCGACGATCAGCCGGGTGCCGCCGGCGAGCAGGGTCGTCGCCAGCTCGTCGCCCTGCGCGGCGTCGTCGACCAGCCAGACGCCCCGGCCGTCGTAGCCGCCCCGGGCCGCCTTGAGCACCACCGGCCAGCCGTGCTCCTCGCCGAAGGTCACCACGTCGGCGGGCTCCGCCACGGGCCGCCAGGCCGGGTTCGGCGCGCCCAGCTCGCCCAGCCGCTCCCGCATGACGCGCTTGTCCTGCGCGTGCAGCAGCGCGTCGGCCGGAGGGTAGAGCTTCACGCCCTCGGCGGCCAGCGTCCGGATGTGCTCGGTCGGGACGTGCTCGTGGTCGAAGGTCACCACGTCGCAGGCCTTGGCGAAGGCGCGCAGCGCGGCGAGATCGGTGTGGTCGCCGTACTGCACGTCGGCGGCGACCAGCGCCGCGCCGTCGTCGGGGGCCAGCGCCAGCACGCGCAGCGACTGGCCGAGGGCGATCGCGGACTGGTGGGTCATCCGGGCCAGCTGGCCACCACCCACCATGCCGACAACGGGCAGACCGGTACGGGAATCCATAGCGGCGCCAGCCTATCGGGACGCCCCGTCACCTGCGCCGCCGGATGGCCGATCGCACACGGGCGCAGCCGTGCGCCTCAGCGCCGGGCGAGCTGGCCGACCAGGTCGTCCACCGCCGTCACCGGCCGCTCGCAGACGAAACCCCGGCAGGCGTACGCGGTGGGCCGCCCGTCGACCAGCGGCCGGTCGGCGAGCAGTGGCACCCCGGGCCGGCCGGAAGGACCCGCCACGATCACGGCGCCGGGCGGGGCGTGCCGGTGTGCCGCCGCGACCAGCGGCTCCCCGGTCGGGTCGTCGGTGACCACCGCGATCTCGTACGGCCCGGAGAGCAGCGCCTCCCCGACGGCGGCCGCGTAGCCGGTGAAGCGGGCGTGCCGGCCGACGATCGGCGCCACGGTCGACAGGGCCGCCTCGGCGGCCTCCCGGTAGCGGGTCTCCCCGGTCAGCGCCGAGTACGTCACCAGCGCCGCGACGATCGACGAGCGCCCGGACGGGGTGGCGTTGTCGGTCGGGTCGGCGGGGCGGGTGACCAGCCGCTCGGCGTCGTCGGCGGTGTCGTAGAAGCCACCTCCGGGGGCGGCGAAGCGCTCCAGCGCGACGTCGAGCAGCCGGCCGGCCGACTCCAGCCAGCGCCCCTCGCCGGTGAGCTGGTGCAGGGCGCAGAACGCCTCGGCCACGCAGCCGTGGTCCTCCAGCACGCCCGCCGGCTCGCCCACCACGCCGGCTCGGGAGACCCGGCGCAGCCGCCCGTCCACGACGTGCCGTTCGGCGAGCACCTCGCCGATGCGTACGGCCGCCGCCGCGGTGACCGGGTCGCCGGTGAGCGCGGAGTGCTCGACCAGCGCGGTCACCGCCAGCCCGTTCCAGGAGGCGACCACCTTGTCGTCGCGGGCCGGCTGGGGACGGGTGTCGCGGACCTCGCGCAGCCGGGCCCGTACGCGCTGCCAGCGGGCGGCCACCTCAGGCGCGACGTCGTCCACGTCCCGGGCCAGCCGCAGCACGCTCGTGCCGTGCTCGAAGGTGCCCTGCGCGGTGACCGCGAAGAGGTCGGCGGCGAAGCGGCCGTCCTCCTCCCCCAGCGCCTCGACGAGCTGGGCCGGCGTCCAGGAGTAGGTGAGCCCTTCCACGCCCTCGGTGTCCGCGTCGAGGGCGGAGGCCAGGCCGCCCTCGGGGGTGCCCAGGTCGTCGATCAGGAAGGCGGCCGTCTCGGCGGCGACCCGGGCGGCGACGGGGTCCCCGGTCAGCCGCCAGAGCTGGGTGTACGTCCGCAGCAGCAGCGCGTTGTCGTAGAGCATCTTCTCGAAGTGCGGCACGGTCCAGTGCCCGTCGACGGAGTAACGGGCGAAGCCGCCGGCGAGCTGGTCGTAGATGCCGCCCCGGGCCATCGCCTCGCAGGTGTGCCGGACGATCTCCAGGCTCCGCGGGGAGCCGGTGCGCTGGTGGTGCCGGAGCAGGAAGAGCAGGTTCATGTGCGGCGGGAACTTCGGCGCGTCGCCGAAGCCGCCGTTCGTGTCGTCGTACTCCCTGGCGAGCTGGTCGGCCGCGGCGTCGAGCAGCGCGGCGTCCAGCGGCGCGGTGGGCCCGCCGACGGCCTGGGCGCCGCCGATCGCCTCGACCACCGCGGCGCCCTGCTGGATCACGGCGTCGCGCTGGTCGCGCCAGGCCGCGGCGACCGATTCGAGCAGCCGGACGAAGTTGGGCCGGGGGAAGTACGTGCCGCAGAAGAACGGGGTGCCGTCCGGGGTGGCGAAGACCGTCATCGGCCAGCCGCCCTGCCCGGTCATCGCCTGGGTGGCGGTCATGTAGACGGCGTCGACGTCGGGGCGCTCCTCGCGGTCCACCTTGATGGCCACGAAGTCGTCGTTGACCAGGGCGCCGACCTGCTCGTGCTCGAACGACTCGTGGGCCATCACGTGGCACCAGTGGCAGGCGGCGTAGCCGACCGAGATGAGCACCGGCACGTCCCGCCGCCTCGCCTCGGCGAACGCCTCGTCGCACCAGGGCCACCAGTCGACCGGGTTATCGGCGTGCTGGAGCAGGTACGGGCTCGTGGCGTCAGCGAGTCGGTTCACCCGACGACCATAACCAGCCGCCGACCCGCCCGCCGGGGCTCCGGCGCCGCCCCTCCCCCCGGAGCCCCCGCCCGGTCAGGAGGCGCCGTCGGCGCGCAGCGGGAAGACGTTCGGGCGGGCCTCGTCGAGCAGGGTGCTCAGCACCGCCCCGATCTTGTCGGCCGGCATGGGCTTGAAGAAGTGGTAGCCCTGGGCGGCCGTACAGCCCAGCTCGGCCAGGGCGGTGCGCTGCTCGGCGGTCTCCACCCCCTCGGCCACCACCCGCAGCCCCAGCTCGTGGGCGAGCCCGACGGTGGTCCGCACGATCGCCGCCGCCTCCGGGGAGTCGGCCATCCGGATCACGAAGGAACGGTCCACCTTCAGCTCGTCCACCGCGATCCGGGTGAGGAACGTCAGCGAGGAGAACCCGGTGCCGAAGTCGTCCACCGCCAGCTGCACGCCCATCGACCGCAGCGTGGCGAGCACCTCGTCGATGACCTCCAGCTCGCTCATCACCACCGTCTCGGTGATCTCCAGGACCAGCCGGTCCGGCGGCATCTGGTGCCGCCGCAGCGCGTCGGCGATCTCGGCGGGCAGGCGGGGGTCGAGCAGGCTGCGTGCCGAGAGGTTGACCGAGATCGGCACGTCGAGCCCGTCCCTGGTCCAGCCGGCGGCGACGGCGAGCGCCTTGTCCAGCACGTAGCGGGTGAAGGTGCCGAGCTGCTCGCTGTTCTCCACGGGGCGGATGAAGTCGTGCGGCCCCAGCCAGCCGCGGCGCGGGTGCCGCCAGCGGATCAGCGCCTCCACCCCGGTCGGGGCGCCGGTGGCCAGGTCGACCGCCGGCTGCAACGCCAGCACGAGTTGGTCGTCGGTCTTCAGCGCCTCCCGCAGCTCGGCCAGCAGGGCCAGCTGGTCGGTGCTCGCGGCGTCCCTGGTGGCGTCGTACGCGGCGACGCTGCCGCCGCCCTCCTTGGCCTGGTACATGGCGATGTCGGCCCGGCGCAGCAGCTCCGTCAGGTCGGCGGTGCCGGCGTCGGCCACCACCACCCCGACGGAGACCTCGACGGACATCCGCACCCCGGCCACCTCGGTCGGGGCGGCGAGCCGCTCGGCGATCTCGCGGGCCTGCCGCAGCGCGTACGCCATCGGGGCCGCCCGGTCCCCGAGCACCGGGACCGACGTCAGCAGAAGCGCGAACTCGTCACCGCCGAGCCGGGCGAGCAGGTCACCGGAGCGGGCGAGGGCACCGAGCCGGTTGGCGGTCAGTCGCAGCAGCTGGTCGCCGGCGGCGTGTCCGAGGGTGTCGTTGACCTCCTTGAACTGGTCGATGTCGAGCAGCAGCAGCGCCACCGGGTGGTCGTGGGCGAGCTGGCGCAGCGCCTGGTCGCCCTTGCCGAGCATGGCGGAGCGGTTCGCCAGCCCGGTGAGCTGGTCGTGCACCGCCTCGTACGACGAACGGGCGGTGACCAGCCGCAGCTCCCGGTGGGTCGCGGCATCGTGCAGCGCGGCGGCGAGGGCGTCGCCGAACGCGGCCACCGCGTCGCGCTCCCGGGCGTTGGGCGGCGCGGAACGCGGGAACCTGACCCGCAGCTCGCCCACCCGGGCGGTCCCCACGGCCAGGGCCCGCGCCAGCTCGTGCTCCTCGGGCTCGGCCCGGCCGGGCGGCGCGACCTCACGGTCGACCAGCTGACCGCCGGGGTCGCCCCGGTAGCGCCGCCACCGGCCGTCGCCGCGGGCCACGTCGACGTCGACGAGCTCGGCGTTGAACAGGGTCAGCGCGCCGCTCACCGCGGCGGTGGCGACGCCCCGCTCGTCGAGCTGGTTGAGCGCGGCGGTGGCCTCCGCGAAGGCCCGCCAGCTGCGGTGCTCCTGGTCGGCGCGGAGCCGGTGGCGGTAGGTCTGCTGGAGCAGCCAGAGCGGCGGCGGGAGCAGCAGCAGCCAGCGCGCGTCCAGCTCCAGCAGCGCCACCACGACCAGGCCGACGGCGACGTTGCCGACGAACATCAACAGCTTGCCCCGCAGCGCGGCGAGCAGCGGCGGCGCGACGGCGATGCCGTGCCGAAGCGCCAGGGTGGCGCCGCCGAGCCAGGCGGTGGCGAGCAGGTAGGTGACCGATCCGGCGAGCACGGCCAGGGCGAGCGCCGGGGTCGGCGGCGTCAGCAGCGGGTGACCGAGCGCGGTGGTGACCGAGACGGCCAGCGCGGTGGCGGCGGTGAGCGAGGCCGTGATCCGTACGACCTCCGACACCGGGCGCCGGTCACCGAGCAGCGACATGGCCGACCAGGCGAGACCGACGCCGAGCAGCGTGGCGGAGGGGAGCCAGCCGGCGGGCGTCAGGTAGAGGCAGATGATCAGCGCCGCCTCGCCCCAGGTGATGCTCACCATTCCGGCGGCGCTGCGGAACCGTAGGCGGGCCAGCTGGGCGACGGCGACCACCGCGACGGCGAGGCCGAAGCGGGCGGGCCCGCCGAGCGGGTCGTCGGCGGGGAGGCGGGCCGGGGCCAACCACCCCAGCGCGGCGGCGACCAGGGCGGTCAGCGCGACGGCGGCCGTGAGCAGGAGCAGCCGTACGGAGGTGGCACGGGATTCGAGCCGGTCGGGTGACTCGCCGGCCCTGCCGGAGGTCACCGATTCCCTCCGCCGGCGGGCCGACCGCGGGTGCGACGGGCCGCCGCTGGTGTGGTGGTCATCGGCGCCCCCTCCCGCGCACGGCTCGGGAACTCTTGGTCCCCCGGCGAGAGGCTAAGGCAAACCCGGTGGCCGCAACAGGGGGCGGCGACCGGGTTCGACGTGAATCATGCGCGTATTACCCGTTGCGACGCTGCTCGCGCCCGGTGGGAGCGGCGGTGTGCGAATCGTGCGCCGGAGTACCGTCTGTCGGATCGACGACTGCCGCCTCCGCCCGGCCGGGGGCGTCCGACGGGCCCTGCTGGGGGAACCGGTCGGGCAGCCGACGCAGCCGGGAGTTCATGTTGCGGATCAGCAGTACGGTGGCGGTCGCCAGGACGAGGATGAGGAAGAGGCCCATCGGCCCGGCCAGCCCACCCGAGCGGGTGTCCCCGAAGTTGTTCTGGGCGAGCACCTGTGCGGCGGTCAGCATGGCGTTCCTCCGGTGTGCGGTTGGTGACCAGGGTAGCCCTCGGCCGGATCAGCCGGCATGGGCCGTCTCGCGCACCCCGGCGAAGAGGTCCGACTCGGGCAGCGGGCTGTCGACCAGCGAGCGGACCAGCTCGAAGTCCTCCGTCGGCCAGGCCCGCCGCTGCATCTCCATCGGCACCTGGAACCAGAAGCCGTCCGGGTCGATCTGGGTGGCGTGGGCGCGCAGCGCGTCGTCGCGGACCGGGAAGTAGTCGGCGCACTCCACCCGGGTGGTGATCCGGGGGCCCTTGTCGGGGCGGTCCTCCCAGCGCTTGATCCACTCTTCGTAGGGCGAAGTCATACCGGCGGCGAGCAGCCCCTCGTGCAGCGCCATGATCTTGCCCTTGGAGAAGCCGATGTCGTAGTAGAGCTTCAGCGGCTGCCACGGCTCGCCCAGCTCCGGATAGCGCTCCGGGTCGCCGGCGGCCTCGAACGCGGCCACGCTGACCCTGTGGGTCATGATGTGGTCCGGGTGCGGGTAGCCGCCCTCCTCGTCGTACGTGGTGACGACGTGCGGACGGAACTGGCGCATCAGCCGCACCAGCGGGCCGGCGGCCACCTCGACGTCCTGGAGGGCGAAGCAGCCCTCGGGCAGCGGGGGCAGCGGGTCGCCCTCGGGCAGGCCGGAGTCGACGAAGCCGAGCCACGCCTGCTCGACGCCGAGGATCGCCCGGGCGGCGTCCATCTCCGCCCGGCGGACCTCGGCGATGTTGGCCCACACGTCCGGCCGGTCCATCTTCGGGTTGAGCACGCTGCCGCGCTCGCCGCCGGTGCACGTCACCACCAGGACGTCCACGCCCTCGGCGACGTACTTCGCCATGGTCGCGGCACCCTTGCTCGACTCGTCGTCGGGGTGTGCGTGGACGGCCATCAGTCGCAGTTGCTCTGCCAACGTCGGCGCTCCTCGTCTCTGCCGGCCGGCGGACCCCCCGCGGGACCGCCCGGCTGACCTGCCGGAATCCTCCCCCGCGCCGGAACCCGCCGGTGCCGACCTGTCATATTTGACGAGGGACGGGCTGGGAGGATGGAACCCTGCCATTCTTGCCGATGCCGCCGACAACGAGGCCAGGAGATACCCGCTGGTGACCGAGACGCCCGCCACACTTCCGCCGCGCGCGCCGACCTTCCCGCCGGGGCGGTACGGCCGCCGCCGGGAGGCCGGGCGGCGCCGACCGCTGCTCACCGCGCTCCTGGTGATCGCTCTGCTCGCGGTCATGACCCTGGTCGCGGTGCGGCTCTACCGGCAGTACGGCGACCCGAACTACGACGCCGAGGTGATCACCTACGGCGGGATCACCGACAGCCAGGTGCTGGTCGACTTCCGGGTCACCGTGCCCGCGGGCGGGTCGGCGGTCTGCCTGCTGCGCGCCCGCGACCGCGACGGCGCCGAGCTGACCCGCGAGCAGGTGACGGTGACCGCCCCACCCGGCCAGCGGCAGGTCACCGCGCAGCACCGGCTGACCACCACGGCGCGACCCTTCATCGGCGAGGTGGTGCGCTGCCGGCCGGCCTGAGCGTCCACCCGCCCGGCCGGAGCGGGCGGGCCACCGACCGGAGCCGGCGACGCGCGGTCTGAGCAGCCACGACGCGGACCCGTCCCTTCGCCGGCACCCCTTCCGGCGGCCCGGGAACGGCGGCAGCGCCGACGCTCGCGCACACCCCGTGTCGTACCGCACTGGTAACTTGGAGTTTCACCTGTCAGCCAGCACGCACAACTGAGGAGAACGCCTGTGTCCACTGGCAACGAGGCGCCCGCCACCTGGCTGTCCCAGGACGCATTCGACCGGCTCCAGGGGGAGCTCGACGAGCTGATCGCCAACCGGCCGGTCATCGCCGCCGAGATCAACGCCCGGCGCGAGGAGGGCGACCTGCGGGAGAACGGTGGCTACCATGCCGCCCGCGAGGAGCAGGGCAAGGCCGAGGGGCGGATCCTCTACCTCAAGGAGCTGCTCCGCACCGCCAAGGTGGGTGCGGCGCCCGCCGCCGACGTGGTGTCGCCCGGCATGGTCGTGACGATCTTCTTCGACGACGACAAGGACGACACCGAGACGTTCCTGCTGGGCTCGCGGGAGATCGCGTCCACCACCGAGCTGACGGTCTACAGCCCCGAGTCGGCGCTGGGCCAGGCGATCCTGGGTGGCCGGGCCGGCCAGACCTGCACCTACACGGCCCCGAGCGGGGCCGACATCAAGGTGACCGTGGTCAGCTTCAGCCCGTTCTCCGGCTGACCCGCGCCGCCCGTCGGGCGGCGACGAGCGACCCGGCGAGGCGTGACACCCACGGGTGTCACGCCTCGCCGGCGAAGACCACCTGGTAGCCGCTGGCCCGCAAGGCGCTGATCAGCGTGTCGGAGTGCTCGACGCCACGCGTCTCCACCGAGAGCGCCACCTCCACCTCACCCAGGCGCAGATGCGGATTGGCCCGCTGGTGCTCCACGTCCACCACGTTCGCCCGGTGCTCGGCGATCTCGCCGAGCAGCGACGCGAGCTGACCGGGGCGGTCCGAGCAGCGCACGGTCACCCGCAGGTAGCGCCCGGCGGCAGCGAGCCCGTGCTCGATCACCCGGAGCATCAGCAGGGGGTCGATGTTGCCGCCGGAGAGCACCGCCACGACCGGCGCCTGCACCTCGACGATGCCCGCCAGCAGCGCGGCCACGCCCACGGCGCCGGCCGGCTCGACCACCTGCTTGCCCCGCTCCAGCAGCATCAGCAGCGCCCGGGAGATGTCCTCCTCGGAGACCGTGACGATCTCGTCCACCAGCTTGCGGACGTGGGTGAAGGTGATCTCTCCCGGCCGGCCGACCGCGATGCCGTCCGCGATGGTGCCGAACGCCGGGAGGCGCACCGGCTCGCCGGCCACCAGGGAGGGCGGGAAGGCCGCCGCGCCGGCCGCCTGCACGCCGATGATCCGCACGTCGGGCCGAAGCGCCTTGGCCGCCACCGCCATGCCGGACACCAGCCCGCCACCGCCCACGCCGGTGATGATCGTCCGAACCTCGGGGCACTGTTCGAGGATCTCCAGGGCCACCGTGCCCTGGCCGGCGATCACGTCCCGGTGGTCGAACGGGTGGATCAGCGTCGCGCCGGTCCGCTCGGCGTAGCTGTGCGCCGCGACCAGGGACTCGTCCACGGTGTTGCCGACCAGCTCGATCTGGGCGCCGTACCCCTTGGTGGCGGCCACCTTCGGCAGCGGCGCGTTCACCGGCATGAAGACCGTGGCGTGCGTGCCCAGCAGGCCGGCGGCGAGCGCCACGCCCTGGGCGTGGTTGCCGGCGCTCGCCGCCACCACGCCGTCGGCCCGCTCCGCCGCCGAGAGCCGGGAGATCCGCACGTACGCGCCGCGCACCTTGTAGGAGCCGGCGCGTTGCAGGTTCTCGCACTTGAGCCACGTCGGCCCGCCCAGCGCCGCGCTGAGCGGCCGGGAGGGCTCCAGCGGGGTGGTCCGGACGACGCCCGCGAGCAGTTCCCGCGCGGCCCGTACGTCGGCGAGACCGACCAGTTCCGTCATGCCCTGATCGTGCCACCCCCGCCCCCCGCGCCGACGCGCGCACGCCACCTCTCAGACGGCGGCGGGTATGCGGGGGTAGCTGGGGGCGTGGCGGGCCCAGGGTGCCTGGAGCTCGAACTGGCCGGCGACGCCGAGCAGCAGCAGTTCGCTGCCGGGCGGGCCGATCAGCTGCACGGCGACCGGCAGGCCGTCGGGGCGGCGGCCGACCGGCACCACCAACGCGGGCAGGCCGGCGATGTTCCACGGCGCGGCGAACGGGGCGTACCGGATGTTGGCCAGCATGTTGGCCCGCCAGGACCGACCGGACCAGCCGTCGGCCTCCGGCGGCGCGGTGGCCAGGGCCGGGGTGAGCAGCAGGTCGACCGAGTGGTCGGCGAAGAAGCCGATCGAGCGCTCGCGCCAGGCGGCCCGGTCGGCCTCCCGGACGTACCCGCGCCGCTGCGCCCACTCGCCGAGGGCGACGTGCCGGCGGCTGCGCCGCTGGAGGCCGCGCCGGTCCAGCCCGGCGGCACGGACGTCGGCCGCCGCCGCGGCGAGCCAGGTGGCGATGCCCTGGAGGCCCAGCGCGGTGGGGTACACCGGATCGGCCGGCACGGTGTCGTGCCCCGCGCCGGCGAGCAGCCGACCGGCGGCGGCCACCGCGTCCCGGTTGGGCGCGTCGGCGTGCACGCCCCGCACCGGCGAGCGGAGCGAGACGCCCACCCGCAGCCGCTGCGGCGGCACCAGTTTCTCCGGGCGGCGACCCGCCAGCACCGAGAAGCCGACCGCCGCGTCGGCGACCGTGCTGGTCAGCATGCCGTGCTCGGTGAGGCCGAACCAGTCCTCCGCGCCGAGCTGGCACGGGACCACGCCCCGGCCCGGCTTGAGCCCGACCAGGCCGCAGCAGGCCGCCGGGATGCGGATCGAGCCGAGGCCGTCGTTGCCGTGCGCGATCGGCACCAGGCCGGCCGCGACCGCGGCTGCGGCGCCGCCGGAGGAGCCGCCGGGGGTCCGCCGGAGGTCCCAGGGATTGCGGGTGACGGCGGTCTCGTCGTCGGTGATGCCCCAGAGGCCGAGCTCCGGCATCCGGGTCACCCCGAGGATCACCGCGCCGGCGCCGCGCAGCCGGCGGACCACCTCGTGGTCGGCCTCGGCGACCGGCGTACGCACCGCGGCCGACCCGTTCCAGGTGGGCAGCCCCGCCACGGGGGTGTTCTCCTTGACCGCCACCGGCACCCCGGCCAGCGGCAGGTTGGCCAGGTCCTCCTGCTCGTCGACCTTCTCGGCCTCGGTGATCGCCTCCCCGCCGCGTACCGTGCGGAACGCGGCGAGGTCGGCGTCGACCCGGGCGATGTGGTCGAGGTGGTCCGCGACGACCTGGGTGGCCGTGACGTCGCCGCGACGTACGCCCCGGGCGATCTGCTTGGCGGTCGCCCCCACCCAGGTCGGCATGATGTCCTGCACGGCCACCCTCCCTCACCAGCGGTCAGCCCAGCGCCTGCTCCAGATCGGCGAGCAGGTCGTCGACCGTCTCGATGCCGACAGACAGTCGCACGAGATCGCCGGGAACTTCAAGCGGCGAGCCGGCAGCACTTGCGTGTGTCATCCGCCCCGGGTGTTCGATCAGGGACTCCACGCCGCCGAGGGACTCGGCGAGCACGAAGAGCTTGGCCCGGTTGCAGACCTCGACGGCGTGCTCCTCGCCACCTGCGGCCCGGAACGAGATCATCCCACCGAACCGGTGCATCTGCTTCGCCGCCACCTCGTGGCCCGGGTGGCTGGGCAGCCCCGGGTAGATGACCTGACCGACCTTGGCGTGCCCGTCGAGGTAGGCCGCGATCCGCTCGGCGTTGTCGCAGTGCCGGTCCATGCGTACGCCCAGCGTCTTGATCCCGCGCAGGGTCAGCCACGCGTCGAAGGGGCCGTTGATCGCGCCCATCGCGTTCTGGTGGTAGCGCAACTCCTCGCCCAGCCCGGCGTCGGCCGTGACCAGCGCGCCACCGACCACGTCGGAGTGGCCGCCGATGTACTTGGTGGTGGAGTGGACCACGACGTCCGCGCCGTACGCGATCGGCTGCTGGAGGTACGGCGAGGCGAAGGTGTTGTCGACGACCAGCAGGGCACCCGCGTCGTGCGCGACGCCGGCCAGTGCCGCGATGTCGGCGATGCCGAGCAGCGGGTTGGTGGGCGTCTCCACCCAGACGACCCGGGTCCGACCCGGCTCGACGGCGGCCCGGATCGCGTCCGGGTCGGAGACCTTGGCCGGGGTGAAGTCCAGTCCCCAGCGCTGGGCGACCCGGGCGAAGAGCCGGTACGTGCCGCCGTACGCGTCGTCGGGGATCACCACGTGGTCGCCCGGCTTGCAGACGGTACGCAGCAGGGCGTCCTCGGCGGCGAGGCCGCTGGCGAAGGCCAGACCGACCTGGCCGCCCTCCAGCGCGGCGAGGCACTCCTGGAGCGCGTCGCGGGTGGGGTTGCCGGAACGGCTGTATTCGTAGCCCAGGCGGGGCGCGCCGACGGCGTCCTGGGCGTAGGTGCTGGTCTGGTAGATCGGTGGGATCACCGCGCCGGTGCGGGCCTCGGGGTCCTGACCGGCGTGGATGGCGAGCGTCTCGAAGCCGTGACTCATTCCCGTGAGGCTAGCCGCCCGCGCGAGGGGGCGGCGGGACAACCCGCGCGACGGCGCGGCCCTCCGACGGCGGCCGGGGAGTGGCATTACCCTGCCGGGGTGAGCGGGTGCGTGTTCTGCGGGATCGTGGCGGGCGAGGTCCCGGCGTTCCGGGTCGCCGACGAGCCGGAGGGGGTGGCGTTCCTCGACACCCGGCCGGTCTTCAAGGGGCACGTGCTGGTGGTGCCGCGCGCCCACCTGGTCACCCTGGCCGACCTGCCGGCCGAGGCGCTGGCCGGCTACTTCGGCCTGGTACGCCGGCTCGCGGTGGCCGTGGAGGCCGGCCTGGGGGCCGGCGGCACCTTCGTGGCGATGAACAACCGGGTGTCCCAGTCCGTCCCGCACCTGCACACCCACGTGGTGCCCCGGACGAAGGGCGACGGGCTGCGCGGCTTCTTCTGGCCCCGCACCCGCTACGCCGACGACGCCGAGGCCGAGTCCTACGCCGCCCGGGTCTCCGCGGCCCGGTGACGCCGAGCGTCGCCGGCCTTCGCCGGCCGGCCGGCCGGCCGACCGACCGCCCGCACGCTCGCGGAGCCGCGGCAAGCGACACGGCGCGCGCCGGCGCGCCCACCCGACTCAGGACGGCCGACCCTCACGGCTCAGGACGGCCGACCCTCACGACGGCGACGGAGAGTGACGGCGCGCATGATGACGGTGCGTGATCGCAGGTGCCAGCGTCGGCAAGCCTCCCTTGCTCGCTTTGCTCTGCAGCCACAACCGCACCACCGGCCTGAGCTGCGCCGACGTCGGGTCCGGCTTTGCTCGCCTCGACGTGGACCGTCACCGTCGGTCACCGGTGCTTATGTGGCTGCAGAGCAAAGCGGTCGAGCGAGGAACGCCTGGGGCGCGACCAGTGTCACCCAGCGTGGCAGTCGCGTGACGGGCTGACCCGCTCGGCGCGCTTGGTTCGAGGCGGGCGGCCGGACGTCGCCTGAGTGGGGGTGGAGCGGGTAAGGAAGGCGGGCCCGGCGGTGTTGCACGCTGGGAGAGGTACGAGAGGAGTCCCACCGTGTTCCTGCGCCACAAGAAGGCCGAACTGCCCACCCCCGACCAGGCCCTGCCGGGTCGCCTGATCGCCATGCCGATCGCCGACCGGCACGAGGTGCTGGGCACCCCGCTCAAGGGTCCGTTCCCGGAGGGCTCGCGGGTGGCAGTGTTCGGCATGGGCTGTTTCTGGGGCGCCGAGCGGCTGTTCTGGACCCTGCCGGGCGTGTTCACCACGTCGGCCGGCTACGCGGGTGGCATCACGCCGAACCCGACGTACGAGGAGGTGTGCTCGGGCATGACGGGGCACGCCGAGGTGGTCCAGGTGGTCTACGACCCCGCCACGATCAGCTACGAGGACCTGCTGAAGGTCTTCTGGGAGAACCACGACCCGACCCAGGGCATGCGCCAGGGCAACGACGTGGGCACCCAGTACCGGTCGGCGATCTACGCAACCACCGACGAGCAGGTCGCCACCGCGCAGGCGTCGCGGGACGCGTTCGCGCCGATCGTGGCGCGTGCCGGCAAGGGCGAGATCACCACGGAGATCGAGCGCCTCGGCGAGTACTACTTCGCGGAGGACCACCACCAGCAGTACCTGGCGCCGACGAAGAACCCGAACGGGTACTGCAACCACGGCCCGAACGGGCTGAGCTGCCCGGTGGGCGTCGCCCGCACGTCCGGCTGAGCCGGCGACGACGACCACGGCGACGACGGTCGCGATCGGGTCTGCGGTGTTTGTCACACCGCGGGCCCGATCCGATTCGGGCACCCCGCCGGGGCGGGGCGGGAAAGGCGTCGAGATCGGGGACCCCGGGCGCGTGGCGCGCATGATAGCAACCGCCCGGCTTCAGCGGCATCAGCTCAACGGGCGAATCCCGCTCGCCTCTGGCAACATTGCCTCGCATGTGCGGACTTGCGGGAGAGTTCCGCCGTGACGGCTCACGCGCCGACGTGTCGGCGGTGGAGCGCATGGCGGCCACCATGAGCGACCGAGGGCCCGACGACAGCGGCGTCTGGGCCCAGGGCCCGACGGCCCTCGGACACCGGCGCCTGAAGATCATCGACCTCTCCGCCGCGAGCGGACAACCGCTGGTCGATCCCGGGGCTGGCTTGACCGGCGTCTTCAACGGGTGCGTCTACAACTACCGCGAGCTGCGCGCGGAGCTCCAGGCCAGGGGCCACCGGTTCTTCTCCTCGGGCGACAGCGAGGTGGTGCTCAAGGCGTACGCGGAGTGGGGGCTGGACTTCGTCGACCATCTGGTCGGCATGTTCGCCGTGGCGATCAGCGAGCGGGACACCGGTCGGCTGGTGCTGGCCCGGGACCGACTCGGCATCAAGCCGCTCTACCTGGCCGAGACGCCCGGCGCGGTGCGCTTCGCCAGCACCCTGCCCGCGCTGCTGGCCGGGGGCGGGATCGACACGGGCATCGACCCGGTCGCGCTCGCGCACTACCTGAGCTTCCACAGCATCGTGCCGCCGCCGCGCACCATCCTGCGCGGGGTCACCAAGCTGCCCCCGGCGACCGTACGGGTCTACGAGGCCGACGGGCGCGTCTCCGAGCGGGTCTACTGGGACCCGGCCTTCACCCGCTCCGCCGAGCGGGCCGGCTGGTCCGAGAAGGACTGGCAGGACGCGCTGCTGGAGTCGCTGACCACCGCCGTACGCCGGCGGATGGTCGCCGACGTGCCGGTCGGCGTGCTGCTCTCCGGCGGCCTGGACTCCAGCCTGGTGGTCGCCCTGCTGGCCGGCGAGGGCCAGCGCGGGCTCTCCACCTTCTCCATCGGCTTCGACGCGGTGGGCGGCCGGGAGGGCGACGAGTTCCGCTACTCGGACCTCGTCGCGAAGACGTTCGACACCGACCACCACCAGATCCGGGTGGCCGCCGCCGACCTGGTGCCGCCGCTGGAGGCGGCCGTCGCCGCGATGTCCGAGCCGATGGTCAGCCACGACTGCGTGGCGTTCTACCTGCTCAGCGAGGTGGTGGCACAGCACGTCAAGGTGGTCCAGTCCGGCCAGGGCGCGGACGAGATCCTCGGCGGCTACCACTGGTACCCGCCGCTGGCCCGCGTCGACCGGGACCGGGCGCTCGACACGTACGCCGGGGCCTTCTTCGACCGCGACGCGGCCGGGCTGGCCCGGGTGCTGAACCCGGCCTGGCTGACCGACGGCGACCCGGCGCGGGAGTTCGTGGCCGCGCACCTCGGCCGGGCCGGCGCCGAGACCGCGGTCGACGCCGGCCTGCGGCTCGACACGCAGGTGATGCTGACCGACGATCCGGTGAAGCGGGTGGACAACATGACGATGGCGCACGGGCTGGAGGCCCGGGTGCCGTTCCTCGACCACGAGTTCGTCGAGCTCGCCGCGAGCTGCCCGCCGGAGCTCAAGCTGGCGCAGGGCGGCAAGGGGGTGCTCAAGGAGATCGGCCGACGGGTGCTGCCGAACGAGGTGATCGACCGGCCGAAGGGCTACTTCCCCGTGCCCGGCCTCACCCACCTGGAGGGCAAGCTCCTCGACCGGGTACGCGACGCGCTCTGCGCGCCCGAGGCCCGCCGCCGCGACCTCTTCCGCACCGACTACGTCGACGCCCTGCTCGCCGACCCGAACGCCGAACTGACCCCGTTGAACGGAAACAAGCTGTGGCAACTCGGACTCCTGGAAATGTGGCTCCAGAGCCACGGGATCGACTGACCGTGACCGACACCCTGGCGACCGGCCCCGTCCGGCCCGGCCGCTTCCGCGACCACCGCCGACGGGAGCCGGTCGGCCCCGGCGGCGACCCGATGGCCCCGGGCGCGCCGGAGCCCCCGTCCCGCGAGGGCGACACCGACGTGGTGCTGGACTGCGGCTGGGGGCGGCTCGTCTTCGGGCAGACCTTCGCCGACCAGGGCGCCGTCGCCGCCGTGCTGCGCTCCGAGGCCGCCGGCTCCCGGGACATCTGCATCTACCTGCGCGACCCGCACGTGCTGGTGTCCCGGCTCCCCGACGAGCTCTTCATCGACCCGTCGCTGACCTACCGGCTGCCGCTCGGCGGCGATCGGCCGACCGGTGACGGCGACGTGCCGGGGCTGGCCGTCCGCCCGCTGGCCGACGCCGCGGACGCGGACGCCGTGAACCGGATATACGCCCGCAACGGCATGGTCACCGCCGGAGTCGACGTGCTCGTGGCCAACGCGCACACCGACCGGTTCCTGCACCTGGTCGCCGAGGACGCCGCCGGCGGGATCGTCGGCACCATCACCGGTGTCGACCACGTGGCGGTCTTCGACGACCCGGAGAACGGCGCCAGCCTGTGGTGCCTCACCGTCGACTTCAACACCGCGCCACCCGGGACCGGCCAGGCGCTGATCACCGCGCTGGCCGCCCGGCTGGTGGAGCGGGGCCGGGCGTACGTGGACCTGTCGGTGCTCGCCGAGAACGCCGGGGCGATCCGCCTCTACGAGCGGCTCGGCTTCTACCGGACGTCGACGCTCTGCGTGAAGCGGAAGAACCCGATCAACGAGCGGCTCTTCCTGCCCGCCACGCCCGAGGGGTACGACGAGCTCAACCCGTACGCCAGGATCGTCGCCGACGAGGCGATGCGGCGCGGCATCCGGGTGGAGGTCACCGACCCGGCCTGGGGCGAGCTGCGGCTGAGCAACGGCGGGCGGACCGTGCTGACCCGCGAGTCGCTGTCGGAGCTGACCTCCGCGGTGGCGATGAGCCGCTGCGACGACAAGCGGGTCACCCGGCGGATCCTCGCCGAGGCGGGGCTCTCCGTACCGCGCGGCCGGACCGCCACCGGTGGCGACGGCGACACCGCCTTCCTCGCCGAGGTCGGCCGGGTGGTGGTGAAGCCGGCCCGGGGCGAGCAGGGCAACGGCATCACGGTGGGCGTTCGGACTCCCGAGGCGCTGGCCGCCGCCGTCGAGCTGGCCGCCCGGTTCTGCCCCGACGTGCTGATCGAGGAGATGCGCGCCGGCGAGGACCTGCGCGTCGTCGTCATCGACCACGAGGTGGTGGCCGCCGCGCTCCGGCGCCCCGCCTCGATCACCGGCGACGGGGTGCACGACATCGCCGAGCTGATCGAGCGGCAGAGCCGTCGCCGGGCCGCCGCCACCGGTGGCGAGTCCCGGATCCCGCTCGACGACATGACCCGCGACGTGCTCGCCGAGGCCGGCCACGAGCTGCACGACGTGCTGCCCGAGGGGCAGGTGCTGGCCGTACGCCGGACCGCGAACCTGCACACCGGCGGCACCATCCACGACGTCACCGCCGAGCTGCACCCGGCGATCGCCGAGGCGTGCGTGGCGGCCAGCCGGGCGCTCGACATCCCCGTCACCGGGCTGGACCTGCTGGTCGGCGCCCCGGACCGGCCGGAGCACGTGTTCATCGAAGCCAACGAGCGGCCCGGCCTGGCCAACCACGAGCCGCAGCCGACCGCCGAGCGCTTCGTGGACCTGCTCTTCCCCGGCACCCGGGCGCCGCAGCGGCTCTGGACCCCGGCCGGCCCGGGAGGTGCCGCGTGAGCCCGAGGCCCCTGGAGATCGACCTGGACTACCTGCGCCAGGTGCTGCTGGAGCTGCTGGAGATCCCGAGCCCGTCGGGGCGTACGGACCACGTGCAGCAGTACGTCGGCGAGCGGCTCTCCGCGCTCGGCATCCCCTCCACGCTGACCCGGCGCGGCGCGCTCAGCGCCTGCCTGCCCGGCCCCCGCTCCACGGGCGCCGACCGGGCGATCGTGGTGCACACCGACACCATCGGCGGCATGGTGAAGCGGCTGAAGGAGAACGGCCGGCTGGAGCTGAAGACGATCGGTACGCACAGCGCCCGGTTCGCCGAGGGCGCGCACGTGCGGATCTTCACCGACGACCTGGAGCGGGTGATCACCGGCCAGGTGCTGCCGCTCAAGGCCAGCGGCCACCGCTACAACGACGACGTGGACCTCCAGGGCGTCGGCTGGCAGCACGTCGAGGTCCGGGTCGACGAGCCGGTCGAGGACATCGCCGGGCTGCGCGCCCTCGGCATCGACGCGGGCGACTTCGTGGCGTTCCTGCCGAACCCGACGATCACCCCCTCGGGGTACGTCAAGTCCCGGCACCTCGACGACAAGGCCGGCGTGGCCGCCGTCCTCACCGCGCTCAAGGCGATGGTCGACGCCGGCGTACGCCCGGCGGTCACCGCGCACCTGCTAGTCACCGTGACCGAGGAGATCGGGCACGGCGCCTCGCACGGGCTCGACCCCGACGTGGCGGAGATCGTGTCGGTGGACGCGGCGGTGGTGGCGCCCGGCCAGCAGTCCCGCGAGGACGCGGCCACGCTGGCGATGGGCGACGGCGTGGGCCCGTTCGACTACCACCTGACCCGCAACCTGGCCTCGATCGCCGCCGAGCACGGGGTGGAGCTGGTACGCGACGTCTTCGAGTACTACCGGTCGGACGTGGCGGCGGCCGTGGAGGCCGGGGCGCACGCCCGGGTGGCGCTGCTCGGCTTCGGCGTGGACGCCACCCACGGGCACGAGCGCACCCACCTCGACGGGCTGCGCCAGCTCACCCAGCTGCTCTGCCTCTACCTCCAGAGCGATCTGGTCTTCCCCGAGTGGGACGCCGAGCCGGAGGGCGACCTGGCCGACTTCCCCTCGCTGGCCGTGCAGCCCGCCAACGAGGAGGGCCCCCGCGAGGGCCCGATCGGCATCGCCGAGGCCCTCTGACGCCCGCCGGATATTCCCGGGGACCGTGTGATCGAAATCCGTTGCCGGAGGTCGCCGTCGCTCGATAACGTGGCCGTACACGGGAAAGGAGGTGGTCCAGACTTGTATAGCAATCGGACTCGTGAGGTGGCTGTCCGCTAGCCGCTGTCCTCGACAGTAAACTCGTCCGCCGCGAGGCGGGCACAGCACCATCGTCGAGACCGTGTGGCAGCGGTGCGGCGAAACCACGACAGCCACCCGACCCCCGGGGTGCCGGCCCAGTCCAGCCGGCCCGCGCGCGAGCGCGGAAGCCCCGGGGGTCGACCCTTTTCGCAGGCCGGGTGGCCGGATCAGCCGGAGGACGCCGTGTCGATGCGCGAGCTGGTGGTGCTCGGGACGGCCAGCCAGGCCCCCACCCGGCGACGCAACCACAACGGGTACGTTCTGCGCTGGGACGACGAGGTGATCCTCTTCGACCCCGGCGAGGGCAGCCAGCGGCAGCTCCTGCACACCACCGTCACCGCCACCGACCTGACCCGGATCTGCGTCACCCACTTCCACGGCGACCACTGCCTCGGCCTGCCCGGCACCATCCAGCGGCTCTCGCTGGACCGGGTGCCGCACCCGGTGGCGGTGCACTTCCCGGCCGGCGGCGCCGAGTACTTCGCGCGCCTGCGGCACGCCTCCAGCTTCCACGAGACCGCCGAGCTGCGTGTCGAGCCCGTCGAGGCCGACGGGCAGCGGATCACCCTGGGCGTCGGCACGCTGGAGGCCCGCCGGCTGCGGCACCCCGTCGAGACGTACGGCTACCGGCTGGTCGAGCCGGACGGCTGCCGGATGCTGCCGGAGCGGCTGGCCGCGTACGGCATCGCCGGGCCGGCCGTCGGGGAGCTGATCCGCGTCGGCCACCTCGACCTCGACGGGCGCCGCGTCACCCGCGAGGAGGTGAGCGTGCCGAGGCCCGGGCAGCGGTTCGCCTTCGTGATGGACACCGGGCTCTGCGACGGGGTGTACGCCCTCGCCGAGCACGCCGACCTGCTGGTCATCGAGTCGACGTTCCTCGACTCGGAGGCCGCGTTGGCCGCCGACGTCGGCCACCTCACGGCGGGCCAGGCCGCGCGGGTGGCGGCCGAGTCGGGCGTACGCCGGCTCGTGCTCACCCACTTCTCCCAGCGCTACGCCGACGCGGGCCGTTTCGCCGACGAGGCCCGCGCGCACTTCGACGGCGACCTGGTGATCGCCGAGGACCTGGCGACCGTGCAGGTCCCGCCCCGGCGGGTAGCCTCGGGCGGGTGACGGTCACCCTGCGTCCCGCCACCGTCGACGATCTGATGGCGGTGGGCGCGCTGCACCAGCGTTCCCGGGTCGCCGCCTACGCGGCCTTCCTGCCGGCGGAGGCGCTGGCCGACCCGACGCCCGAGGCGATGGGCGCCTACTGGACCGAGCGGTGGACGTGGGAGCGCGACGAGCACCGGATGACCGTGGTCGAGCGCGACGGCCGGCTGGTCGGGTTCAGCTACCTCGGCCCGGACGACGAGGGCGACCCGGCGACCGGCCTGCTCAACGCCATCCACCTCGAACCCGCCGAACGCGGCCGGGGCACCGGCCGTGAGCTGATGGTCGACGCGCTGGACGCCATGCGGGCACGCGGCTGGTCCCGCGCGACGCTGTGGGTGCTGCGGGACAACGCGCACGCCCGCCGCTTCTACGAGCGCGGCGGCTGGGCCTCCACCGGCACCGAACGCGACGAACACGTCGGCCCGGTGGTCGTGCCCCAGCTCCGGTACGCCCGCCGGCTCTGAGCGCCGACGTGCCCGCCGTCCGGCGCGGGCAGGGCACGCACGGCGAGGGCCCTCTCCCCGGCCGGGGAGAGGGCCCTCGTGCGGATGCCCCGTGCCTGTCAGCGTGCGCCGAGGTGGGCCAGCAGATCCTGCCGGGTGAGGACGCCCTTGGGCTTGCCGTCGACCAGCACCAGCGCGGCGTCGGACTTCTCCAGCAGGCCGACCGCCTCGCTCACCGGCTGCCCGCCGCCGATCATCGGCAGCGGATCGGCCATGTGCCGCTCGATGGTGTCGTGCAGGTGCGCCTGGCCGGTGAAGAGCGCGTCGAGCAGGTCCTTCTCGGCGATCGAGCCGGCCACCTCGCCGGTCACCACGGGAGGCTCGGCCTTGAGCACCGGCAGCTGCGAGACGCCGTACTCGCGCATGTAGTCGATCGCGTCGCGGACCGTCTCGGTGGGGTGCACGTGCACCAGCTCGGGCAGGCCGCCCGGCTTGCCGGCCAGCGCGTCGGCGACGGTCGGCTCGGTGCCCGAGTTGTCCAGGAAGCCGTAGCGGGCCATCCAGGTGTCGTTGAAGATCTTGGACAGGTAGCCCTTGCCGCTGTCCGGCAGCAGCACCACGACCACGTCGTCCGGGCCGGCCTTGCGGGCCACCTCCAGGGCGGCCACCACGGCCATCCCGCAGGAGCCGCCGACCAGCAGCCCCTCCTCGCGGGCCAGCCGCCGGGTCATCTCGAAGGACGCCTTGTCGGAGACCTCGATGATCTCGTCGGCGACACCCCGGTCGTAGGTCTCCGGCCAGAAGTCCTCGCCGACGCCCTCGACGAGGTAGGGACGGCCGGTGCCGCCGGAGTAGACCGAGCCCTCCGGGTCGGCGCCGACGACCCTCACCCGCCCCTCCGAGGCCTCCTTCAGGTAGCGCCCGATGCCGGAGATGGTGCCGCCGGTGCCGACGCCCGTCACGAAGTGGGTGATCTCGCCCCCGGTCTGCTCCCACAGCTCGGGACCGGTGGTTTCGTAGTGCGAGCGCGGGTTGGCCGGGTTGCTGTACTGGTTGGGCTTCCAGGCCCCGGGGATCTCCCGGGCCAGCCGGTCGGAGACGTTGTAGTAGGAGCGCGGGTCCTCCGGCGCGACGGCGGTCGGGCAGACCACCACCTCCGCGCCGTACGCGCGCAGCACGTCCTGCTTGTCCTGGCTGACCTTGTCGGGGCAGACGAAGACGCACCTGTAGCCGCGCAGCTGCGCCACCAGCGCCAGGCCGACGCCGGTGTTGCCGCTCGTCGGCTCGACGATCGTGCCGCCGGGCTGGAGGAGGCCCGCCTTCTCCGCGTCCTCCACCATCCGCAGCGCGATCCGGTCCTTCACCGAGCCGCCCGGGTTGAGGTACTCCACCTTCGCCAGGACGGTGGCCTGGATACCGGCCGTGACGTTGCGCAGCCGTACCAGCGGGGTGTTGCCGATCATCTCGACGACGTTGTCGTAGTACCGCACCTCGTTGTGCCCTTCTCCTCCGGCGCCGCCGGCGGCGGCCGGGCAGACGTCTTCTCGACGCCCCAGGGTACGTGGGTTCAGGGCGCCACGTGCCCGGGGATCACGGAGGCGCGACGCGCCTCCCACTCCAGGAACCGCTCGGTCTCGGCGAGCACGCTGCCGGCCAGCCAGGTCACCATGACCGCGTCGTCCGCGAGCCCGAAGATGGCCAGCGGGATCTCGGGGACCAGGTCGATCGGCGAGACGATGTACGCCGTCGCCGCGGTCATCAGGGCCAGCCGCAGGCCGCCGTCGTACTCGCCGCGGGTGGTCGCCCGGATCATCCGGGGCAGTGCGGCCAGCCGCGCCCCGATCGACGGCCCGCCCCGCGCCCCGGCCGCGAGCGCCCGGGCCAGCGCGCTGAACGCCGCGCTCCGCTTCAATGTCTTCCCCATGTTCGGCCCCTCTCCAGTGCCAGGGTGACGCGCCGGCGCAACCGTCCCCCGTTCATCCGTACGGATACCCAACGCCGGCACCTTCCAGGCACCCGTGAGCCCACTCGACGACAGCGGCGTGTCGTGCCGGCGCGATAATGTCGCTGTATGGGGGTCGCTGGTTCCGCCGTCCCGACCGGTCCGCGCTGGCAGCGCGCCCGGCAGATCGCCCGTGTGGCGGCGATCGGCACGGGCGCCACGGCGGCGGCCGTGGTGGCGACGGGCGGCGTGCTCCTCGGGCAGGCCCGGCAGGCCCGGCGGACGATCCCGATGGCCGAGGCGCCGCCGCCCCGCATCGACGGGGTCTACGGCGCGAAGCTGCCCGGCCCACCGGTCACCATGGTGGTGCTGGGCGACTCGTCGGCCGCCGGCTACGGCGTGCACCGCCGCCGGGAGACGCTCGGCGCCCTGCTCGCCACCGGCCTTTCCCGCCGCCTGCAACGCCCCGTCCGGCTGCACCGCTTCGCGGTGGTGGGCGCGATCTCGGCGGTGCTGCGGCACCAGGTGGAGGCGGCGCTGGAGTGCCGGCCCGACGTGGCGGTGATCCTGATCGGCGGCAACGACGTCACCAACCGCGCGCCGTTCGCCCTGGCGGTGCGCTACCTGGTCGAGGCGGTCCGCACGCTGCGCGCCGCCGGCTGCGAGGTGGTCGTCGGCACCTGCCCCGACCTGGGCGCGATCCAGCCGATCCAGCCGCCGCTGCGCTGGCTGGCCCGGCGCTGGAGCCGGCAGCTCGCCGCCGCCCAGACGGTGGCCGTGGTCGAGGCCGGCGGCTGGACGGTCTCCCTCGGCGACCTGCTCGGGCCCCGGTTCGCCGCGGAACCGACCCGGATGTTCGGCTGGGACCGGTTCCACCCCTCGGCGGAGGGCTACGCGATGGCCGCCGCCGCGCTGCTGCCGACCGTGCTGTCCGCGCTCGGCGGGACCCAGGAACGCCGCCCGGAGCTGGCCCGGGGCGAGGGCGTACGGTCGCTGCCGCGAGCCGCCCACGAGGCGGCCCGCAACGCGGGCACCGAGGTCAGCGGCACCCGGGTCAGGGGGCGCGAGCGCGGCCCCGCCGGCCGGTGGGCGCAGTTGCGCCGACGGGCCTTCTTCGGTGTCGGCGCGGTGCCGCAGCCCGGCTCCGCCGCCGACTCACCCACACTGGAGGGACTGGCATGAGCGAGCGCTTCATCCCCTCGGGGCTCGCCAACAGACTGGGTCGGGCGGCGACACTCAGCCTGATCGCCGGCACGGTCGGCGGCGCCGCCGTCCTCGCCGGTCAGGCGTTCGCCGCCCGGCACCGGCGCTACGCCCAGCCGGAACTCGCGCTGGCCCTGCGGGCCACGGTCGGGCGCGCCGGCGCGCCACCGCTGCGGCTGGTGCTGCTCGGTGACTCGTCCGCGCTCGGCGTCGGGGTGGGACGCCTCGACGAGACCATCGGCGGGCAGTTGGCCAACCTGCTCGCCGAGGGCCCGAGCGGCCGACGGGTGCAGCTGTCCAGCGTCGGGGTCTCCGGCTCGCGCTCGACGGACCTGGCCACCCAGGTCGCCCGGGCGCTGCTGGGCGAGCGTCCCGACGTGGCGGTGATCCTGATCGGCGCCAACGACGCCACCGCCATGCGGCGCCCGGCGGAGGCCGCCGCCTACCTCGGGGCCGCCGTGCACCGGCTGCGCGAGGCCCGGGTGGAGGTCGTCGTCGGCACCTGCCCCGACCTCGGCGCCGTACGCGCGATCGCCCCGCCGCTGCGACACGTCGTCGGCTGGTCCGGGCGGCGGGTGGCCCGGGCCCAGACGGCGGCGGTGCTCGACGCCGGCGGCACGGTGGTCGACCTGGCCACCGAGACCGGCCCGGTGTTCCGGGCCGACGCCGGGACGCTCTGCCACGACGGCTACCACCCCTCGGCCGATGGCTACCGCGTCTGGGCGCACGCCCTGCTGCCCGCCGTCGCGGCGGCGGCCGCGGTCGCCTCCCGGCACTGACCGCCGGCCGCCGGTGCGGGGTGACATTTCCCGTCCGGCGGGCAGCTTCCGTCCGAAGTTACCGGCGAGTTAACGTGGGCTCATGCCGACCGAGTCGTCCCGCGACGCCGTCATCGTCGCCACCGCCCGCTCCCCCATCGGCCGGGCGCACAAGGGGTCCCTGCGCGACGTCCGTCCGGACGACCTCGCCGCGACCATCGTGCGCGCCGCCCTGGACAAGGTTCCCCAGCTCGACCCGACCGAGATCGACGACCTCTACCTGGGATGCGGCCTGCCCGGCGGCGAACAGGGCTTCAACATGGCCCGGGTGGTCGCCACCCTGATGGGCCTGGACACGCTGCCCGGCGCGACGCTCACCCGCTACTGCGCCTCCTCCCTCCAGACCACCCGGATGGCGATGCACGCGATCCGGGCCGGCGAGGGCGACGTGTTCGTCTCCGCGGGCGTGGAGATCGTCTCCCGGTACGCCCGGGGCAGCTCCGACGGGCTGCCGCCGCAGGCGCAGGCGCTGGTCGGCGGCGGCTGGGAGAACCCGCGCTTCGCGGCGGCGGCCGAACGCTCGAAGGTGCGCGCCGACGGCGGTGCCCCGGTCTGGACCGATCCGCGCGAGGCCGGCGAACTGCCGGACATCTACCTGAGCATGGGGCAGACGGCCGAGAACCTGGCCCAGGTGTACGACGTCTCCCGCGCCGACATGGACGAGTTCGGCGTACGCAGCCAGAACCTCGCCGAGAAGGCGATCGCCGACGGCTTCTGGGCCCGGGAGATCACCCCGGTGACCACGCCGGACGGCACCGTGGTCAGCACCGACGACGGCCCGCGCGCCGGGGTCACCCTGGAGGGGGTCTCCGGTCTGAAGCCGGTGTTCCGCCCGGACGGCCGGGTCACCGCCGGCAACTGCTGCCCGCTCAACGACGGCGCCGCCGCCGTGGTGATCATGAGCGCCCAGCGGGCGAGGGACCTCGGCATCACCCCGCTGGCCCGGATCGTCTCCACCGGCGTGACCGCCCTCTCGCCGGAGATCATGGGTCTCGGCCCGGTCGACGCCACCCGGCAGGCGCTCGGGCGGGCCGGGATGACCATCGACGACGTCGACCTGGTGGAGATCAACGAGGCGTTCGCCGCGCAGGTGATTCCCTCGTACCGGCAGCTCGACATCCCGCTGGAGAAGCTGAACGTGATGGGCGGCGCGATCGCCGTCGGGCACCCGTTCGGCATGACCGGCGCCCGGATCACCGGCACCCTGCTCAACGCCCTCGACTGGCACGACAAGACGATCGGCCTGGAGACCATGTGCGTCGGCGGCGGCCAGGGCATGGCCATGGTCGTCGAGCGCCTGAGCTGAACGCGCTGGTCCGAGCGGGGCCGGCCGCCGGGCCGGAGCCCCGCCCGGCGCGCGGATCGGGCTAGAGCGCCCCGCGGGTCGCCGCCACCTCGGCGGCGGCCCGCGCCAGCACCTCGGGCGGCGGGCCGGCGGCGACCAGGTCGGCGGCCACCACCCGGAGCTGGTCGGGCAGCGCCAGGTCGTTGTCGAGGCGGGGCACCGCCCGTCGCGGCCCGCCCTCCGCGTCCGCGGCCAGGTTGGCGACCTCCTGCACCAGCCGGTGCACGAGATCCGCGCGGGAGACGTTGCCGCCGGCGGCCGGGGCCGCCCAGCGCGGCTGCTGCCAGTGCCCGACCTGACGGACCAGCGACGTCACCGCCCGGTCCAGCTCCGCTGCGCTCACCGCGCCGAGTCTACGGAAACGCGGGATCAGCGGCGCAGGTAGCCGAGCAGGCGCAGGAGCTGCCAGTAGAGGAAGACCAGCCCGGTCAGCAGCCCGAAGGCGCAGAGCCAGGCGTAGCGGCGGGGCAGGCCGTCGCGTACGGAGCGCTCCACCAGGTCGAAGTCGAGGATGAAGCTCAGCGCGCCGGCGACGATCGCGACCGCCGAGAAGACGTACGGCAGCCAGCCCACCCCGCCGGTCGGGCGGTACACCTCCAGCCCCTGCCGCCCGGACACCAGGTAGACCACGAGGTTGACGACGCTGAGCGCGACGATCCCGAACAGCGTGCCGACGACCAGCCGGGCCAGCCGGGGCGTCGCCCGGACGATTCGGGCCCGGTACAACAGCGCCATGCCGAGGAAGACCCCGAACGTCCCCGTCACCGCCTGGACGACGACGCCCGGGTGGACCAGCTCGAAGGCCCGGCTGGCGACGCCGAGCAGCAGCCCTTGGAGCAGGGCGTAGCCGACCATCGGCAGCGGGTTGGTGACGCCCCGCCAGGAGATCACCACAGCCAGCGCGATCCCGGCCAGCGCGGTGCCGGCCAGCGCCGCGGGGAGCCATGCCACCGGCGGTACGGCCACCCAGGCCACCGCGCCGGTGACCCCGGTGAGCAGCAGCAGCCCGACCGTACGGAGCACCACGTCGTCGACGGTCATCGCCTCCGTCCCGCCGACGCCCAGCACCCGGCGCTCCACCCGGCGGGTCTCGTCGAGCCGGTTCAGCACCGGGTTGCCGCTGCGCACCTCGCCTCCTCCGCCGCCGTACCCCACGCAGGTCACTCTGCCCGCCGACGGGTCGGCGGCGGCGGGAAACACCGGGACCGGCGCGGCCCGGAAACGACGGCGCCCGCCCCCGCGGGTGCGGGGGCGGGCGCCGGTCGGACGGGCGGGCGACGTCAGTCGTCGCCCTGGAAGTAGCTCAGCAGGCGCAGGATCTCGATGTAGAGCCAGACCAGGCTGACCAGGATGCCGAAGGCGGCGACCCAGGAGTAGCGCTGGGGCAGGCCCATCCGGACGCCGTCCTCGACCTCCTTGAAGCTGAGCACGAAGCTCAGCGAGGCGACCACGATGCAGACCAGGCTGAACCCGATCGCCAGCGGGCTGCCGTCGCGCAGGCCGGTGTTCACGCCGAAGAGCGCGAACACGAGGTTGATCAGCATGACGGCGAAGAGACCCGCCATCACGGCGATCATGCCCTTGACGAACTTCGGGGTCGCCCGGATGACCTTCGCCTTGTAGAGCATCGCCATCACGAAGAAGACACCGAACGTGGCGGTCACCGCCTGGACCACGATGCCGTCGTAGAGCGAGTTGAAGAACTTGCTGACCATGCCGACGAAGACGCCCTCGACGACGGCGTACGCGACGACCAGCGCCGGGTTCGCCATCCGGGAGAACGAGATGACCAGGCCGAGGACCAGGCCGACCACCGCCGCGCCGATCCAGGCCGCGCCGAGCAGCGCGTCGGGCACCAGCACCCAGGCGGCCGCGGCGGAGACGCCGAGGATGCCGAGGAGCGTGACGGTCTTGACCACCACGTCGTCGATCGACATGGTGTTGACGGTCGGCGGGGCCGCCGGGTAGCCGGCCGCCGTCGGGTACTGCTGGGGATAACCGGGCTGTCCGTACGGCCCGGCCGGGGCGTACCCGGCGGAGCGCTCCCGCTCGGCCGCCTGGCCGAGCCGGGCGAGCACCGGGTTCGAAGTCTTCACTGTCAGGCCTCCCTCAGGGGGTCGTTGCACGTGAACGTGCACTCTCAAGAGTAAACGCCCAGGGCAGCTCCGTGGAGATCGCCAAGCTGAGCGGAAGCTGAGAGTGCGGGGTGCCCGGGGCGGGGGTCGAACCCGCACGCCTTGCGGCAGCCGCTTTTAAGGCGGCCGTGTCTGCCGTTCCACCACCCGGGCGGGTGACCCCGCGCGGGTCGGCACGCGCGGTCCAGTGCCACGGTAGCGGTTCGGCGGCGACCCGGCGTACCCCGGCGCCCGGGTCGCACTAGGGTCGAGACCGTGAGCAGCGCAGCCCCCACGGCCCCCGACGCCGCCCCTGACCAGGCTGTCCTCGCCGCCGACCGGCTGCCCCGCCGGCGCTGGCCGGCCGGCGTGCTGGCCGCCGCCGCCCGGCACCGGGCGGACGCCGCCGTCGCGCTGCTCTTCCTGGCCCTGGCCGGCTGGCTCACCCACGGGCTCTGGCCCGACCCGGCGGCCCGGGTCCTGGCGCTGAACCCGGAGGACCAGGCCCTCTACGAGTGGTTCCTCGCCGTCGACTCCCGGGCGCTGCTCGGTGACTTCGGTCTGCTCACCGAGCGGCTCAACGCCCCGGACGGGGTCAACCTGATGACCAACACCACGGTCATCGCGCTCGGGGTGCTCCTCGCCCCGGTCTCCCTGTTCTTCGGCGCGCCGGTCACCTTCGCCCTGCTGGCGGCGGCGAACCTGGCCGGCACGGCGGTCGCCTGGTACCTGCTGTACACCCGGGTGCTGCGCGCCCGCCGGGTCGCCGCGGCGCTCGGGGCGGCGCTCTGCGGTTTCGGCCCGGGCATGGTCTCGCAGACCAACAGCCACCTGCACATGACCGCGCAGTGGCTGGTGCCGGTGATCGTCTGGCTGGTGGTCCGCCTGCTGCGCGCCGCCGACCCGGCGGGCAGCGACCACGGGCCGGACCGGCGGCGGCTGGTCAGCTCCGCCGTGGGTCTGGCGGCGGCGGTCACGACCCAGGTCTTCGTCGGCGAGGAGGTGCTCTTCCTCTGCGCGGTCACGCTGCTGGTGATGGCCGTCAGCTACGCGGCGGCGGACCGGAGCCGGGCCCGCCGCGCCCTGCCCGGCTTCGCCGCCGGGATGTCGCTGGCCACCGGGCTGGCCCTGCTCGTACTGGCCTGGCCGCTCTGGTTCCAGTTCGCCGGCCCGCAGGGCGTCGCCGACGGGATGTTCAGCGCGCACTACTTCTCGGCGGACCTGCGCAGCTGGTGGGCGGTGTCGCCGCTCTCGGTCGCGGGCGGCGAGGAGGCCGCCCGGCTGACCACGGGCCCGGCCGAGTACAACACCTTCCTCGGGCTGCCCCTGCTGCTGGCGGCCGTCGCCTGCGCGCTGTGGCTGGGCCGTCGTCCGCTGGTCGTCGCGTGCGTGGCCGGCGCGCTGGCAATGGGAGCCCTGTCGCTCGGGCCCCGGGTGGTGCTCGACGGCGAACGCACCGCCGTGCCGGGCCCGTACGCCCTGCTCTCGGGGCTGCCCGTGGTGGACGGTGCGCTGCCGATGCGCTTCGCCCTCGCGGTGCTCCCGCTGATCGCCACGCTGCTGGTGCTGGCGGTCGACCGGGCGCTGAGCGGCACCGGCCGGGCCCGCCGGCTGGTGCCCGCGGCGGTCGCCGTGGCGCTGCTGCCGCTGCTGCCCACCCCGCTGCCCACCGCCGAGCGTCCGCCGCTGCCGGAGTTCATCACCGGCGGCCACTGGCGACAGTGCGTCGAGCCGGGCGGGGTGCTGGTGCCGGTGCCGCTCGCCACCCCCAAGGAGCCCTGGCCGATGCGCTGGGCGACCGCCGCCGACGCGGCGTTCGGCATGCCGGAGGGCTTCTTCATCGGGCCGTACGGCCGCAACGGCACGGCGGCGATGGGCACCTTCCAGCAGCCCACGTCGGCGCTGCTGGCGGAGGTCGGCCGGCGGGGCGGCCAACCGGTCGTCGGGGACGAACAGCGCCGGCAGGCCGCCGAGGACGCCGACTTCTGGGGCGCCTCCTGCGTGGCGCTGGCGGTCGACACCCCGCACGCCGACCGGCTGCGCGGCACGCTGGAGCAGCTCTACGGCCCGGCCACCCGGATCGCCGACGCCTGGATCTGGCGGGTCTGACCGGGCCGGGTGCGCCCGGGGCGTTCGGGCCCGCCCGCACCAGGGCCGGACCGGGCCGGCGGTCCGGACGGTCCAGGCCGGGGCGACGCCCGGTGCCCGCACGGCGAAGGGCCCCTCCGCCGAGGCGGAGGGGCCCTTCGCCCGGTTCGGTCAGATCCTGCCGGCGCCGACGGGCTGCGACGCCTCGGCGAACTCCTCACGGGGGTCGTGCAGCTGACCCAGCGCGACCACCTCGCGCTTGAGGAAGAACGCCAGCGTCCAGTCCACCACGACCCGGACCTTGCGGTTGAACGACGGGATCCGGCTCATGTGGTACGTCCGGTGCATGAACCAGGCCGGCCAGCCGGTCATCTTGATCCCGTAGACCTGGGCCACGCCCTTGTGCAGGCCGAGGCTGGCGACGCTGCCGGCGTGCTTGTGCTTGTACTCCACCGGCTCCCGCCCGCGGACGACGTTGACGATGTTGTCGGCCATCCGGGCGGCCTGGCGGACCGCGTGCTGGGCGCTGGGCGAGCAGTAGTTGCCGGGCTCCTTGGTCAGGTCCGGCACCGCCGCGCAGTCACCGGCGCTCCAGGCGCCCTCGACCACCCGGTCGCCGTCGACCACCTGGAGGGTGGGCAGGCAGGTGACCCGCCGCCGCTCGTCGCGGGGGAAGTCCGTCGCGTCGAGCATCGGCGACGGCTTCACGCCGGCCGTCCAGACGATGGTGTCGGAACGGAAGGTGTCGCCGTCGGAGAGCTTCACGACCCCGTCGAGGCAGGACTCCAGGCGGGTGTCCAGCCGGATGTCCATGTTCCGCTTGAGCAGCTGCTGCACCGTGTAGGCGCCCATGTCCCGGTCGACCTCGGGCAGCACCCGCTGGGTCGCCTCGACCAGCACCCAGCGCATGTCCTCCGGCTTCAGCTCCGGGTAGTACTTCAGCGCGTCCCGGGCCATGTCCTCCATCTCGGCGAGCGCCTCGATGCCGGCGTACCCGCCGCCGACGAAGGTGAAGGTCAGCGCCGAGCGGCGCACGACCGGGTCCGGCGTGGCGGCTGCCACGTCGAGCCGGTCCAGCACGTGGTTGCGCAGGTAGATGGCCTCGCCGATGGTCTTGAAACCGATGCCGTGCTCGTGCAGGCCGGGGATGGGCAGCGTCCGGGAGACCGAACCCGGGGCGACGACCACGTGGTCGTACGGGATCTCCCGGGTCGGGCCGCTGATCGGCTGCACCACGGCGGTCTTGCGGTCGTGGTCGATCCGCGTCACCGCGCCCGCCACCACCTTGCACCGGCGCAACTCGCGCCGCAGCGGCACCACGGAGTGCCGGGGCGAGATGTTGCCCGCCGCCGCCTCGGGCAGGAACGGCTGGTAGGTCATGTGCGGCTGAGGGTCCACCACGACGATCTCAGCCTCACGGGAGCTGAGCTTCTTCGACAGGCGCAGGGCCGCGTAGAGACCGACGTGCCCGGCACCCACCACAAGGATCCGCTTCGGGTTCACGTCATCTATCTTTCCCCGCGCACCACGGCTAATCCCGTCCGCGCCCCTTCTCTGTGACGGAGCACAACCCCTGTGAGCTGCACGACTTCCACAGCGAAGGGCCGTCACCTGCGACGCAGCAGCCACCCCAGCAACGCCGCCACCGCCACCGCCACGAGCAGACCGACCACCGTCGCCGCCTGGTGGCCGGCATCACCTCCGAGCGCCGCGACCTCGACCAGCAGGACACCGAGGACGAAGGTGGCCAGCAGCACCGCGCCGGCGCGCGCCAGCCAGCGCACGATCAGGTCCGGGTCGACGACCGCGTCGTACGGCAGCACGGCGGCCAGCGCGCAGAGGGTGTGGCTGAGGTAGAGCACCGCCGCCACGGCGAGCAGCCGCCAGAGCGCGATCGGCCGGCCGTACCCGTCGGTGGCGACCAACCACCCGCCGACCGTGACCAGCGCCGCGAAGGTCGGCCAGACCCGGCGCGGCCCGACGGCCGGCAGTACCGCCACCGCCACGAGGGCGAGCAGCGGCTGGCCGAGGAGCACCTCGGACGGGTACGCCAGCACGAGACCGACCAGCACGGTGAGGAAGATGCCGGCGCGCACCAGCAACGGCGTCAGGCTGATCCGGGCGGCGGAGTGCCGCAGCGCCCTGACCCGTTCCAGGACCGCGCTCACCGGTCTCCGCCTCCGTTCGCGACCGCGGTACTCCGCTGCGCTGCGTTCCGCACACTCACCGGTTGTTCACCCTCGGGGCGGTCGCCAGCCGGGCCACGTCCCGCAGCACCTGGTCGAGGCTGCCCGCGCCGGCCCAGCGCACCACCGGCACGCCGTGCTCCCGCAGCTGGCCGATCATCGTGTCCCGGTCCAGTCGCCACAGCCGGTACGCCACCTCGGCCCAGCCCCGGTCCTTCGGCGGGGCGAGATCCGCCGGCAGGGTGTCCACCGCGACCACGAACCGCCCGGAGCGGGCCAGCCGGGCCAGCATCTGCGCCGACCGCTCGTCGAGCAGCGGGGTGAGGACCACCACCAGCGCGTCGGCCGACAGCACCTGCGGGCCGAAGACCTGGTCGTACGGCTCGTGCGGGGAGGACTCGGCCCGCACCTCCAGCAGCCACTCCAGCACGGTGAGGTACTGCCGGCGGCCGGTGGCCGGGCGCAGCCGCCGCGCGGCGGGGCCGTACTCGAGCATCGAGACCCGGTCGCCGCGGTGCAGGTAGTGCTCGGCGATCGCGGCGGCGGCCCGGACCGTGGTGTCCAGCACGGACGCGGCACCGGACACGCCGCCCGAGCGGCCCGCCTCGGCGAGCACGTCGAGCAGCACCACCACCTCGGCGTCGCGGTCGGAGAGGGTGGCCGCCACGTGCAGCTGCCGGGCGCGCAGCGAGACCCGCCAGTCGATCCGGCGCAGCCGGTCCCCCGGCGCGAAGATCCGTACGCCGGCCAGCTCGCCGCCCTCGCCGGGCCGGCGCGAGTGGTGCGCGCCGACCAGGCCGGCGGCCCGGGGCATCGCCTCGACCGCGTCGAACGGCTCGGTCCTCGGGTAGACCCGCAGCCGGGACGGCTCGGTGATGACCGCCCGGGAGACCAGCAGCCCCTGCGCGGCGGCGACCCTGGCCCCGGCCGGGCCGATCGGGTGCCGCCCCCAGCGCAGCGCCGTGCCGGTCAGCTCCAGGTCCACCGCCTCGGCCGCCGGGACGGCGGTCACGAACGGCCGGTCGGCGACGCCGGGCGCGCCGGCCGAACCCGCGCCGGAGGCGGCGGTCGCCCCGGCGATCGTGACCCGTTCCACCCGCAGCCACGGCGAGACCCGGCTGCGGACCACCGCCACGTCGTAGTCGAGCACGTCCGGGTTGCCGACGGTGACCGTGCCGGTCAGCTCGCCGCCCTCGACCAGGTGCCCCTCGTCGGCGGAGATCCAGACCTGGGGCAGGGCGGTCGGCCTGCGGCGCAGCGCGTACGCGGTGCCGATCGCGAAGGGGGCGGCCAGCACCACCAGGTCGACGCGGCCGAGCAGCACCCCCGCGATCAGCAGCAGCCCGGTGAGGAGCACCGCCCGGCCGAGCGCCCCGGTGGGCACCCAGCCGGTCGCGGGCTCCGGCCCCGGCGGGGCGGCACGGGGCGGCACGGGGGGCGCGGCCATCAGTGCCCGGGCCGGCCGGCGGCGTAGCTGGGCAGGGCGCCGCTGGCGGGCGCCGGCGTCGCCTCCAGCACCTCGCCGACCACGAAGGACGGGTCGACGCGGCGCAGCCACATCTCCGGGCGCAGCGTGATCCGGTGGGCCAGGGCGGGGACCGCGACCTCCTTGACGTCCTCCGGCACCACGTAGTCGCGGCCGGCCATGACGGCGCGTACCCGGGACAGCAGCAGCAGCGCCAGCGAGCCGCGCGGCGACGCGCCGACCAGCACCGACGGGTGCTCGCGGGTGGCGGCGGTGAGCGCGACGATGTAGCGGCCGATGGAGTCCTCCACCACCACGTCCTCCAGCGCGGCCTGCATGGCGCGCAGGGTCTCGGCGTCGACCACCGGCTTGATCTCCGCCTCCTCGCGGCGACGGGCCATCCGCCGGCGCAGCACCTCCCACTCCTCGTCGGCCTCCGGATAGCCGAAGGAGACCCGGAGCAGGAACCGGTCCAACTGCGCCTCGGGCAGCGGGTAGGTGCCCTCGTACTCGATGGGGTTGGCGGTGGCCAGCACGTGGAACGGCTCGTCCAGCTTGTACGTCACGCCCTCCACCGAGACCTGCTTCTCCTGCATCGCCTCCAGCAGGGCCGACTGGGTCTTCGGCGGCGTCCGGTTGATCTCGTCGGCGAGGAGCAGGTTGGTGAAGACCGGGCCGGCCCGGAACGCGAACTCGCCGCTGCGCTGGTCGTAGAGGAACGAGCCGGTCACGTCGGCCGGCAGCAGGTCGGGGGTGAACTGGAGCCGGCGGAAGTCGAGCCCGAGCGCCTGCGCGAAGGACCGCGCGGTGAGCGTCTTGCCGAGGCCCGGCAAGTCCTCCAGCAGCACGTGCCCGCCGGCCAGGATCCCGGCGAGGACCAGCTCCAGCGCGTCCCGCTTGCCGACCACGACCTGGCCGACCGCCTCCAGCACCGACCGGGCGAGGTGGCCGACCTCGACGGCGGGCATCGTCCGGTCCACGTCGTTCATCACAGTTTCTCCAGTTCGGCGACGATCGCCGCGAGGTCGCGCGGCGACGGGGTGCGGCGAGGCGGGGTCTCCAGGAACGTCCACAGTCGGTCACCCAGCAGGGCCCGGGCCCGGGCCGGATCCGACTCGCGGGTCACGCCGTGCCGCTGGCGCAGCCGCTCGTCGGCCAGTTCGCCGAGCCGGGGCAGGACCACCTCGGTGAAGCGATCGGGCCGGCTGGCCGACCAGTCCAGGGGCCATTCCCAGCCGTTGATCGCGGTGCGCAGCGCGTCCCGGGCGCCCCAGTTCCAGGTGCCGTCGTCGACGGGCGGGACGCCGGGCCGGGAGTTGGCCGGGAGCGGCGAGGGCGCCAGCGCGGCGACGATCCGGCGCACCGCGAAGAGCGCGACCACCCCGGCCACCAGGATCAGCAGCGGCACCCGCAGGCCGACCGCGCGCAGCCCCGCGACCAGCACGACCACCACCGCCGCGATGCCGGCCAGGGCACGCAGCACCTGCCCGACCCGGCCGCGCCGCAGCGGCTCGTCCCGCCGGGGCCGCTCCTCCTCGGTGGTGAGCAGGTCGTCGATGCTGGTGCTGCTCAACCCGGCACCTCCGACCCGTCGGCCACCACGGCGGTCAGCTCGCCGCGCAGCCGGCGCAGCGCCGCGCGGGCCTGGTCGCGGGTGCGCTCGCCGACCGGGCGGGTGGCGTACCGGGCCTCCCGGTAGACGTGCGCGAACTCGGCCAGCACGTCGGCGCTGGCGATCGCCGGCACCCCCGCCGCCGGGTCGCCCCGGAGCAGGCGGGTGACCAGGTCGGTGGGGGTGTCGCCGGCCAGTCGGGGCACCCCGGCCCCGGCCGCGGCCTGCTCCAGCCGCACCCAGCAGGCGATGACCGCCGTCCGGGGGTCGGTGTCCTGGTCGTCCAGCTCCTCCAGGCTGGCGTCGAGGGCGGCGGCCACCTCGCGGGCCGTGCCCTCGGGGGTGGGCCGGGGCCGTCGGGCGGGCAGCGCCCGGGTGGTGCGCCGCATGGCGCCTCGGACCAGCGTCCAGGTGAGATAGCCGAACACGACGAGCAGGGCCAGCCCGAGCAGAGCGACGACGACCGTGCCGACCCAGCGCGGGAGCCGCGCCTGGGTGGCCTCGCCGGTGTCGCGCGGCTCGACGGGGATCGAGGCGGCCGGCTCGGCGGTCGGATACTCCGGCACGTAGGGGATGTTGTCGGCCGCGGGCGGGACCCGGCTCGCGCCGATGGACGAGTGGGCGGACGACAGCGCGGCGACGGCCAGCAGCAGCACCACCGCCGCGACCGGCCACCACCTGCGCAGGACGCTGAGTTCCATCGAGGGCTACCTCCGGGCCACCGGGGCGGGCCGCACGGGCCGACGCGTTCCGTCCGTCATCGCCACCGCCCCCGCGCCTCAGTCCACCCCGGCCAGTTGCTTCGCCCGGGCGAAAACGTCGTCCAGCATCCCCGGGGTCAGCCGCCCCGTGAAGGTGTTCTGCTGGCTGACGTGATAGCAGCCGAGCAGTTGCGGCGCACCCGTGCCGGACCAGTGTGCCCCATGACCGAACGCCGGTCGCGGGCTGGGCGGGCGCACGCCGTACACCTGACGCAGCACCGGCCACCACGAGGCCCACGCGAAGGCACCCAGCGCGACCACGACGCGCAGGGTGGGCCGGACCAGCTCGACCTCGCGGTGCAGCCACGGCGCGCAGGTGTCCCGCTCGACCGGGGTGGGCTTGTTGTCCGGCGGCGCGCACCGCACGGCGGAGAAGACGCGCAGGTCGCGCACGGTCAGCCCGTCGTCGGCGGCGACGCTGGTCGGCTGGTTGGCCAGGCCCGCGCGGTGCAGCGCGGCGAAGAGCACGTCGCCGGAGCGGTCGCCGGTGAAGATCCGGCCGGTGCGGTTGCCGCCGTGCGCGGCGGGGGCCAGGCCGAGGATGGCGATGCGCGCGTCGGCGGCGCCGAGCCCGGGCACGGGACGGCCCCAGTACTCCTGGTCGCGGAAGGCCGCCCGGCGCGTCCGGGCCACCTCCTCCCGCCACTCGACGAGGCGGGGGCAGGCGAAGCAGTCGCCGACGGCGGCGTCGAGGTCGGCCAGGTCGGTCGCCCGCGCCGCGCGGGCGACCACCTCGCCGGGGGTACGCGGCTCAGCCAAGCTTGGCCCGGAAGAGTTCGAGGGTGCGGGCCCAGGCGGTGGCGGCGGCGCGCTGGTCGAAGTTCTCCGGCCGGTCCTCGTTGAAGAAGGCGTGCGAGGTGCCGGGGTAGTCGTAGGTCTGGCAGGTGCCGCCGGAGGTCTCGATGGCGCGGCGGACGGTGCGTACGCCGTCGGCGGCGGAGGTGCCGTCCTCTTCGGAGCAGTGGATGAGTGCCGCCTTGCCCGCGTAGTCGGGCCACTCGGGGCGCATCCCGTCCCACGGCAGCCGGGGGTAGAAGGCGGCGGTGGCGACGATCCGCTCGGACCGGGTCGCCGCCCAGAGGGCCAGGCTCGCCCCGGCGCAGAAGCCCGCGCAGCCCACCTTGCCGGCGACCTCGGGCCGCCCGGCGAGGTATTCCGCCGCGCCGGCGATGTCCGCCGCCGCCTCGTCCATCTGCGCGCTGTTCAGCATCTGCCGGGGCTCGCTCGGCTTGCTGGCCGGGCCGCCGTGGCGGAAGTCCGGGGCGAGGGCGACGAAACCTGCCTCGGCGAAGCGGTCCACGACCGCCCGTACGTGCGGCACCAGCCCCCACCAGTCCTGGATGACGATGACCGCAGGGCTGGTCGCACCGCCGGAGGGTATCGCGAGATACCCCTCGCCCGTCCCTCCGTTGCCGCGGTAGCTCACCATCTCGCCCATCGGCCGTCCTCCTAGCGGTCAGTCATCGTTGGCTAATCGCACAGTGTTGCTACGTGTCGGTAGCCTGCCACGCACGAAGCGCTCCGGGAAGACGGCGAAGCAGTGGCATTCACCTCCTGTTCACCGCGGAACCGGAAGCCGGAGACGCCGTCGGCGGCGCGGACGTCGTCCGCGCCGCCGACGGCGGTGCTGTGGTGCCGGGGGTTCAGGCCTTCTTGGTGAGGCAGAGCAGGTAGCCCGTCTTGCCCGGCTCGATGCTGTAGAAGACGTAGCCCTCCTGGTCCTCCTTGAGGTACTGCCCGCACGCCTCGCCGGAGCGGGCCTGCGCCTGGGTCTGCCCGTCGACGCGGCCGACCACGTTGTAGACGGCGTCGGTGGAGGTGCACTCGACGACCTTCGCGCCGTCGACCTTCTCCTCCTTGGTGCCGGTCACCTCGGGCAGCTCGGCGATGCAGTCGCCGGCCTTGGCCTCGGCGGTCTCGTCCTTGTTCAAGAAGTTGCCGATGGCCGTGCCGACGCCGAACTTGAGGCCCGCGACGACCAGGAACACGACGATCGCGCCCACGATGCCGAGCAGCTTCTTGGAACCGGACTTCTCGGCCTTGGGCTCCGCCGGGGGCGGCGTCTGGACGGCCGAGGGGTACTGGGCGGCGTCCGGCGCGGGGGGCGGTGCGACCTGCTCTGACACGCGAGTTCCTTCCGGGGGGTGAATGAGCAGACGACACCGTAGCGACCGGGAACGACAGCCGTTGCCCCGCGAGCCTCATACGTTCAGCTATTTCCCAGCTTCATCGCAATATCCCTCACGTCCGGCTCGGCGCGGGGGCGGCGGTCGGCGTACCCGTCGGCGCGGGCGTCCCGCTCGGGGCGGGCGCGGGCTCGGCGGGTCCGTCCGAACTGGTGGGTGCCGGCAACGGCGGCACGCCCGTCCAGGGCTGGGAGCCGATCGGCGCGCGGGGCGCGAACGGCGCCTGCTGCGGGCAGTACGGATACGTGAACAGCAGCGGGTTGCCGGTCCCGTTCGCGTACATCTCCCCCAGGCAGGTCGGGTGGCCGAGCCGGATCGGGTCGCCGTTCTGGTCGAAGAGCCGGGCGTTCTCCACCAGCCGCCCCTCGCGGTCGTAGACGAAGACGTCCCGGATGTGGTCGTAGCGGCCGTCGACGGAGGTCTGCTCGTAGCCGAAGTCCCCGCCGCCGACGCGGTCGTTCATGTCCGCAAGGCCGACCAACCCGAAGATCACCAGCACCGCCGTGCCGACGTTCAGCACCCGCCGCTTGGGCCGGGTCAGGCCCGGCGTGTGGTGGCCGAGCCAGATCGAGGCGAGCACGCTGCCGGCGAGCAGCACCAGGCCGGCCAGCGTGCTGCCGTTGAGCTCGGGCAGCACGCCGAACGTGTCGCCGGTCGTGACGACCGTGACGAGCATGGCGGCCAGGTAGCCGCGCAGCACCCACCACGCCGGCCGCAGCAGCCGGAGGAACTCGCTGGCGGTGGCGTACCCGAGGGGTGGTCCGAGTTGCACGTCCCAACGGTGTGCCCGCGCGCGGAGCCGGTCGGCGGCGGCGCCGAGGCGACGGTCCAGGCGGCGACCGCCGGCCACGGCACCGACGCGTGCGGCGGCGCGCAGCTCGGCCGCGTACGCCTCGGGCTCGCCGAGCCGCTCGACCAGCGTGCCGCCGGTCTCGGCGGCGACCTCGGCGAGGTGCTCCGGCAGATCCTCGGTCAACTCGTCGCGCTCTGCCGGCGGCAGGTCGGCCAGCGCGGCCCGGACCCGTGCGGCGTAGTCCGCGATCTCCTGCCCCATGACGGTCATGCCGCCATCCCCCGATCGTCGAGCAGTGCGTCCATGGTGGTGGCGAACGAGCGCCAGAGTTTGCCGGAGCGGGTCAACTGGTCCCGGCCGGCGGCGTTGAGGGAGTAGTACTTGCGGTGCGGGCCGGACTCGCTCGGCACGACGTAGGTGGTCAGCAGGCCGGCGGCGTAGAGCCGGCGCAGCGTGCCGTAGACCGAGGCGTCGCCGACCTCCTGCAACCCGGCGTCGCGCAGCCGGCGCAGGATGTCGTAGCCGTAGCCGTCCTCCTCCCGGAGCACGGCGAGGACGGCGAGATCCAGCACGCCCTTCAGCAGTTGTGTGGTGTCCACGCATTGCAGACTAGTGTGCAATGCGCAATAGCGTCAAAGAAGAACGCCGGGCGCCCCTGGGACTCCGGTTCAGGCGGGTGTCAGGCGCCAGTAGCCGAGCGGATTGTGGAAGAGGTCGTCGGTCTCGTGGCGGTCGTCCGGGCGGTGCTCCAGCAGCCAACGCGGGGAGTCGACGGTGCGGCGGAACCCTTCGCCGTCGGCCATCTCCGCCGCCCGCTCGTCGGTCAGGAGGTACAGCGCCAGCGTGTCCATCAGTGCGACCCGCTCCTCGACCCCGCCGGCGGTGGCCGGAAGTTCCACGTCGGGCGCCCCGAGCAGGTGCATCCCGCAGCTGTACAGCGACCCGCCGGCGCGGATCGGTCGCTTGACCGAGGCGCGGTACAGCACGCCGGCCAGCTCAGCGCCTGTCGTCGCGGCGGCCGCCTCGTCGGCCAGGCAGAGCCACCGGTCCCGACCGTGCGCGACACCGCTGCTCTCGTTCTTCACCGCGGTGGCCCCGGCGCGCAGGAGCGCGGCCGACACGGCCAGCGCCGCGCGCGAGACCCCCAGCAACGTCGGCCGCAGCAACTCCGGTGGCATCGCGAACGCCCGCAGGGGCCGGGACAGCACGTACGCGACGCTGTCGTGCGCCTCCACCGCCTCCCGATCGGCGTCGGTGAAGCTGGCCCCGGCCAGGCTCGCCTCGAACGCGTCGGACATCCGCGGGTCGTGCTCCTGCTCGGAGTACTCGTCGTCGAGCGTGAAGCCGGCCGCACGTCCCGCTTCGGCCGCGATCCTGCCCACGGCCTCGAAGTCCAGGCCGACGCCGAGCACGCACAGCACCGGACGGGGCAACAGCTGAGCGGGATCGACGAGCACGGCGGAAACATACCGGCGCCGTCGAAGGCAGCCTCCCCCGGGCTTGCGCCGCCCCGCGGCCGGCAGCGGCGAGCCGGTGACCAGCGGGTTCCGGTCACGCCGGCAGGGCGAGGCTCCAGGCGATGCCGTCGAGGATGTCGTGCTCGGAGGCGACCAGCGAGTCCATCCCCGCCCGCTCCATGATCACCCGGAGCACCAGGGCGCCGGCCCCGATCACGTCCGCCCGGCCCGGGTGCATCACCGGGATCGCCAGCCGCCGCTCCCGGCTCTTGCCGAGCAGGTCGGCGGTCACGTCGGCCACCGCGTCACGGGACACCCGGGCGTGGTGGATGCGGTCCGGGTCGTACTCCTGGAGGCCCTGGGCGATCGCGACCACGGTGGTGACCGACCCGGCGAGCCCGACCAGCGTGGCCGCCTGCCGGCCCGGTACCGCCTCCAGCGCCCGGTCCACCGCGACCGCGATGTCGGCCTGCGCGGCGGCGACCTCGTCGAGGCCCGGCGGGTCGCCGTGCAGGTGCCGCTCGGTCATCCGGACGCAGCCGATGTCCATCGAGACGGCCGCCTCGACGCCGCCCGCGCGGGTGCCGACGACGAACTCGGTCGAGCCGCCGCCGATGTCGACGACCAGGTACGGCTCCCGCGCGTCGGCGGGCAGCCCGCGCACCGCGCCGGTGAAGGAGAGCCGGGCCTCCTCGTCGCCGGTCACCACCTCGGGCGCGACCCCGAGGGTCCGCTCGACCATCTCGCGGAACTCGGCGGCGTTGGAGGCGTCCCGCGACGCCGACGTGGCGCACATCCGGACCCGCTCCGCGCCCAGCTTCTCGATCTCGGTGGCGTAGGCGGCCAGCGCCACCCGGGTGCGCTCGATCGCCTCCGGGGCGAGCCGCCCCGTCTTGTCGACGCCCTGGCCGAGGCGGACGATCTCCATCCGCCGGCTCAGGTCGACCAGCGGCGCCTGCGGACCCGCCGAGGCGTCGGGCAGGTCGGCGACCAGAAGTCGGATCGAGTTGGTCCCGCAGTCGATGGCGGCCACACGCGTCGTCACGGCAGCAACCCTACGTCAGGTGCCGCCGGTCGGCCGGTCGTCGCCGCCACCGAGCAGTCCGGCGCCGAGCGGCGTCAGCCGGTGCAGCACCGCGCCGCCCTCCCGGACGCTGCTGACCAGCCCGGCCGCCCGCAGCGCCCCCGCGTGCTCGGACGCCGAGGAGACGCTGATCCCGACGGCCTGGCCGAGTGCCGTGGTGGTGTGCCGGCCGGGGCCGCCGAGCCGGCGCAGCACCGCCGCGCGGGTCGCCCCGAGCAGGCGACCGAGCGGATCGGGGGCGCCGGCCGCGACCCGGCGGGGCATCGGCGCGGGATAGACCAGCAGCACCGGCCGGTCGGGCTCCACCAGCACCCGGGGCTGCGGCCCGGCCAGCGGCGAGGGCAGCAGGAGCAGGCCGTGACCGGTGCCGGAGAGCGAGGCGCTCCACCACGTCCGCACCGTCAGCGTCAGCGTCGACGCCTCCCAGCGGATCGCCGGATGCAGCGCGTTCAGCAGCCCGTCCAGGCCGTGCGCGGCGAGGTGCGCCGACGCCCCGGCGACGTGGTGCCGGTGGGCGTCCGTCAGGTCGGCCCAGTGCGGCCCGAGCACCGCGTCGTGCCAGGTGCCCAGGGCCCGGCCGAAAAGGCCCATCGCCTCCCCGTCGGCCTCGGCGAACCGCCGGCGCAGCGGGGTTCCGGGCAGCCGGGCGTACGCGGCGGCGACCTCCGCCCGCACGCGCCCGACGGGGACGGCCCGGATCGCCTCCAGGCCGGCGGCGACCGACTCCAGGCCGTCCAGCGGGGTGAGGAAGTCCGGCAGGCGGCCCCGCGCGGGCAGCAGGTGCCGCAGCACGGAGGCGGCGGAGCGGACCGGGCCCGTCGCCGCCGCCGCGTCCGCCGCGGGTCCCGGCGCCATCAGGGCCGTCTCCGCGTCGTGCAGCGCCTGACAGGCCAGCAGCGCCGTGCCGACCGGGTGCAGGCGGTCGGCGAAACGGACCCGGCACAGGTCCGCCGGACCCAGGTGGAGACGGAGCATGCCAGCAGCCTGCCTCCCTTCGGCCTGGACCGAAAGGGTTGCCCCGGCGGGCCGGGCCATCCAGTGTGGAGCCGGGTCACGGAGGGGGCGGGGCGTGCGACGGACGGTATCGGTGCTGACGGGGCTGGTCCTCGCCGTCGTCGCCACGGCGTGCGGCGGGGACCGGGGTCAGCCCCGCGCGACGCCGGCTCCGTCGCCTTCGGGGGCCGTCGAACGCCCCGCCGCCGGCGACCACCGGCTCACCCTGCCGCACGGCGGGACCGACCGGGGCTACCTGCTGCACGCCCCGCCCGGCTACGACCCCGCGCGGCCCACCGCGCTGGTGATCGCCCTGCACTTCTATCCCGGCAGCGGCGCGCGGCTGCGGGAGACGGCGGGGCTGGACGCCGTGGCCGACCGGGAGAACTTCCTGGTCGCGTACCCGGACGGGCGTAACGGCGGCTTCAACGCGCTGATCTGCTGCGGCACGGCCGACGACGTGGGCTTCCTCCGGGAACTCACCGCCCACCTCGTGCGGACGTGGCGGGCCGACCCGGACCGGGTCTACCTCGCGGGGATCTCCAACGGTGGGGACATGAGCTTCCGCGCCGCCGTCGAGGCCGAGGGGCTCTTCGCGGCGATCGGCGTGGTAAGCGGCGGCTACAGCGGCCCCCGGACGGCCCCCGAGACCTACGTGCCCCGGCGGCCGGTCTCGGTGATCACGTTCATCGGCGGGCAGGACCGCTACGCCGAGGTCTTCGCCGAGGGCGTACGAACCTGGCAGCGGCGGCTCCGCTGCGTACCGGCGCCCGGCAGGCCGCCGGCGGGCGCGGCGCGGGTCACCCGGACCGACGCGCGGTGCGGCGACGGCAGCGACGTCACCGTCTACACCCTGCCCGACATGGGGCACTCGTGGCCCGGGGCGCCGGCCGGCGAGCTCGCCGACCCCGACGCGGGTCTCGTCGCCAGCGAGCTCGTCTGGGACTTCTTCGCCGCCCACCCGCGCCGCGGCTGAGCGTCGGGCGCGGGCCCGGGACGGGAGGACCACCCGGCGCCGCCCGGTCAGAGACGCAGCAGCATCCGGGTGTTGCCGAGGGTGTTCGGCTTGACGCGCTCCAGGTCCAGGAACTCGGCGACGCCCTCGTCGTAGGAGCGCAGCAGCTGCTCGTAGACCGGTTGCGGCACCGGCGCGCCGTCGATCTCGGTGAAGCCGAACGAGCCGAAGAACCGGGTCTCGAAGGTGAGCACGAAGACCCGGGCCACGCCCAGCTCGCGGGCGGCGTCGACCAGCTCGGTGACGATCCGGTGGCCGATCTTGTGGCCCCGGCAGGACGGGTCGACGGCCACCGTACGGATCTCGGCCAGGTCCTCCCACATGACGTGCAGCGCCCCGCAGCCGACCACGGTGCCGTCCGCACGGACCGCGACCCGGAACTCCTGCACGTCCTCGTAGAGGGTGACGGTGGCCTTGCTGAGCAGCCGCCGGTCGTCGGTGTAGGTGTCGACCAGCCGCCGGATGCCGCGCACGTCGGAGGTGCGGGCCCGGCGCACCACGATCTCGTCGGCCCCCGCCGCGCCGCCGTCCGCCCCCGCCATGGTCACTCGGCCGCCGGCACGTCGACGCAGGGCCCCGCCGCCCACCACTTCTCCACCAGCGCGAGCGTCTCGTCGCCGAGCGGATTCACCCCCGGCCCGGCCCCCAGCGCGTGCCCGAGGTGCACGTGCAGGCACTTCACCCGGCCGGGCATCCCTCCGGCGGAGATGCCGGCGATCTCCGGCACCTCGCCGATGGCGTCCCGGCGGGCCAGGTAGTCCTCGTGCGCGGCCCGGTAGCGCGCGGCCAGCTCGGGGTCGGCGGCCAACCGGTCGGCCATCTCCCGCATCAACCCCGCCGACTCCAGCCGGCTGCACGCCGCCGTCGCCCGGGGGCAGGTCAGGTAGAACAGGGTCGGGAAGGGGGTGCCGTCGGCCAGGCGCGGGGTCGTCTCCACCACGTCGGGCAGGCCGCAGGGGCAGCGGTGGGCGACGGCCCGGGTGCCCCTGGGCGGGCGCCCGAGCTGCGCGGCCACCGCGGCCAGGTCGGCCTCGGTGGCCGGTTCGCGCCGCGGCAGGGGTACGGAGTCCGCCGCCGGCTCCTGCGGTGGTACGACAGTCACGGTGCCCATCTCTCGTTCGGTGTCCGGGTGGTGCTCACCGGCCGGGCTGCTCGCCGTTGGCGGCCCGCACGCTCGACCAGAGGGTGTCGTACCAGGGATCGCGCGTGACGGGCGTCGACGGCGTGGCCGACGAACCGGCGTCCCGGGCGGCGCCCTCCGGGTCGGAGAGCACCACCAGCAGCGTCTCGCCGGGCGGGCCCATGAAGAACCGCTCCCTGGCCTTGATCTTGATGTATTCCTTGTCCTGCCACTTGGCCGCCCGCTCGGAGAGCTCCTCGATCGCCCTGCGCTGGGCGGCCTGGGCCGCCTCCATCCGCTCGATGTCGGCCTGCTGGTCGAGGTAGACCCGCACCGGGTAGGTGTAGGCCAGGGCGAGCGCGATCAGCACCGCGAAGAGCACGGTGGCGCGCCCGGTGAGGCCCCGGGAGCGGGGTGCGGAGAGCCGCTTGACGGTGCCGGCGGCCGTACGACGGGCCGCGGCGGGCCGGCTCGCGGAGCGTACGCCCTCGGCGCCCCGGGACGCCCCCGGCGCGCGACCGGCGGTGGCCCGCGACTCGGCGCGGACGCCGCCCTCGCGGACGGTCGCCCGGGCGCCCCGGGCCCCGCCCGGGCGACCGGAGTGACCCGGCCGCCGGGTGGGACGCTGACCACCCGGTGTGCGCCGCTGCTGCATCGTCGTCACACCCCTCCCCCGAGGCCTCGCGAGTCTCAGGCGGAACGGTAGCGCGGGAAGGCGCCCGCCCCGGCGTACCGCGCCGCGTCGCCCAGCTCCTCCTCGATCCGCAGGAGCTGGTTGTACTTCGCGACCCGGTCCGAGCGGGCCGGGGCACCGGTCTTGATCTGGCCGCAGCCCGTGGCCACCGCCAGGTCGGCGATGGTGGTGTCCTCGGTCTCGCCGGAGCGGTGGCTCATCATGCAGCGGAAGCCGGCCCGGTGGGCGAGGTCCACCGCGTCCAGGGTCTCGGTCAGCGAACCGATCTGGTTGACCTTGACCAGCACCGCGTTGGCGGCACGCTCGGCGATGCCCCGGGCGATCCGCTGCGGGTTGGTGACGAAGAGGTCGTCGCCGACGATCTGGATGCGGTCGCCGACCGAGGCGGTCAGCGCCTGCCAGCCGGCCCAGTCGTCCTCGGCCAGCGGGTCCTCGATCGACACGATCGGGTAGTCGCCGGCGAGCTTGGTGTAGTAGCTGCTCATCTCGTCGGCGGTCTTCGCGGCACCCTCGAAGGTGTAGGTGCCGTTGTCGAAGAACTCGGTGGCCGCCACGTCGAGCGCGAAGACGATGTCGGTGCCGAGCCGGTAGCCGGCCTTCTCGACCGCCTCGGCGATCAGGTCCAGGGCGGCGGCGTTGGTGGGCAGGTTCGGCGCGAAGCCGCCCTCGTCGCCGAGGCCGGTGGAGAGGCCCTTCTTCTTCAGCACCGACTTGAGCGCGTGGTAGACCTCCGCGCCGGAGCGCAGCGCCTCGCGGAAGCTGGGCGCGCCGATCGGCGCGACCATGAACTCCTGGACGTCCACGTTGGAGTCGGCGTGCGCGCCGCCGTTGAGGATGTTCATCATCGGCACGGGCAGCAGGTGCGCGTTCGGGCCGCCGAGGTAGCGGAAGAGGCTCAGCTCGGCGCTGCCGGCCGCCGCCTTGGCCACGGCCAGGGAGACGCCGAGGATGGCGTTCGCCCCCAGCTCGGACTTGCTGTCGGTGCCGTCGATGTCGAGCATCTTCTGGTCGATCAGCCGCTGCTCGCTGGCCTCGTAGCCGACCAGCTCGTCGACGATCTTGTCCTCGATGTTCGAGACCGCCTTCTCGACGCCCTTGCCCTGGTAGCGGTCGGCGTCACCGTCGCGCAGTTCGATCGCCTCGAAGGCGCCCGTGGAGGCGCCGGAGGGCACCGCCGCCCGGGCGATCGTGCCGTCGTCGAGCCCGACCTCGACCTCGACGGTCGGGTTGCCCCGCGAGTCCAGAATCTCCCGCGCGACGATTCCCTCGATGGTTGCCACTGAGTCGCTCCTCGTTTGTGTGTTCCGGTCCGGTGTGGGCCGCGACGGTGCGGCTGAGGCAGATGTTGAACGCAGCGTATCGGGCGGCGCTCGGACGCGGGCGGTCCGGTCGTCCGCGAGCCCCACCCGGAACGTGTCTCCGGGCGATGCTTTACGGGGACATTCCCGGATTCTCGTGCCTCAACCGACAACGGGTTTGCGCGCGGTTGACCCCATCGGCGAGGCTGGGCGCCATGCCCGCCGCCTCGACCACCCTCCGCATGCTCGCCGTGTCGGTCATCGCGTCGCTCACGGTGACCGGTTGCCAGACCCTCGACGACGCCGGCCGGGCGATCGGCCGGTCCGATCTGGTGAACGACCTGGCCGCCCGGCTCGACGGGGCGCTGGAGCTGACCTACTCCGCCGACTACCAGCTCCCCGGCGGGCAGAGCGCCAGCATCGCCCAGACCCAGGACCCGGTTCGCTCCGCGTACACCTGGCCCGGCGGCAAGCTCACGGTCACGCCGGAGGCGACGGCCCGCTGCGAGACCGCCGCGGGCCGCGCGTCCTGCACCCTGGAGGCCCCGCCCGCGGCCAACGCGAAGCCCACGGTGACCTTGTTCGCCGAGGCCAAGCAGCGGGGCCTGGTCACGCCGCCGGTCGTGGTGGGGCTGCTGACGGCCGCCGCGCTGGACCCGGACGCCGTCATCGCCCAGAGCGACACCACCCTCGCCGGGCGCCACGCCACCTGCGTCGACGTGAAGCGCTCCGCCGAGGACTTCACCGCCTGCGTGACCACCGAGGGGGCGCTCGGCCGCTTCACCGGGAGGATCGACGGCAGGCAGGTCGAGCTGACGCTGAACCGCTACCGGGAGACCGTCGACGGCACAGCCTTCGACCTCCCGCCCGACGCCGGCGTGGTGGACCGCCGCCCGGCCAGCTCCTGACCGGCCCGGCACGCGCGACCCACCCGGCGACGGGCGCGACGCCCGGCCCCGGAGCACCGCGCCCGGCCGCTCCGGGCTGCCGGCGGGTGCCCTCAGACGCCGAGCAGGGTGCGCAGGTGGCGCGGGGGCGGACAGTCGTGGGCGAGCATCGCGTCGTGCCAGTCGCGTACCGGCACGTCGGCCGGGCGGGCGGCGGCGATCGCCGCCACCTCGCTGTAGCCGACGAAGTACGTGGAGAGCTGCGTCGAGGTGAGCAGCGCGCGCCGCCACTTGCCGGCCGCCTCGCCCTCCTCCTGGAAGCCCCGCCCGGTCATCAGCGCCATCGCCTCGGCCTCCGGCAGCTCCTCGCAGTGCACGAGCTGGTCCAGCAGCGCGTTGATGGTCATCCGGAGCTGCATCTTGAGCTGCTGCAACCGCACCGGCAGGCCGCCGAAGCCGAGGCCGGCCATCAGCTCCTCCGTGTAGACCGCCCAGCCCTCGATGAAGGGCCCCGACTCGGTCAGCGCGCGTACCCGGGTGGGGCCGACGTGCCGGCGGGCGTGGGCGAGCTGGAGGAAGTGCCCCGGCATCGCCTCGTGCACGGTCAGGTTGCGGATCATGTGGTCGTTGTACTCCCGGTAGAAGGAGTCGACCCGGTGCGCGGGCCACTCCGCCGGGGTGGGCGCGATGCAGTAGAACGTCGGCACGTCCGCCGTCTCCAGTGGGCCGGGCGAGTCGCAGTAGGCGACCGCCACGCCCCGGGCGAACTGGGGCATCTCCTGGATCACGCACGGGTCGTCGACCAGCGTGACCAGGTCGTGGGCGCGCACGAAGTCGGTCGCCTCGTCCAGCGTGACCGAGGCGAGCTCCACGATGGTGTGGTCGTCCGGGTGCTCGGCGGCCAACAGGTCCAGCGCCCGGCGTACGGTCTCGTCGTCGGCCGGGCCGCCGACCAGCTCGACGGCCGCCGCGCGGATCTCCTCGCCGACCCGGTCCAGGTTGGCCCAGGCCCGACGCTGGATCTCGGCGGCCCCCAGCTCGGTGTCGAGGGTGTGCCAGAGCCGCGCCTCCCAGCGACGGCGGCCCAGCCGCGGGTCCCGCCCCGGGCCGCCGTCGGCGGCCAGCCCCTGACGCAGCCACGCGACGAACTCCTCCAGCGCGGCGATCGCCGCGGTGGCGGCCGGCTCGACCCGGTCGTGCAGGGCGGGGGCCCGGGCGAGCAGCGCGGGCACCTCGTCGCGGATCAGCGCGGCCGTGCCGGTGAACTGCCCGACCGCCGTCTCGGTGTGGATCCGCGGCATGTCGCGCAGCGTCGCGCGCGCGGTCGCCAGCGCGTCCGGTACGGCGGCGAGCCGGCCCGACAGGCTGGTCAGCCGGACCTCGACCGGCGCGTACGGGCGGGCGAGCAGCGCGTGCAGCAGCGGGCCGGGGTTGTGCCGCAGCGGGTCCCACTCGTGGGCGCGGATGTCGCCGGACTCGAACAGCTCCCGGTCCACGAACGAGGTGAGCAGCGCGTGGTCGACGCGCTGCTCGACGTCCAGGGCGTCCGGGTCGAGCTCCGCGAGCGCGTCCGCGGCGTCCCTCAGCATCGCCTGGTCGGCCGCGACCGCCTCGGCGGAGAGGTCCGGCAGCCGGTCGTCGAACCGGTGGTCGCCGGTGGTGGTCGCGAGCCCCGGTCGGCTCTCCAGCAGCGCGTCGACGATCCGCTCCGCGAGCGGCACAAACGATTCCACCCGCCGACCCTACCGGGTCGGCTCAGGCCTTCTCGGCGGCGCGGACCGCGTCCGCGTAGGCCAGGGCGGCGCGGCGCAGGGCCGCCTCCGGATCCAGGTCCGCCTCGCGGGCCGCCGCGACCGTGGCGAGCAGGCCTGAGCCGAGCCTCGCCTCCGGGTCCGCCTCGGATCCGACGAGCGGCGGCGGTACGGCGAGGCCGACCCGCCCGGCGCGTTCCAGGATCTTGGCGGCCAGGGCGAGGGCGGGCTGGCTCAGCGCGATGCCGTCCAGCACCGAGTCACGCGCCTTCTCGGCCCGCTTGATCCTCTCCCAGCTGGCCTCGATCTCCTCCAGCGTGCCCGCCTCGGCGTCGGCGAAGACGTGCGGATTGCGCCGGACCATCTTGTCGACCAGCCCGGCGGCCACGTCGTCGACGCTCCACCGCTCCCCCTCGGGCAGCTCCTCCGCGAGGCGGGCGTGCAGCACCACCTGGAGCAGCACGTCGCCCAGCTCCTCGCGCAGCGCGTCGGTGTCCCCGGCGCTGATCGCGTCGTACGCCTCGTAGCACTCCTCGATCAGGAAGCCGGCCAGGCTGCGGTGGGTCTGCGCCCGCTTCCACGGATCGCCGCCCGGCGAGGCCAGCCGGTCCATCACCGCCACCGCGTCGAGCAGCCGGGCGCCCGGCGGGTCCCAGGAGCCGTACATCAGCTCCAGCTCGGCCAGGCCGGGCTCGCGGGCCAGCCGCAGCCCCAGCTCCCGGGCCAGCGACTCGTCGCCCGCCGGGCCGGCCAGCCACACCACGGCGCCGTGCCGGGCCGCGCCGTCGAGCAGCGCCTCCGTCGCCCGGCCGTCGACCACCGTGACCTCGGCGCCCGCGACGCGGAGCGCGGTCGTCAGCTCGCTCTCCGCCCCGGCCAGCACCGGATGCCGGCGTACGACGTCCCAGGCGGCGGCGGTCAGCAACCCTGCCGGCAGCCGGGGCGAGGTGACGAGCAGGACGATCCGGGCCGGCATGCTCAGCTGTCGGTCCCGCCGGCGGCCTGGGGCGGGGCGGTGGGCAGCGGGTCGGGGGTGGAGACGTCGGTGACCGCGTCGGAGCCGGCCTCGCCCAAGGGCACGCTCACCGCCGGCGCGTCGCCGGAGAAGCTCAGCACCGGGAACTCCAGCGGCCGGTAGCGGGGGTTGACCGTCACGTCGTACGCGGCGACCACCTCGGCCAGCGACTTGCGGGTGGCCAGCGCGGCGCGCAACTGCTCGCCGTCGAGCTGGCCGGCGGCCGCCTCGTCGGTCACGTCGGCCGGGATGGCACCCGCCTTGCGGCCGGCCGCCACCACGTCCGCCAGCTCCTGCGCGGTCGGCTGGGCCGGCGCCCCGGTCGGCATCCCCGAGAGGCAGGTGTAGAGCGCGGCGACCTGACGCACGTAGCCGCTGTCGGGTGACAGGCCGAACTGCTGGGCGAGCTGCTCCGGCGCCACCTGCCCGCGCGGCTGGTAGTTCTTCTCGGCGGAGACCCGCTCGCAGACCTCGGCCAGCACCAGCACGCTGACGACCTGGCCGCGGCCGGGGAGCTGCGGCGCCGGTGCGGGAGGCCGCCCGTCGGGCGCCTCCGGCTGCCCGGTCGGCGTCGGGTTCTTCGCCCGCAGGTCGTCGACGACCCCGGTGACGGCATCCTCGGTGATCCGCAGGTCGCCGACGTAGGCGGCGACACCGGGCTCGGCACGGCAACCGGAGAGGGCGACGAGGCCGAGCGCCACGCTGGCGACGGCGACAAGACGGCGAGCACGCATGACGGTCACTCTCTCATGCCGCCCCGGGCCAGGGCGACGCCGCCCACCGCTCTCCCGTCCCCGCGCCACGGGGTCCGCCCCGCCGCGCATTCGCCGCCCGGCGCTCACCTCGCGGAGGCCCCCGCCACCGCCGGTTCGCCCAGGACGTCGGAGAGGAGCTGCGCGCACCACTCCAGCAGTGCCTGGTCGCGCAGCGGCTCGCCGCCCATCCGCCGGGTGCTCGGCCGGGGCACGCTGACCTGGTCGAGCGCCTGCTTGTAGACCGAGTCCGGGTGGTAGCGCTTGAGCCGCAGCTGCTTCGAGTCGGGCAGCGGCAGCGGGCCGAACCGGATGTGCTTGCCCTGCATGGAGACGTCGGTCAGGCCGTAGCGGCGGGCCCGCAGGCGGAACCGGGCCACCGCGACCAGGTTCTGCACCGGGGCCGGCGGCTCGCCGTAGCGGTCGGTCATCTCGGCGACCACCTCGCGCAGCCGCTCCTCGTCGCGGGCCTCGGCGAGCTTGCGGTACATCTCCAGGCGCAGCCGTTCCACGCCGACGTAGTCGTGCGGCAGGTGCGCGTCGACCGGCAGGTCGACCTTGACCTCGGTCTCCTCCTCGGGCCGCTCGCCCTTGAACGCGGAGACCGCCTCGCCGACCATCCGCACGTACAGGTCGAAGCCGACGCCCTCGATGTGCCCGGACTGCTCGCCGCCGAGCAGGTTGCCGGCGCCCCGGATCTCCAGGTCCTTCATCGCCACGTACATGCCCGCGCCCAGCTCGGTGTGCTGGGCGATGGTGGCCAGCCGCTCGTGGGCGTGCTCGGTGAGCGGCTTCTCCGGCGGGTAGAGGAAGTACGCGTACGCCCGCTCCCGGCCCCGGCCGACGCGGCCGCGGATCTGGTGCAGCTGGGCCAGGCCGAGCAGGTCGGCCCGCTCCACGATCAGCGTGTTGGCGTTCGGGATGTCGATGCCGGACTCCACGATCGTGGTGCAGACCAGTACGTCGAACTCCTTCTCCCAGAAGCCGACCATGACCTTCTCCAGGGCCTCCTCGCCCATCTGGCCGTGCGCCACCGCGACCCGCGCCTCGGGCACCAGCTCGCGGAGCTTGCGGGCCGTCCGGTCGATCGACTCGACCCGGTTGTGCAGGTAGAAGACCTGCCCGTCGCGGAGCAGCTCGCGGTGGATGGAGGCGGCCACCTGCCGGTCGTCGTGCGCGCCGACGAAGGTGAGCACAGGGTGCCGCTCCTCGGGCGGGGTGGCGATGGTGGACATCTCCCGGATGCCGGTGATCGCCATCTCCAGGGTGCGCGGGATCGGGGTGGCCGACATGCTCAGCACGTCGACCGAGGCGCGCATCGTCTTGAGGTGCTCCTTGTGCTCGACGCCGAAGCGCTGCTCCTCGTCGACGATGACCAGGCCGAGCGACTTGAACCGGGTCGCCGCCTGGAGCAGCCGGTGGGTGCCGATGACGATGTCGGCGGTGCCCTCGGCGGCCATCTCCAGGGTCCGCTCGGCCTCCTTCGGCGTCTGGAAGCGGGAGAGCTGCTTGATGGTCACCGGGAACTGGCTCATCCGCTCGGCGAACGTGTTGTAGTGCTGCTGCACCAGCAGCGTGGTGGGGACCAGCACCGCGACCTGCTTGCCGTCCTGCACCGCCTTGAACGCCGCCCGGACCGCGATCTCGGTCTTGCCGTAGCCGACGTCGCCACAGATCAGCCGGTCCATCGGGACGGTCTGCTCCATGTCCCGCTTGACCTCCTCGATGGCGGCGAGCTGGTCCGGCGTCTCCTGCCACGGGAAGGCGTCCTCCAGCTCCCGCTGCCACGGCGTGTCAGGGCCGAAGTTGTGCCCCTTCGACGCCTTGCGGGCGGCGTAGAGCTGGATGAGCTGCGCGGCGATCTCGCGGACCGCCTTGCGGGCCCGGGCCTTGGACTTCTGCCAGTCCGAGCCGCCCATCTTGTGCAGGGTGGGCTGCTCGCCGCCGACGTAGCGGGAGAGCTGGTCGAGCTGGTCGGTGGGGACGAAGAGCCGGTCGCCGGGCTGGCCGCGCTTGCTCGCGGCGTACTCGATGACCAGGTACTCCCGGGAGGCGCCGTTGACGGTGCGCTGCACCAGCTCGACGTAGCGGCCGATGCCGTGCTGCTCGTGCACGACGTGGTCGCCGGCCTTCAGCTCCAGCGGGTCGATGGTGTTGCGCCGCCGGCTGGGCATCCTGCGCATGTCGCGGGTGGAGGTGCCCCGCCCGCCGGTGACGTCGTTGCCGGTGAGCAGCGCGAAACGGGACGCCTCGTCGACGAACCCGCCGGTCAGGCCGCCGCAGGTGACCAGCACCTCGCCGGAGCCGGGCGCGGTCGGGACCTCCTCGGTCAGCCGCGCGCCGAGGCCGGCGTCGCGGAGCACCTCGACGGCCCGCTGGGCGGGACCGTGCCCCTCGAAGACCAGCGCGACCGACCAGCCCTCGCCGACCCAGCGCTTCAGGTCGTCGACCACCCGGGCGGTCTCGCCGTGGTAGAGCGGGGCCGGCTGGGCGGCCAGGGTCACCGCGATCGCGTCGTCGGGGGTGACGTCGGCCGCCTCCGGCGCGTCCTCCCAGGGCTGCCGCGCCGGGGCGGCCTCCGCCTCCGCCAGCCCGAACGGCGACAGCGTCCACCAGGGCTGGCGCAGCTTCGCGGCGGCGGCGCGGACGTCGCCCAGGGTGCGGAAGGCGGCGGCGCCGAGGTCGACCGGGGCCTGGCCGCCGACGGCCGCGGCGGCCCAGCTCGCCTGGAGGAACTCGTCCGAGGTACGCACCAGGTCGTGCGCCCGGGTGCGGATCCGCTCCGGGTCGCAGAGCAGCACGTGTGTGCCGGCCGGCATGGCGTCCAGCAGCAGCTCCATCGAGTCGGCGCCGATCAGCGCCGGGGCGAGCGACTCCATCCCCTCCACCGGGATGCCCTCGGCCAGCTTGTCGAGGATCTCGGCCAGCTCCGGGTGCTCCCCGGCGAGGGCGGCGGCCCGCCGGCGCACCGACGGGGTGAGCAGCAGCTCCCGGCACGGCGGCGCCCAGAGCCCGGGGACCTGCTCGATGGTGCGCTGGTCGGCGACGGCGAAGGTGCGGATCTCCTCCACCTCGTCGCCCCAGAACTCGACCCGGGACGGGTGCTCGTCGGTGGGCGGGAAGACGTCCAGGATGCCGCCGCGCACGGCGAACTCGCCCCGCTTGGTGACCAGGTCGACCCGCGCGTACGCCATGTCGGTCAGCCGGCGGGCGACCTCCTCCAGGTCGGCCTCCTGCCGGGCGGCGAGCTGCACCGGCTCCAGGTCGCCGAGGCCCTTGAGCTGCGGTTGCAGCACCGACCGGACGGGTGCCACGACCACCCGCAGGGGGCCGGTGCGCCCGTGCGCGTCGGCCGACCCCGGATGCGCCAGCCGGCGCAGCACGGCGAGCCGCCGGCCCACGGTGTCGGAGCGGGGCGACAGGCGCTCGTGCGGCAGCGTCTCCCAGGACGGGAAGACCGTCACCTGCTCGGGCGGGAGCAGGCTGCCCAGCGCCGCGGCCAGGTCGTCGGCCTCCCTCGTGGTGGCCGTCACGGCGAGCACCGGACGGCCGGCGCCCCCGCCGTCGCCGGCCCGGTCGGCCGCGACCGCGGCGACCGCGAACGGGCGCAGCGCGGCCGGCGCGGTGATGTCGAGGCCGTCGACCTGCGCGGCACCGGAGCGCGCCAGGTCACGTGCCCGGGCCAGCCCGGGGTCGGCCAGGGCGGCGGAGAACAGACCGGTGAGCATGTGATCACTTCCAGCGGACGACACGACGATCACCCCTCGCCCGGTCGGGCGGGGGGTCCTGGTCGACACTATCTCTCCGGCCCGACGAGACACCCCCGCGTACGTTGTATCGGCGACGATCCGCGACGGTCGACCGAGGGGGAGGACTGATGCCCGGGGAAGTCGGCAGCGACCCACGCCGGACGACCGGATCCTGCCGCCAGCGGGTGCTGGGCCACCCGGCGGGGATCTCGATCTCCACGGTGCGCTGCGGCGTCGAGAGCCGCGGCTGGACGGCGCCGACGGTCCTGCTGCGTTACAGGGTCGATCTCGGTTGGTCGGGCGCCTACCGACGGCGCATCAACGGTCGTACGACGTTCTCGGACGCCACCTCGCTGCTGCTCACCCGGCCGGGCGACGAGATGCAGGTGTCCCACCCGCTTGGTCGCGACACGTTCACGTCCCTGGAGATCGAGCCGACGGTCCTCGCCGAACACCGGGACGCAGCGCGCTGGCTGGCGACCACCGGCTGGGACGGCACCTCGGACGCGCCACTCGACCTGGCACACCGGATGCTCGTCACGGAGTTCCGGCGAGGGCTGGACCCGTTCGAGATGGCGGAGCGGCTGCACCGCTTCCTCGGCAGGGTGCTCGGCTTCGTCAACGCCCGGGCCGAGCCGCCGGAGGCGGACCTGGGACACGTCGTCGGCCGACGCCCCGCCACCGCGGCCGCCCACCGTCGCCTCGCCGACCGGGCCCGGGAGGTGCTCATGGCCCGCGACTTCTCCCTCACGCTCGACCAGGTGGCGCGGGAGGTGGGCGCCTCACCACACCACCTGAGCCGGGTGTTCCAGCGGGTCACCGGCAGCAGCCTCACCGCCTACCGCAACCGGCTACGGGTCCAGGCAGTGCTGGACACCCTCGCCGAGGCGGACGGGCGGCCGTTGCGCGTCGTGGCGGCGGAGCACGGCTTCGCCGACCAGGCGCACCTCACCCGTGTGCTCCGGGAGCACGTCGGCCACCCGCCGGCCCGCCTGCGCCGGCTGCTCACCCACGGCCGGGCGGACTGAACCACCCGCACCGGACCAGCCCGACGGGGTCGGCCAGAGGGCCACGGCAGGAAGCCAGCCATGGTGCCGACCCTGGACCACGCCCGCCACCCCGCTCAGACCGGCGCCGAACGGCTGATCGACGCTGGCCGCGTCGGCGTCGGCCACACCTCGCGCTCCGGCGGCCAATCGAGCATCGATGTTCAAGACGCGGGCCGCCCGGCGACCGAGGATGGAACCTGCCAGCCGGGATCGAGCCGCCGAAGCGGCGGCCGGGGTGCGCGGACCTGTTCGGGGAGGCCCGCAGCTCCGTCCCGGCTGCGGCCCCGGCGACGTGACCTGCCGTCGCCACCCGCCGGCGGCGCCGTACATCCCTGTAGGGCACCGCCGGCGGGCGCGGCGCCCGGCCGGGGGCAGCGCCCGGCCGGGGGCGGCGGGCACGGCCCGGTGAGGGGTCGCGGGCACGGCCGAGCCACGTGATCGCGGGCACGGCGCGGCGCGGCGAGGCGGACACGGCCCGGCGGAGACGCGGACACCGCCCGGCCGGGGGATGGCGGACACGGCACGGTCCACGAGGTCGGCCAGCGGCGGGTACGGGTCGGGGCGGCCGGGAAGGATCTTGACGGGGACGGCCGGCCGTGATCGGCTGCGCGCATGGGCAACCAGTGGCGGGCACAGTTCGACGCGGAGGTCACCTTCGCCAACGGCGGCGGGTTGCGGACGGACGGGTTCCGGCTGGACATCCCCGGCCGCGACATCGACGACGACGAGCTGGCGGCGCTCCTCGTCCGGCACCTCGGGCTGCTGATGGTGGCCGAGGTCAGGATCACCGGCAAGACGATCGTCGAGGAGCCGCACAAGGGCGGCCGGGGCGTGGCCGGCGGCCCGGACGGCACGACCCGGCGCCGGTTGGTGGAGCTGAGCCACGTGGTCGTCGACGGAATGACCACCCTGCCGGGCTGGCCGGCGCCGCGGATCACCGAGTGGCTGACCCGCGAGGCGTCCCGGGCCAACTACGCCTCGGGCACCGAGTTCCAGGTGGCGCGCATCGACATGATCGCCAACACCGGCACGTACGTGGACACGCCCGCCCACCGCTACGCCGAGGGTGCCGACCTCGCCGGTACCCCGCTGGAGCGCCTCGCCGACCTGCCGGGCGTCGTGGTCCGGGTGCCGGCCGGCACCCGCGCGGTGGACCGGCTGCTGCTGGCGCCGTACGACGTCGCCGGGTGCGCGGTGCTGCTGCACACCGGTTGGTCGGCGCACTTCAACAGCGACCGGTACGCGTCGCCGGAGGCGCCCTACCTCACCGGGGACGGCGCCCGGGCACTGGTCGACGCGGGCGCCGCCCTGGTCGGCATCGACTCGATCAACATCGACGACATGAGTCCGGCGGCGGCCGGCGAGCGCCCCGCGCACAGCACCCTGCTGGCCGCCGGCGTCCCGATCGTGGAGCACCTGACCGGGCTGGACGCGCTGCCGCCGACCGGCTTCCGGTTCACCGCCGCCCCGCCGAAGGTGGCCGGCATGGGCACCTTCCCCGTCCGGGCGTTCGCCGTGCTCGACGCCGCCTGATGGGCGCCGCCGCCAAGCCAGCGGGCGCCAGGTCAGCAGGCTTCCATGCCACCCGACGCCAGGGGTACCAGACGCCAGGTCGTCGGGGCTGACCGACCGGCGCTGGCCGTCGGGCGCTGGCCGGTGCTCCGGCTGGCGACACGGAGATGGCATGGCCGCGACCCGTACCCCGCCGCTGCCGCAAGGCGTCGCTACCGCCGGAGCCGCCACCCGCACGCGCCGGGACCGCGGGGAGGTGGCGCCGACTTCGGGGCAGCGCGTTACCGGCCGTAGCGGCAGGCTGTCTGTATGCCACGGGCGCCACGCATTCCCAGAGGTTTGGCATTCCTCCCGTTCTCCGGCAGTCGTGCCGTCGCCGCTGGCCTGGTCACGTGGCGGATGCTTCGTGGGCCGTCCTGGCGCCGGCTGCTGCCCGACGTCTACGTCCACCTCGACGGTTATCGTGAGGACGACCACCGGATGTGGTGCGACGCCGTTGCCCTGACCCTGCCGGCGGGGGCCGCCATCAGCGGTCTCAGCGCGGCATTTCTGTGGGGCGTGGACCTCCTCCCGCGCGCGAGCCCGGTCTTCGTCACGCTGCCGGGTGCGGCCCGCCGTCGCTCCACCGAACGTGTGTCGGTCGACCAACGGTCGCTCGCCGCCCAGGAGATCACCCGGTTAGCCGGCCTGCCGGTGACCACCGGCGTCCGTACGGCCTTCGACCTCGGACGGCAGTTGCCTCGGGCAGACGCGCTGGTCGCCGTGGATGCGCTGCTGCATCGGCGGGTGCTCAAGCTCGCCGCGTTGGGCGGCTACCTGGACACGCACAGCGGCTGGCCCGGCACCGCCCAACTGCGCGAGGTGCTCACACTGGCGGAGCCGCTGACCGAGTCCCCGATGGAGACCCGGGTCCGGCTCGTCCTGCACGACGCCGGTCTGCCAGCCCTGACCGCGCAGCATGACGTGTATGGCTCCCACGCGCAGCGAGGACGCGTCTTCCTCGGCCGCGTCGACCTCGCCTACCCCCGGTGGCGGATCGCCATCGAGTACGAGGGAGATCACCACCGGGAGCGCAGCCACTTCCAGCGCGACGTGGCCCGGCTCAACGCACTACGCGCGGCGGGCTGGCTGGTGCTGCGCTTCACGGCGGACGACATACTGCGACACCCCGCTCGGATTGTCCGCCTGGTCACCGACGCGATCGACGAACGCCGCAACTGACCACGGCCCAACCTCCGGTGATCAGGACGCCATGAACGCTAAAACGGCCGGGTAACGTCCATGACGTCCTGATCACCGGGTCGCTCGCGCGGTGTCGCCGCCGGGAGGCCACGGGCGCTCGCGCGAGCGAGGCAGGCGAGGTGGGAGGCGGCGGTCAGTAGCGCACCGAGACGCGGCGGGCGACGGCGTCGACCCGGACCTCGCCGCCGTACGGGACGATCAGCTGCGGGTCGGTGTGGCCGAGGTCGACGTCGAAGACCACCACCGCGTCGGGGCGGTAGGCGGCGAGCGCCCGGGTGACCGCGTCGCGCTGCGCGTCGGCCCAGTCGCGCCGCTCGACGGGGGTGTGCGGCCGCTCGAAGTCCCAGGCCTTCGCCCGGCCGACGAGGACCGCCGGGAAGCCGGCCAGCAGCCCCCGCTCCCCCATGTTGCGCAGGATCCGGAAGACCTCGGTGGCCGAGGGAAGCTCCTCCGAGGTCTCGACCATCAGCACCGACCCGGCCAGTTCCCGGGCGGTGGGCACCCGGTCGGCCGCCAGCAGCCAGTGCAGGATCTCCAGGTTGCCGCCCCAGGTGCGTCCCTCGACCACCCGGGACGGCCCCTGCCAACGCCAGCCCTCGCCCGGGAGCATCTCGGGCTCGTCGGCCAGCGTCGCCGGGTCGCGCCAGTCGCCCGGGCGGTCGCCCCACTGCGGAGCGGGGGCCAGGTCGTACCAGCCGGAGGTGAAGAGGGCCGCGCGCAAGGAGTCGAAGGTCAGCGGGTGCGGCCGGCCCGGCCGGCCGAGGTGCACCAGCACCGACCCGCCGTGGTACGCCACGACGCCCAGCCGGTACAGGTGGTTCAGGACGTTGGTGTTGTCGGAGTAGCCGAAGTACGGCTTCGGGTTGGCGCGCAGTACGGCGTCGTCCAGGTGCGGGGTGACCGTGATCAGGTCGTCCCCGCCCACCGTGGCGAGGACGGCGGTGACCGTCGGGTCGGCGAAGGCGGCGGTGAGGTCCCGTGCCCGGTCCCGCGGGTCGGCGTCCAGGACGCGGGTGGTCGGGTACTCGACCGGCTCCAGGCCGAACTCCTCGCGCAGCCGGCGCAGTCCCAGCTCGTACACGTGGGGGAAGAGGGCGGGCAGGCCGGCGGAGGGCGACACGACCGCGACCCGGTCTCCCGGTCGGGGTTTCGGGGGATAGTTCGGCGTCATGACCGGACGCTACCGACCGGCTCCAGCGGTTTTACCCCATCGGCCGGGAGGCCGGACGGCCGGACGGGCGGCCGGGCCACCGCGACGTCGGACCGCCGGAACGCCCGGCCGCGACGACGCCGGACGGCCGCGACGCGGGGACGCCGCGCGGACGCAGGGACGCGGGGACGCCGGGCGAGAAACGGTACGTACCGGGCAGGGTCGCCCTAGGCTGGCGGCGTGGAGCAGGAGAGCGGCGTGGAGCGGGAGATGGGCGACCGGCTGCCGCGCACCGCCGCGCTGCTGCTCGGCACCCTGGTGCTCGCCACCGCGTTCATCGCCGCCTACGTCGGCGCGCTGCACCGGCCCACGCCCCGGGACGTCCCCGTCGGGGTCGTGCGCGGCGACCAGAAGGCGCAGGCCCTCCTCGATGCCGTACGGAACCAGACCGACACCCTGGAAGCGGTCGACTACGGCGACCCCGCCGCCGCCGACGACGGCCTGCTCGGCCGTGAGGTGTACGGGGTGCTCACCACCAACGCCGAGGGCGGATTCGTGCTGACCACCGCCAGCGCCGCCGCCCCGGCCGCCACCGACGTCGTCGTCCGGGTGCTCGGCACCGCCGCGCGGCAGGCGGAGATGCCGCTGCGGGTCACCGACGAGGTGCCGGTGGCGTCGACCGACCCGCGCGGGCTCGTGCCGTTCTACCTGGCCGTCGGGCACGTGCTGGGCGGGTACCTCGCCGCCACCGTCCTCGGCCTGGGTAACGGCACCGCCCCGCGCGGTCTCCGCCGCGCCGGCCTGCGGATCGCCGCGCTCGCCGCGTACAGCCTGGTGCTCGGGGCCGTCGGCGCCGTCGTGGTGGGACCCGCCCTGGACGTCTGGGACCACGACCTGCTGGGCGTCGGCGCGACCGGGGCACTGGCGGTGTTCGCGGCGGCGATGATCGCCTCGGCGGCGCAGGGCTGGCTGGGGCTGTTCGGGACCGGGCTGGTGATGCTGCTGCTGGTGGTGCTCGGCAACCCCAGTTCCGGCGGCATCTACGCCCCCGAGTTCCTCCCCACCTGGCTGCGCGGCATGCACCGGTGGAACGTGCCGGGGCTCGTCACCGACCTGATCGAATCCGTCGTCTACTTCGACCGGCGGTCGACCGGCTGGCCGGTGGCGGGGCTCACCATCTGGACGGTCCTGGGCGTGGCGGGTGTGCTCAGCGCCACGCTGTTCCACGCCCGCAGGCGCGGCGCCCGGCGCACCGCACCCGCCGCCACCAGCACGAACGGGCCCGCCGCCGGGTGACGTGCCGGGACGGGCGCCGGTCCCTGCCGCGGGCGATCGCAAGGGTCCCCCTCCTTACCGCCGGGGCGCGCGGATACCATCCAGGGAGTCGGACAGCGCTGTCCTTCGTACTCTCGTGAGGAGCGCATCGTGACCGACCAGCACGACCACGACGGCCCCGACGCCGCACTACGGGCCGACATCCGCCGCCTCGGCACGCTGCTGGGGCAGACCCTCGCCCGCCAGGAGGGCCCGCCGCTGCTCGACCTCGTCGAGGAGATCCGCGCGCAGGTCCGTTCCGACGCCCCCGCCGCCGCGCAGCGCCTCGCCGGCCTCGACGTCACCACCGGCACCAAGCTGGCCCGCGCCTTCTCCACCTACTTCCACCTGGCCAACATCACCGAACAGGTGCACCGGGCCCGGGAGCTGCGCCGTCGCCGGGCGGTCCAGGGCGGCTGGCTAGACCAGGCGGCCAAGATGATCGCCGAGCGCGGGGTGCCGGCCGAGGAGATCGCCGCGGCGGCCCGACGGCTGGCGGTGCGGCCCGTCTTCACCGCCCACCCGACCGAGGCGGCCCGCCGGTCGATCCTGTCCAAGCTGCGCGCCATCGCCGACGAGCTGGACACCGAGACCGCCAACGCGATCCTCTACGGCGCCAGCGACGAGGGCCCGGCCAACCGCCGCCTCGCCGAGCTGCTCGACCTGATGTGGCAGACCGACGAGCTGCGGCTGGACCGGCCGGACCCGACCGACGAGGCGCGCAACGCCATCTACTACCTGCGCGACCTGTACGCCGAGGCCGCCCCGCAGGTCCTCGACGACCTCGCCGACACGCTGCGCGCCCTCGGCGTGGAGACCTCCCCGACCGCCCGGCCGCTCACCTTCGGCACCTGGATCGGCGGCGACCGCGACGGCAACCCGTTCGTCACCCCGACGGTGACCCGCGACGTGCTGACCATCCAGCACGAGCACGGCATCGCGGCCACCGAGAAGGCGATGGACCACCTGATCAACGAGGTGTCGGTCTCCCGGCGGCTGCGCGGGGTGTCGCTCGACCTCTCCGCCAGCCTCGCCGCCGACCTGGACGCGCTGCCCGAGGTGGCGCCCCGGTTCCGCCGGGTCAACGCCGAGGAGCCCTACCGACTCAAGGCCCGCTGCGTGAAGGCCAAGCTGGCCAACACCCGGCAGCGGCTGCGCCAGGGCACCGCGCACGTGCCCGGCCGGGACTACCGCGGCTCGGCCGAGCTGATCGCCGACCTGGAGCTGCTGCGCGCCTCGCTGGCCCGCAACTCGGGCCAACTCACCGCCGTGGGTCGGCTCGCCTCCACCATCCGTACGGTCTCCGCGTTCGGGCTGCACCTGGCGACCCTGGACGTCCGGGAGCACGCCGAGGCGCACCACGTGGTGCTCACCCAGCTCTACGCGGCCGTCGGCGAGGTCTCCGACTACCCGTCGCTGACCCGGCTGGAGCGGACGAAGCTGCTCGCCGACGAGCTGGCCGGCCGCCGGCCGCTCTCCACCCTGGACACCCCCTTGACCGAGGGCGCGCGCAAGACGTTCGACGTCTTCGGCACCATCCGCGAGGCACAGGACCGGTTCGGCAACGAGGTCATCGAGTCCTACATCGTCTCGATGACGCTCGGCGTCGACGACGTGCTCGCCGCGGTGGTGCTGGCGCGCGAGGCCGGCCTGGTCGACGTGCACAGCGGCCGTTCCCGGATCGGCTTCGTGCCGCTGCTGGAGACCCCCGCCGAGCTGAACTCGGGCGGGGAGCTCCTCGACGAGCTGCTCTCGCTGCCCGCGTACCGGGCGCTGGTGGCGGCGCGCGGCGACGTGCAGGAGGTGATGCTGGGCTACTCCGACTCCAACAAGGAGGCCGGCATCACCACCAGCCAGTGGTCGATCCACCGGGCCCAACGCGCCCTGCGCGACGTGGCCGCCCGGCACGGCGTACACCTGCGGCTCTTCCACGGCCGCGGCGGCACGGTGGGGCGCGGCGGCGGGCCGACGCACGAGGCGATCCTGGCGCAGCCGTACGGCACGCTGGACGGCGCGATCAAGGTCACCGAGCAGGGCGAGGTCATCTCCGACAAGTACACCCTGCCGTCGCTGGCCCGGGAGAACCTGGAGCTGACCCTGGCCGCGGTGCTCCAGGCCACGCTGCTGCACACCGCGCCCCGGCAACCCGCCGAGCTGCTGGAGCGTTGGGACGCCGCGATGGAGCTGGTCTCCGACTCGGCCTTCCGGTCGTACCGGTCGCTGGTCGAGGACCCGGACCTGCCCGCGTACTTCTGGGCGTCGACGCCGACGGAACTACTCGGCGCGCTGAACATCGGCTCCCGCCCGGCGAAGCGGCCGAATACGGGGGCCGGGCTCGCGGGGCTGCGGGCCATCCCGTGGGTGTTCGGCTGGACCCAGACCCGGCAGATCGTGCCCGGCTGGTTCGGGGTCGGTTCCGGCCTGGCCGCCGCCCGGGAGGCGGGGCTGGAGGACGTGCTGGCCGAGATGCACCGCAACTGGCACTTCTTCCGCACGTTCCTGTCGAACGTGGAGATGATGCTCACCAAGACCGACCTGAGCATCGCCCGCCGCTACGTCGAGACGCTGGTACCCAGGAAGCTGCACCCGATCTTCCACCAGATCGAGCAGGAGTACGAGCTGACCAAGCAGGAGGTGCTGGCGGTGACCTCCTCCCCCGCCCTGTTGGAGAACTCCCCGGTGCTCCAGCGCACCCTGGCCGTGCGCGACACCTACCTGGAGCCGCTGCACCACCTCCAGGTGGCCCTGCTGCGCCAGTACCGGGAGTCCGGGGCGGCGGGCCGGGCGGTGGCGACCGCGCCGGGCGGCCGGCGGGCACCGAGCGACGGCACCGCGCTGGAGCGGGCGCTGCTGACCACGGTCAACGGCATCGCCGCCGGCATGCGCAACACGGGCTGAGGAGTACGGAAGGGCCGCTCGCCGACGCTTACCGCCCGGCGAGGGGCCCTTCCGGTGGCGGCGGTGTCACCAGTCCCCGCCCCCGAAATCCCCGCCCCCGAAGTCGCCCCCGAAGTCGCCGCCCCCGACGTCGCCGCCGCCGAGCTCTCCGCCGGCCTCGCCGCCCTGGTCGCCGTAGCCGGAGGCGTCGCCGAAGCCCTCCTGGTAGCCGGCGTCGTAGCCGTAGCCCGGGTCGGCGAAGCCGGGCGAGAAGAGCGCGTCGGCGATCAGCACACCGCCGAGCACGCCCGCGCCGGCGCCCAGCGCGGTCTTCCACCACGGGGTGGAGTACCAGCCCGCCGGCACCGGCCGGCCCTGGTAGCGCCCGCCCGGGTAGTAGTAGGGGGTGTCCCGGCCGGGCTGCGGCCCGGCCCTGAAGGTCTGCCCCTGCACGTCGACCTGGCGCTCCCGGGTGAGCTGCCCCGCGCCCTGCGCCGCCGCCAGCGGGGGCAGCTCGGGGCCGGGGTCGATGCCGAGCGCCACCCGTGCCGCCCGCGCGTAGGTCAGCCCCTCCAGCGCGGTCTCCCGCGCCAGGCGGTACTGCTCGACGGTCCGTGCCTGCTCCAGCTGGCTGCCGGCGGCGTTGTAGCGCTCCCCGGCGTCGACCAGCGCCTGACGCACGGCCGGGTCGTCGCCGTGCAGGTTCATGACCTGGCCGCCGAGGCGCTCGTACCAGCGCTGGGCGTCGGCCCGCACGTCGGCCAGGCTCCGGGCCTCGCGGGCGGCGCGCTCCCGCCGCCACCAGACGAGGGCACCCACCAGCAGCAGGACCAGGACCGCCACGAGCAGAAGTTCCATGCTCCGACCGTACCCACGCCGGGTGGGTCCTACGCTTGCCGCCGACCGGCGGTGCGGGGCACGGACACCCCGCGCGCCTGCCCGCCGACGAGCGGGTGGCCGTCGGCACCTTCGGGGTGCCGGACGTCACACGGCCGGCACTTGCCGCACGCTACCGGCGCCCCACCTGCCACACGACCGCGTGCACGTCGCCACCGGTGGTCGCCAGCTGGCCGGCGACGAGCCCCCGGTCGTTGACGAGCTGCACCCGGCCGCCGGAGACGCCGATGTCCAGCGGGCCGAGGTCGACGCTGCGGCCCCGGGCCCAGAGCACGCCGTGTCTGGTGCCGTCGGCGGCCGTCGCCTCGCCGACCACGGTGCCCGCGTCGTTGATGTCCGTCGCCTGGCTGTACGAGCCGCCCAGGGTGCCGAGGTCGGTGACGACGCCACGGTGCCACCGCACGGCGCGCATGTCCGTCGGGTTCTGCGCGCTGCCGGCGACCTGCCCACGACCGTTGACGCCCACCGGGTAGCTGTCGGCGCCGCCGAGGGTGCCGAGGTCGGTGAAGACGCCGTCGTGCCACAGGAACGCGCGCCACCCGGCGCCGTCGCGCATGGTGCCGACCACCTGGCCCCGGTCGTTGACGCCGGTCGCCATGCTCGCCGAGCTGCCGGGCGGGGCGAGCCGGACCAGCGTGCCGCCGCGCCACAGCGCCGCCTCGGTGACGGTCCCGTCCGCGCTGTTCGCGAAGCCGACGACGTCACCCCGGTCGTTGATCGCCACCGGGACGGTGTCGCCGCCCCGCCCGGGCAGGTCGGTGCTGACCCCGTCCCGCCAGCGGAATCCCTGGCCGTACTGGCCGCTGGTGTCGGTGTGTCTGGTGCCGATCACCTCGCCCCGCTCGTTGACACCGACCGCGGAGGACGGCCCGCGGACCGAGGCGAGGTCGGCCAGGACACCGTCGTGCCAGCGGAACGGGCGGGTCAGCCCGTCGGCCAGTACGGTGGTGCCGACCACCACGCCCCGCTCGTTGACGGCGGCGGCGTGGCTGTCCGTGCCGAGCGTGCCGAGGTCGGTCAGCACCCCGGCTCGCCACACGAACGCGTGCACCCGGCCGGCCGCGGTCTGGCTGTCGCCGAGCACGAGCCCCGCGTCGGTGAGCCCCACCGGGACGCTCCAGGCGCCGCCCAGGGTCCCGAGGTCCCGCCAGCCGGGCACGCCGCCCGGCGGTGCGGCGGCCGCCACGCCCGGCCCGGGGAGGCCGGCGACGAGGACCGCCGTCGCCGCCGCCGCGACGGCCGCCCGGATCCGTGCGGAACGCTGCCGGCCACCCATGTCGTCTCCCTCCGAGGCTGTGACGTCACTCTGGGCCATGAACCCGGGGCCTGTCTGCCCCGGAACGACCGGGCGTCACGACGCCGCTCGGCACGATCGGCGGAAACGTCCATCAGCGACATAGCCGGCGCGACGCGGACCGGCCGACGCGCCGCGGGGGCGCGCTCCGCCCCCGTCTGGCAAGCTCCGGGGGTGGACTTCTCGACGCTGGCCGTGGTGATCGTCTGCCTCGCCGCCGGGGGCGCGGTGGGCTGGTACGCGGCCCGCACCCGCTCCGCGACCGAGATCGCGCGGCTGGACGCGACGCTGCGGGCCACCCGGGAGGGAGAGGGGCGGCTTGAGCAGTCCATGCGGGCGCTGAGCTACGAGGCCACCGCCCAGTCCCAGGAGGCGGTGGCCCGCGCCGTCGCCCCGCTGCACGACGCCCTGCGCCGCTACGAGCAGCGCGTCGCCGAGCTGGAGCACGACCGGATCGACGCGTACGCCGAACTGCGTGAGCAGGTCCGCGCCATGAGCACGGTCTCGGGCGAGCTGCGCACCGAGACCAAGCAGCTGGTGGCGGCGCTGCGTGCGCCCCAGGTGCGGGGCCGCTGGGGCGAGCACCAGCTGCGCCGCATCGTCGAGGCGGCGGGCATGCTGGAGCACTGCGACTTCGACGAGCAGGTCACCGCCGCCACCGACCACCAGGGAGTCCGTCCCGACCTGGTGGTCCGGCTGCACGGCGGCCGGTCGGTGGTGGTGGATGCGAAGGCGCCCTTCGACGCGTACCTGACGGCGATGGAGGCCCGCGACGAGCGGGGCCGCGACACGCATCTCGACGCGCACGCCAAGCACCTGCGCGCCCACGTGGACGCGTTGGCCGCGAAGTCGTACTGGGCGGCGTTCGACAGCACGCCGGAGTTCGTCGTGCTGTTCGTGCCCGCCGACCCGTTCCTCGACGTCGCGTTGCAGCGCGACCCGACGCTGCTGGAGCACGCGTTCGCCCGCGACGTGGTGCTGGCGACGCCGGCCACCCTGGTCGCGCTGCTGCGTACCGTCGCCTACTCGTGGCGTCAGGAGGCGTTGGCGCGCAACGCGGTGGCGGTGCACTCGCTGGCCCGGGAGCTCTACGGGCGGCTGTCCACCCTGGGCGACCACGTCGGCAAGCTCGGCGCGTCGCTCGGCGGCGCGGTGACGGCGTACAACCGGGCCGTCGGGTCGCTGGAGTCGCGCGTGCTGGTCAGCGCGCGCAAGCTCGCCGAGCTGGGCGTCTCCGACCAGGAGCTGGCCGCGCCGGCACAGGTCGAGCTGGCGCCGCGTCAGCCGCAGGCACCGGAACTGCTCGCAACCGCCGACCCCGGGGCACCGACCGGCCGGTCGACACTGGACTGACGACCGATACCTGCTGTCGCCGATGTGACAACCCACATCGGCCCGTATCACGAAGTGGTCACAACGAACTCGTCGGTAGTGACAGTGACCAGCGGAGGCGCGAAGGATTCGGTCACGCGTGCCCTGCATCTGAGGGCCCTGTTCTCTGGAGGAAAGAGAACGTGAGCAAACCCCGAAACCTGAGCCGGCGGACTTCCGCCGCGCTCTTCGCGTCGGTCGTGGCGGCCAGCGCCGTGACCGTGGCGGGCGGTGTCGCCACCGCGAGCGCCGCACCCGCCGCCGCACCCGACGCGTCCCAGGCCACCCCCGTGGAGGCCCTGGGCTCGCACGACGCCAAGCTGCTCGCCGAGGCGGAGGCGAAGAAGGCCCCCACCGTCACGCTGATCGTGGCCACCGAGAAGGGCGAGGCGAAGGACGTCGCCGCCGAGCTCAAGGCGCTCGGTGCCGCCGTCACCGAGCGGTACGACAGCATCGGCTACGTCCTGGCCAAGGTCCCCACCTCCAAGGTGGTGAAGGCGGCCACGCTGCCCGGCGTCTCCGCCGTGGACCTGGACGAGACCATCCAGCTGCCCGACCCGACGCCCGAGGTCGCCCCCTCCGGCAAGAAGGCGGCGCGGCAGGCCGCCACCCTGCCCGGCCCCGGGGCCGACACCCCGGCCGACAACCCCTACATGCCGACGAACGAGATCGGCGCGGTCGACTTCGTCGCCAAGAACCCCCAGTGGGACGGGCGCGGCGTCACCATCGGCATCATGGACTCCGGCGTGGACCTCGGTCACCCGGCGCTCCAGAAGACCACCACCGGCGAGCGCAAGATCGTCGACTGGGTCACCGCGACGGACCCGTTCGAGGACGCCACCTGGCGTCCGATGCTGACCGAGGTGACCGGCCCGACGTTCACCTCCGGCGGCGCGACCTGGACGGCCCCGGCCGGCACCTACCGGTTCAACCGGTTCGCCGAGTCGATCACCGCCGCCAGCGACCCGGCCGGTGACGTCAACCGCGACGGGGACCGGACCGACACGTTCGGCATCCTCTACGACCCGGCCAGCCACAACATCTGGGTCGACACCAACCAGAACAACAACTTCACCGACGACGCCGTGATGCGGCCGTACAAGGAGAAGTTCGACGTCGGCCACTTCGGCACCGACAACCCGGCGACGCCCGTCGCCGAGCGGATCCCGTTCGTGGTCGAGTACCGCGAAGACGTGGACACGACCTCCATCGGCGGTCCCGGCCTGGTGGACTACGTCAACATCGGCATCGTCGAGAGCACCCACGGCACCCACGTCGCCGGCATCACCGCCGCCAACGACATGCTGGGCAACGGCGCCTTCGACGGCGCCGCGCCGGGCGCGAAGCTGGTCTCCGCGCGTGCCTGCTCGTGGGGTGGCGGCTGCACCTACGCCGCCCTCACCACCGGCATGGCCGACCTGGTGATCAACCGCAAGGTCGACGTCATCAACATGTCGATCGGTGGTCTGCCGGCGCTGAACGACGGCAACAACGCCCGCGCCGAGCTCTACAACAACCTGATCACCACCTACGGCGTGCAGATGTTCATCTCGGCCGGCAACTCCGGCCCGGGCCTGAACACCATCGGCGACCCGTCCGTGGCCGCCAACGTGGTCAGCGTCGCGGCGAGCATCAGCAAGGACACCTGGCTGGCCAACTACGGTTCCGTGGTGCGGAAGAAGAACGCGCTGTTCAACTTCTCCTCCCGCGGCCCGCGCGAGGACGGCGGCGTCAAGCCGAACATCGCCGCGCCCGGCTCGGCCATCTCCACCGCCCCGACCTGGCAGCTCGGCAACCCGGCCCCCGAGGCCGGCTACCCGCTGCCCCCGGGCTACGCGATGCTGAACGGCACCTCGATGGCCTCCCCGCAGGCCGCCGGCGCCGCCGCGCTGCTGCTGTCGGCCGCCAAGGCGACCGACAAGGGCGTCACCCCGGCCGCGCTGCGCCGGGCGATCTACTCGTCGGCGAAGCCGATCCAGGACGTCCCGACGTACGCCCAGGGCTACGGCATGTTCGACGTGCCGGGCGCGTGGAAGCTGCTCCGCAAGGGCGTGGAGACGCGTTCCTACACCTCCGAGGCGGCGGTCTGCACCGTCCTCTCCGGTCAGCTGGGCACCCCGAACCGGGGCACCGGCCTCTACAACCGCTGTGCCTCCGCCGAGGGCGGGCAGCGGATCGGCCAGTCGAAGAGCTACCAGGTCAAGCTCACCCGCACCAGCGGGCCGGCCGGCACCCTGAAGCACAACGTGGGTCTGCGCGGCAACGACGGCACCTTCAAGGCGCCGAAGACCGTCTCGCTCCCGCTGAACAGGACCGTCACCGTCACGGTCACCGCCAAGCCCGCCGCCGCCGGCGCGCACGGCGCGATCATGACGATCGACGACCCGGCCACCTCGGTGATCGACTTCGAGGTCTCCACCGTCGTCGTCGCCTCGAACGACGTGAAGAAGCCGAACTTCTCCTTCTCGGCGGAGGGCTCGGTCGACCGGAACAGCTTCACGTCGTACTTCGTGACGGTGCCGCCGGGCACGGGCGCCCTCCAGGTGAACCTCTCCGGCATCGCCACCGGTTCGCAGACCCGGTTCATCGCCTTCAACCCGTACGGCGTCCCGGTGGAGAGCACCTCCAGCCTGGCCTGCTACACCAACTTCTCCGACGCCAGCGCCTGCAAGCCGCAGGAGCGCGACTACCAGAACCCGATCGCCGGGGTCTGGGAGATCGAGGTGGAGTCCCGTCGGACCTCGCCGTCGCTGAACAACCCGTTCCAGCTCACGGCGCGGGTGCAGGGTGTCGCGGTCGAGCCGGCCGTGGTCGAGCTGCCGTCGGTCACCGCCGGCACGGCGACCCCGGTGACCTGGTCGCTGACCAACACCTTCGGCCCGGTCGCGGTGACCGGCCAGGGCGGCCCGCTCTCCAGCGTCCACGCGGAGCGGCCCACCATCGCCGAGGGCGCGTCGCAGGAGTACACCGTGGAGGTGCCGGCGGGCGCGACCCGCTTCACCGCCCGGATCGGCAACCCGGCCAGCGCCGCCGCCGACCTCGACCTCTACGTCTTCCGTGGTGCCACGGAGGTCGGCCGGGCCGCTGACGGCGACTCGGAGGAGGCCGTGACCATCACCAACCCGGCGGCCGGCACCTACCGGGTGGTCGTCGAGGGGTACGCGGTGGACGGGGCCGGTGGCAGCACCGCCTACGACTACCAGGACTCGTTCTCCGCGGCGGCGCTGGGCACCCTCTCGGCGCCCGCCACCCCGCTCAACCTGGCGCACGGCGCCACCGCCACCCTCACCGGCACGGTGACCGCCCAGTCCACCCCGGTGGCCGGTCGGGCGCTCTACGGTGAGCTGTCCGTGGTCACCACCGAGGGCGCGGTCGTCGGCCGCGGCGCCGTCTCCATCGGCGCCGTGAACTGACCCGTCCCCGCACCGGAAACACCGGAGCCCGCCCCCACCCGGGGGCGGGCTCCGCCCGTTTCGGCCCGTCGCGGGCGGGATCAGCCGCGGCGGGCGGTCTCGACCAGGAAGGGCGTGCCCTGCTGGCAGGTGGTGAGCAGGTCCCGCTGGACGCGACCGGTGACCGTCACCTTGGTGCCCGCCTTGAGCAGGTGCCGCGGGCCGCCGACCAGCAGGTAGTTGTCGAGCAGCAGGCAGTTGGGCTCCACGCCGGAGGTGATCGTCCCGGTCAGCGTGGTGCCGCCCGCCGGTGGCGCGCTCGTCGGCGGTCCGCCGGAGCCCTTCGTCGGCGGGGGCAGGGCGGGGCCGGTCGGGTCGACGGGATCGCCGGGGGTCGGCGGGACGCTCGGATCCGGGCTGGGCGGGCTGGTCACCGGCTGGGCTCCCGTCGGGGTCGGGGTGGGGGTGTCGCCGACACCGTCCCGGCCGCCGCAGGCGCTCAGCGCCACGCAGACGGCCAGCGCGGAGAGGGCGAGCCGAAAGGTCCTCATACCCTGGTCTGACGCAGCCGGAGCGCGCGTCGTTCCGTCGGTCAGCCGCGGGCCGCCGCAGCGGCCTTCATGTCCCGCTTCAGCTCCTGCGGCAGCGAGAAGGTCAGCCGCTCGTTGGCGGTCACCACCTCGTCGACGTCGGTGAAGCCGCGCGCGGCGAGGTGGGCGAGCACCTCCTGGACCAGTTCGTCGGGGACGCTGGCGCCCGAGGTCAGCCCGACCGTGCCCGCCCCCTCCAGCCAGGCGTCCTCGATCTCGTGGGCGAAGTCGACGAGGTGCCCGGCGCGCGCCCCGGCGTCCAGGGCGACCTCGACCAGGCGTACGGAGTTGGAGGAGTTGGTCGAGCCGACGACGATCATCACGTCACACTCGGGCGCGATCTCCTTGACCACGTGCTGCCGGTTGGAGGTGGCGTAGCAGATGTCGTCGCTGGGCGGCGACTGGAGCATCGGCAGCCGCTTCTTGAGCCGGGCCACCGTCTCCAGCGTCTCGTCGACCGAGAGGGTGGTCTGGGAGAGCCAGACGACCTTGTTCGGGTCACGGACGGTGATCCGGTCCGCGTCCTCCGGGCCGTCCACGAGCTGGATGTGCTCGGGGGCCTCGCCGGAGGTGCCGATGACCTCCTCGTGCCCCTCGTGGCCGATCAGCAGGATGTCGTAGTCCTCCGCGGCGAACCGCTTCGCCTCCTGGTGCACCTTGGTGACCAGCGGGCAGGTCGCGTCGATCGCCCGCAGCGAGCGGTCGCGGGCCTGCTCGTAGACCTCCGGGGCGACCCCGTGCGCGGAGAAGATGACGGTGGCCCCCTCCGGCACCTCCTCGTTCTCCTCCACGAAGATCGCGCCCTGTGCCTCCAGGGTCTGCACGACGTGCTTGTTGTGCACGATCTGCTTGCGCACGTAGATCGGGGCGCCGTAGAGCTTGAGCGCCTCCTCCACGGTCTGCACCGCACGGTCCACGCCCGCGCAGTAGCCGCGCGGCTTGGCCAGGAGCACGCGCTTGCCGGTCCGGGACGTCGCTTCAGCCTGAGTCACCCACCCATCGTACGTGCCGCCGTGAAGGCGACACGGGCCACGACCGCCACCGCGACGCGGACCGCAGCCGGGCAGAAGGGGCGCACCGGCAGCGCGCACGGCCACCGGTACGGGCCCCGGGTCCGCGCCGCCCGCCCGCAGGAGGTCCGTCTCGTCGGGGCACCCGCCCTCGCCCGGGCCGCCGAGGCCCGGCCGCGGGGCCGCCTGCGGTACGCCGGCCGCCGTCCCCCGGCGAGGCCCGAGGCCACGCGGGCCTGTCCGGGGTGGCCCGTAGGGTGGGCGGGTGAGCACAGGCGAGGTGGGCCGGAGCACGTCCGACGAGCCGTGGCCGGTCCGCGTGGTCAGCCAGAAGGTCGGCGCCTGGATCGCCCGGCTGGGCTGGGTCTGGGTGGACGGCCAGGTGGCGCAGATCAGCCGGCGGCCGGGTGCCAGCACCGTCTTCCTCACCCTGCGCGACCCGTCGGCCGACCTGAGCCTGACCGTCACCACCAACCGCGACGTCCTCGACGTGGGCGCGCCGGAGCTGCGCGAGGGCGCCCGGGTGGTGCTGCACGCCAAGCCCGAGTTCTACGCCGCCCGGGGCACGCTCAGCCTGCGTGCCGACGAGATCCGGCAGGTCGGCCTGGGCGAGCTGCTGGCCCGGCTGGAGAAGCTCAAGAAGCTGCTGGCCGCCGAGGGGCTCTTCGACCGGGCGCGCAAGCGCCGGCCACCGTTCCTGCCCACCCGGATCGGGCTGATCACGGGCCGCGCCTCGGCCGCCGAGCGGGACGTGCTCACCAACGCCCGCCGGCGCTGGCCGGCGGTCGAGTTCCGCACCGTCAACGTGGCGGTGCAGGGCCCGGGCGCGGTCCCGCAGATCGTCGACGCGCTCAAGGTGCTCGACGCCGACCCGACGATCGACGTGATCATCATCGCCCGGGGCGGGGGCGGCATCGAGGACCTGCTCCCCTTCTCCGACGAGGCGCTCTGCCGGGCCGTCTTCGCCTGCCGCACGCCGGTGGTCAGCGCGATCGGCCACGAGACCGACACCCCACTGGTCGACTACGTCGCCGACCTGCGGGCCTCGACGCCGACCGACGCCGCCAAGCGCGTGGTACCGGATCTCGCGGAGGAGGTGCGCCTCATCCGGCAGGCCCGGCACCGCCTCGAACGCGCGGTGCGCCACCTGGTCGACCGCGAGTCGCACCGGCTCGACGGGCTGCGCTCCCGGCCGGTGCTGGCCCGCCCGCAGGTCATGGTCGACCAGCGGGTCACCGACCTGACCGGGCTCCGGCAGCGGGCCGGGCGCTGCCTCGACCACCGGCTCACCGCCGCCGACGACGACCTGCGGCACACCCTGGCCCGGCTGCGTGCCCTCTCCCCCGCCGCCACCCTCGACCGGGGCTACGCGATCGTCCAGCGCGGCGACGGCCACGTCGTACGTGCCGCGTCCGAGGTCGGCAGGGGCGACCCGCTCCGCGTGCGGCTCGCCGACGGCGAGCTGGCCGCCACGGTCGACGGCTGAGCGGGAACGGGGATCACGATGTGGTGGGATGGCAGCGATGACTGACGAGAAGAAGGACGAGCGGCTCAGCTACGAGCAGGCCCGCGCCGAGCTGGCCTCGGTGGTCGAGCGGCTGGAGGCCGGCGGCACCACCCTGGAGGAGTCGCTGGCGCTCTGGGAGCGCGGCGAGAAGCTCGCCGAGATCTGCCAGCGCTGGCTCGACGGCGCCCGCGCCCGTATCGACGCCGCCCGCCAGGAAGCGCCCTCCTGACGCTGCCGTCGCGCCGGCACGGCCCGCGCCGCACCGGTGTGCCGCGGCGGGGCCGGCGTGCCCCGGCGGGACCGGCCGACGGGGCCGGCGTGCCCCGGCGGGACCGGCCGACCGGGCCGGTAGAGCCCCGGCGGGACCCCCGGGCCCTCGGCTGGACCGCCCGCGCCAGGTCGGCATGCGCGAACCGGCGACGACGCCGGGGCGTCGCCGCCGGTCACCGGCCGGGTGGGGCGCGTCCCGTGGGGCACGCAGGAGTGGCCCCGCTCGGCGAGCACGGCTCGTGGTGGGTGGCACGGAGCGCCTCGCGCCGTCCGCCACCCACCACGACCGCTGTGCCCGACGTGCCCGGGGATCGGGTCAGTTGAACAGGTTGTAGAGCTCGGCCGGCGCCTCGACCACCTGGTCCGCCGGCGGCTTCTGCGCCGCGGTGGCGCTGCCGTAGTCCGAGTAGGTGATCTTGATGTCCTGGGCCTTCGTCTGGCCGACGGCCGGGATCTGGATGAGCATCTCGCTGAGCCGACCCTGCGGGTCGAGCTTCGCGGTGAACGGCACCGACTTGGCCTGCGCGCCGAGGGCCGTGATGACCGTTGGGTCCACCGACCCCGCCTGCGCGGCCTTCGACACGTCAATGGTGCCGGCGTACGTGCCGTCACCCGTCTGACGCACCTCCGTGATGCCCTGCGTCAGCACCTCGCTGCCGGCGGGGTCGACCTTGTCGAAGTCGAAGCCGAGGTTGCGGTTGCCCTTGATGCGGGTCTGGTCCAGGTGCTGGTACTTGCCGAGGTTCAGCTTCTGCACGCCCGGCACGCTCTTGGCGGTCGTGCCGCCCAGCTCGACCTTCACCCAGCTGTCCGGCTTGTAGTGCACGAGGTCGAGCTTCATGAACAGGTCGTCGGTCGGCTTGCCGATCGTCACCCGCATCTCGGCGCTCTGGGTGGGCTCGTGCACCCGTCCCTCCGCCGTGGAGCCGACGCCGGACATGGTGAAGCGGAAGTTGCCGTTGCTGATCTCGCGGGTGGAGGCCAGCAGCGCCTGCTTGGCGTCCCCGGAGCCCGGGGAGGCTGCGCCGGAGGCCGCGGGCGCACCGGACGCCGAGATGCTCGGTGTGCCGGACGAGCCCGCCGTCGGGGTGCCGGTGGCGTTGCAGGCGGCCAGACCGGGAGTGAACAGCGCGGCGGCCACGAGGCCCGCGCTCAGGCGTCGAACAGTCATACGTGTCTCCCACGTGGGTCACCCGACGCACCTGGCGGCGGCCGGAAGCCGGCGGCGGGCCACCTCGGCCGCGCCGCGCGAACCCGGGGGTCCGGTTGCCGGAGCGTCCGGTCGGGTCCGCTCCTCTCCTGTTCCCTGTCGCCGCGTCGCACAATCACCGTGTTGTCCGGTTGCCCCTCCCGGGTGACCCCGGAAAGCGCGAACGGGACGGCCGAGGCCGCCCCGCCGCACGGTCGAGCGGCCCGGCCGAGCAGCCCGTAAGCCCGCTCAGAGCCCTCGCGGCTGCTACCGGATCGCCCCGGCCAGATGCCGCAGTTCGTTGTCCCGGGCGTCGCCGACCACGATCACCGTCCGGTCGGGTTCGAGCAGGACCAACGCCTGTTCGTTGCCCCGGGCCGTGTACCGCTGCCAGGTGCGCCCGCCCAGTTCGGTCTGCCCCTGCGGCCGCCCCTCGGCGGTCAGCTCGGTCGGCAGCAGCCGCTCCGGCGGCACGCTGCTCTGCACCAACTGGGCGCCCCGCCCCTCCGGGGTGAGATAGCCGAGGCGCAGGGTCGAACCGCCCTCTGCGGTCTGGAAGTTCGCGCTGACCGTACGCCAGGCGTCGCCCAGCTCCGCCGGCTCGCTGACGGGGAAGGCGTTGGCGGCCCGCGCCGACTCGACGGCGGGCGCGGGGTCGACGGTGACCGGCTGGTCGCCGCCGAGGAATCCCCGGTGGAAGGCGAACAGGAGGGCGATCGGGATCAGCAGCACGAGCAGCGAGATCGCCATGTCCTTCGGCGACCGCTCCGACTTGCGGGTGTCGGCCGCCGGCACGGGCGCGGGCCGCTCGCCCGTCCCGGCCGCGTCGTCGGACGGGGCCGTGCGGGGCGCGCCGGCGGGTTCGACCAGCGCCGGTTCCCCCTCCGGTACGGCGGCGGAGGAGACCAGCGGCGGCTGGCCGTCCGGCGGGGTCGGGTCGGCGGGTACGCGATCGGCAGGCTGTGCGGGTTCCACCCCGCCATCTTCGCAGCCGCCCGACCGGCCGTATCGGTGCCATCACCGCCCCGACCCGACGCCGGGTGAGCCATCGTGTGAGGATCAGCGACAAAGCCGGCAGCGGCGACGCCGCACCCTGCCGCCCCGCAACGTCGCGAGGAGGAGCCGTCATGACGAACACCAGGACCCGGATCCCGCAGGATCTCGACCGCAACCTCGCCCTCGACCTGGTCCGGGTCACCGAGGCCGCGGCGATGGCCGCCGGGCGCTGGGTCGGCCGGGGCGACAAGGAGGGCGGCGACGGAGCCGCCGTCGACGCGATGCGCAAGCTGATCAACTCGATCCCCATGCGGGGCGTGGTGGTGATCGGCGAGGGCGAGAAGGACAACGCGCCGATGCTCTTCAACGGGGAGGAGGTCGGCGACGGCACCGGTCCGGAGGTGGACGTCGCGGTCGACCCGGTCGACGGCACCACGCTGATGAGCAAGGGCATGCCGAACGCGCTGGCGGTGCTCGCCGTCTCCGAGCGGGGAGCGATGTTCGACCCGAGCGCCGTGTTCTACATGGAGAAGCTCGCCGTCGGCCCGGCCTACGCCGACGTGGTGGACATCAACGCCGGGGTGGCCGAGAACCTGCGCCGGATCGCCAAGGTCAAGGGCACCGACCTCTCCGAGGTGACGGTCTGCGTACTGGACCGCAGCCGCCACGACGACCTGGTCACGCAGATCCGCCGGGCCGGCGCGGGCATCCGGTTCATCTCCGACGGCGACATCGCCGGCTCCATCGCGGCGGCCCGGGGCGAGTCCGACGTCGACGTGCTGATGGGCATCGGCGGCACCCCCGAGGGGATCATCTCCGCCTGCGCGCTGAAGTGCATGGGCGGGGCGATGCAGGCCAAGCTCTGGCCGCGCGACGCCGAGGAGCGGGAGAAGGCACTCGCCGCCGGGCACGACCTGGACCGGGTGCTCACCACCGACGAACTCGTCACCGGCGACAACTGCTTCTTCGTGGCGACCGGCGTCACCTCGGGCGACCTGCTGCGCGGCGTCCGCTACCGCTCCGGCGGGGCGTACACGCAGTCAATCGTGATGCGCTCGAAGAGTGGCACGATCCGGGTCATCGACTCGTACCACCGGCTGGAGAAGCTGGCCCTCTACTCGGCGGTCGACTTCGACGGGCGTCCCCTGGCCGAGCAGGAGTGAACGCCGCCGGGACGATGGCCCCGCCGACCCCGTCGGCGGCCCGCCGGATCACCGGCGTGGGCCTGGCGACCGCCTCGGGCGTCGCCGTGGCCGTGCAGTCCCGGATCAACGGCGAGCTGGGCGTACGCCTGGCCGACGGGATCGCCGCCGCGGTGGTCTCCTTCGGGTCGGGCCTGCTGGTGCTGCTGGTGCTGGTCCCCGCCACCCCGGCCGGGCGGCGGGGACTGTCCGCCCTGCGCGGCGCGCTCGCCGACGGCACGCTGCGGCCGTGGCAGTGCCTCGGCGGCGTGTGCGGGGCGTTCCTGGTCGCCGCCCAGGGGCTGACGATCGGCACCCTCGGCGTGGCGATCTTCACGGTCGCGGTGGTGGCCGGCCAGTCCGGCAGCAGCCTGGCCGTGGACCGGGCCGGGGTCGGCCCGGGCGGCCCCCAGCCGGTGACCGGCCAGCGGCTGGCCGGCGCGGCGCTGACCGTGGTCGCGGTCCTGCTGGCCGTCGGTGACCGGCTCGGCGATCCGGGCGCCCTCGGGCTGGCGCTGCTGCCGATGTTCGCCGGGGTGGCCATCGCCTGGCAGCAGGCCGTCAACGGCCGGGTGCGGATGGCCTCCGGCAGTGCGCTGACCGCCACCCTGGTCAACTTCTCCGTCGGCACGGTGGTCCTGCTGGTCGCCTTCGCCGTCGACGTCGCGTCGCGAGGCTGGCCGGCTGGCGGCGCGCCGAGGGAGCCGTGGCTCTACCTGGGCGGGCCGATCGGGATCGTCTTCATCGCGATCGCCGCCGCGATCGTCCGGTTCACCGGCGTGCTGCTGCTCGGCCTGGCCACGATCGCCGGGCAGATCGTCGGCGCCGTACTGCTGGACCTGCTGCTGCCCACGGCGGCCTCCCGCCCGGGCCCCGTCACCCTGCTCGGTGCGGCGCTGACCATGGTCGCGGTCCTCGTCGCGGCCCTCGCGCCGCCGCCCCGAACCGGGCGCTGACCCCCGCCCCACCGGTCGCCCCGGCCGGGGCGCGACGGCACAGCGCCGCGACCGGCGGCGCGCGGGCCGGCCCGGCGAGCGCGGGCCACGTTAGCGGCGCGTCAGGTGCCGTCGGACGAGTGGCCGGGGAAGAGGTGCGCGCTCGGGTCGATCGCCACGGCCGCGTTGTTGACCGCCGTGGCGGCCTCGCCGAAGCCGGTCGCGATCAGCCGCACCTTGCCGGGGTATTCGGTGATGTCGCCCGCCGCGAAGACCCGGGGCAGGTTGGTCGCCATCGCGCTGTCGACCAGGATGTGCCGGCGGTCCAGCCGCAGGCCCCACTCGGCCAGCGGGCCGAGGTCGGCGGTGAAGCCGAGGGCGGCCACCACCGTGTCCACCGGCAGCAGCTCGGCCGCGCCGCCACGTACGGTGATCTCGGCGCCGGTGACCGCGCCCTCCCCGTACAGCCCGGTCACCTCGGCGTTCACGATCACGCGGACGGGCAGCCCCAGCACCCGGGCGACGGTGCCCGCGTGCGCCCGGAACTTCTCCCGCCGGTGCACCACCGTCACCGAGCGGGCCAGCGGCTGGAGCGTCAGCGCCCAGTCGAAGGCGGAGTCGCCGCCGCCGACGATGAGCACGTCCCGGTCGGCCAGCTCGGCCGGCTGCGGTACGAAGTAGACGATCCCGGTGCCGACGAACTGCTCCGCCACCGGCAGCGGCCGGGGCGTGAAGCTGCCCAGCCCGCCGGTGACTATCACCGCGCCGCAGCCGAGCTGCTCGCCCCCGGCGAGACCGAGCACCGGCCGGCCGTCGACGTGGGAGAGCTTCTCGGCGCGGGTGCCGAGGAGGTAGCACGGGTCGAAGGGCGCCGCCTGGGCGACGAGGTTGGCCACCAGGTCCCGCCCGCGGACGGCCGGAAAGCCGGCCACGTCGTGGATCAACTTCTCCGGGTACATGGCGGTGATCTGGCCGCCGGGCTCGGGCAGCGCGTCGACGACCGCGACGGAGAGCCCGCGGAACCCGGCGTAGTACGCCGCGAACAGCCCGGTGGGGCCGGCCCCGATCACCGCGACATCGACCTCGCGCATGGGCGTACCGTCGCTTTCCGCTCACGGATCAACGCGTGCTGATTTCGACGGTAGGACCGGCGGCGCGTCCGGGCAAGGACGTCCCACCAGATCCGCACGGCACCGGCGCGTCGGCGGCGCACCGGCCACCCGGCCGGCTCAGGGCATGGTGAGGGTGGACTCCGAGCGGTACGGCCCGCCGAGGTCACCGCGCCGGCGCCGGAAGATGACCGCGGCGACGACCCCGCCGAGCAGCCCGAACAGGTGCCCCTGCCAGGAGATCCGTTCGTCGGTGGGGAGGATGCCGACCAGCTGCCAGCCGTAGAGGAGGCCGACCAGCAGGAAGACCGCGAAGTTCCACCAGCTCCGCTCGACGATGCCCCGGGTGAGCAGGATGCCGAGGTAGCCGAAGATCACGCCGCTCGCGCCCACCACCACGGAGGTCGAGGAGCCGGTGAACCACACCCCCAGCCCGCTGACCAGGATGATGACGAGCGTCGACCAGAGGAAGCGGCGGGCGCCGGCGGCGAGGACGAAGGTGCCGAGCAGGATCAGCGGGATGCTGTTGCTGTAGAGGTGGTCGAAGCCGTGGTGCAGGAACGGCGAGAAGAAGACACCGTCGAGCCCGTCGATGCGCTTCGGGATGATCCCGGCCGTGGCGTCGAGACCGACCGCGAGCCCCTGGTCGAGGGCCTCGATGAGGAAGAGGAACGGCACCACCGCGCACATGGCGACGAAGGCCCGGCCGAGGGCGGCGTAGAACGCCTCGGTGCCGAATCGGTGCGGGTCGCCGCTTCCCGGGAGCAGGGTCACCCGTCAAGAGCTATCAGGTGAGGAGCCGAGCCGCCACTTCTGCGGCGATCCGTACCCGACGACGACGGCGGGGTGTGTGGACGCCCACACACCCCGCCGTCGAAGGTCGATCTAGTACCAGCCCGAGCTCTGCGACTTCGCCCAGGCGGAGCAGGGCGTGCCGTAGCGGCCCTCGATGTAGCCGAGGCCCCACTTGATCTGGGTCGTCGGGTTGGTCCGCCAGTCGTCGGCGACGGAGCCCATCTTGCTGCCGGGCAGCGCCTGCGGGATGCCGTACGCCCCGGAGGACGGGTTCTGCGCCTTGTGGTTCCAGCCGCTCTCCTTGTCCCAGAGCTTGTTCAGGCACGGGAACTGGTCCATCCCGAAGCCCGCCTTCACCATGAGCGCGCAGCCGATCTTGCGGTTGCCGCCGTACTCGGAGCAGGACGCCGGGATGGGCCCCGCGTACGGCTTGCTCTCGGTGGCCTTCTCGGCGGCGGCCTTGGCGGCGGCCTCGCGGGCCTTCTTCCGCGACGCGGCGGCGGCCTCGGCCTCGCGGGCCCGCCTGGCGGCCTCCTTGGCCGCGGCGGCGGCCCGCAGCTTCGCCTGGTACTCGGCGGCTCGCTGCTGCGCGGACTGGACCTGGTGGGCGGCCTGCCGCTCACGCTGGTACTCGAACTCGGCCTGCTCGACGGCGGCCGAGACCTGAGCGGTCAGGCCCTGCTGCTGGGTCTCTCGGTCTTCGCCCAGGTAGACGCCGCCAGCGACGCCCACGGAGAGCAGCGCGACAGCGGCCGTACGGGCGCCGAACCGGCTCCACAGCCGACTCACGAAGTGGTCCCTTCGTCGGGTGCAAGGACGCGGCGCGGGGCGACACCCCGGGTGGGGTGCGGTCCTCGCCGCGAGCGCCCCGACCCGGTGCCGGTCGTAGCCGACGCACCCGAGTGGATGCTGGCGCGTCCTGTGACGAACGATCACCAACGATCTTCTCGGTACGTGGGCGCTCGTGGGACACCATCGCGCACGGTGAGGCCGATGGGAAACCAAGACGCCAAATAGTGATCTGCACCACATCTAGAATGCGGGCAAATGGCTACATATCCCCCATCAATGCGGGATGTCCTCCAGAAGATCCGTGACCATCGCCGCGATCGGCGAACGCTCGGAACGGCTGAGGGTGACGTGGGCGAAGAGCGGGTGGCCCTTGAGCGCCTCGATCACCGCGGTCACCCCGTCGTGCCGTCCGACGCGGAGATTGTCCCGCTGGGCCACGTCGTGGGTGAGCACCACCCGGGAGCCCTGCCCGATCCGGGAGAGCACCGTCAGCAGCACCCCGCGCTCCAGCGACTGCGCCTCGTCGACGATGACGAAGGCGTCGTGCAGGCTGCGCCCCCGGATGTGCGTCAGCGGCAGCACCTCCAGCAGGCCCCGCGAGGTGACCTCGTCCAGCACGTTCTCGTGCACCACCGCGCCGAGGGTGTCGAAGACCGCCTGCGCCCAGGGCGACATCTTCTCCGACTCCGAACCGGGCAGGTAGCCCAGTTCCTGGCCGCCCACCGCGTAGAGCGGGCGGAAGACCACGACCTTCTTGTGCCGGCGGCGCTCCATGACCGCCTCCAGCCCGGCACAGAGGGCCAGCGCCGACTTGCCGGTGCCGGCCCGCCCGCCCAGCGAGACGATCCCGACCGACTCGTCCAGCAGCAGGTCGAGCGCGATCCGCTGCTCGGCCGAGCGGCCGTGCAGCCCGAACGCCTCCCGGTCGCCGCGGACCAGCCGTACCGTCTTGTCCGGCAGCACCCGGCCGAGCGCCGAACCCCGACCCGAGTGCAGCACCAGGCCGGTGTGACAGGGCAGCCCGGCGGCGGCGTCCAGGTCGAGCGCCTCGCCGGCGTAGAGCCGCCCGATCTGCTCCTCGGCCAGCTCCAGCTCGGCCATCCCGGTCCAGGTGGGATCGCTGGCCTGGCCGTGCCGGTACTCGTCGGCCCGCAGGCCCACCGAGGCGGCCTTGACCCGCAGCGGCATGTCCTTGCTGACCAGCGTCACCTCCCGCCCCTCGGCCGCGAGGTTCAGCGCGACGGAGAGGATCCGGGCGTCGTTGGAGTCGGTACGGAAGCCCGGCGGCAGCACACCGTCGTCGGAGTGGTTGAGCTCCACCCGCAGCGTGCCGCCGGAGTCGTTCGCGGGCACCGGACGGTCCAGCCGCCCGTGCCGGACCCGCAGCTCGTCCAGCATCCGCAGGGACTGCCGGGCGAACCAGCCCAGCTCCGGGTGGTGCCGCTTGCCCTCCAGCTCGGAGATGACCACGAGGGGCAGGACCACCTCGTGCTCGGCGAAGCGGTGGAAGGCCGCCGGGTCGGACAGGAGCACCGAGGTGTCCAGGACGAATGCCTGGCCCGCTGGTCGGGGCTCCTCGGTGCCGACCGGAGCGTCGGACGCGCTGCGGCGGCTCCGGGTGGCGCGGCGGGTCGTGGCAGTCGCGGCCGGGGTCTGGTCGGCACCGGCGGGCGTACGGCGAGTCGTCACAGGCCTGCTCCGACGGATGGGCACCCGCCACCCGTGTTCCGCCTCCTCCGGTGCCCGGGGACACGGGGTCGGATGCGGAACCCCGTGCGCGAGGTCGCAGATCCGGGCGGACCGGCTGGCCCGGGAGAACCCCGTGCCATGCCTAGACGCTAGCGGCGTCGGACCCCGCGGGCTAGAGGGCGATCGTGGATCACCGGTGACCGGCCGGTGAACGGGTCGGCGGCCGGGCCCGAACGCGGCGGAACCGGCCGGGATGCATGCCCCCTGCGCGCATCCCGGCCGGCGGGACCACCGTCACCGGTCTGACGTGGCCCCGACGGTGCGTGTCCGCCGCGGACGACGCACCGCGTCTGGCGGCCGGTCGACGGGGTCTCGGGCTCCCCGTCGACCGGGGTCAACCGCTCCGGCGGACCAGGGTCCCGGTCGGGTGCCGCCCGGCGACCGGGGCGGCCGGCGCGGCGAACGACGAGCCGGTGTAGGTGGTGCCCGCCCGGCCCACCGCGCCGGCGGCCCGGGTGGTGGCGACGGGCGCCGGACCGGCCAGCGCGGAGGCGATCGCCGCCTGGGCGTCGCGGCGGCGCCGGTTCCAGGCCCCCCGGTCGCCGTCGAAGTAGCCCTGGCGGTAGCCGAACCGGTAGCCGATCCGGTAGCTGAGCTGACCGTGCAGCCGGCCGGCCGCGTAGCTCGTGGCGCCGAGGACGAGCACGAGGAAGACGGCGAGGAAGGGGCTCATTCGGCGGCTCCGCCCCGCGGCTGCCGGCTCATCGCTCCTCCGGCTCGGTCGGGGCGGGCTCGGCGACCAGCAGCCGGTCCAGGTCGTCCGTGCTCACCTCCTCGACCAGCTCGACGCTGATCCGGCAGCCGTCCAGGAGGACCTCGGCCACCGAGGAGCGGCGGATCTCGCCGCCGGACTCGTACACCCGGACGCTGAGCTCGGGACAGCCGAGATGGGTACGCCAGGCGTCCCACTCGGCGCGGTCCCCGACGCTGAGCGACAGGTAACGGCAGCCGCGGGCGAGGTAGAGCCGCCACGGCGCGCTCAGGCCCGCGGCCACCCCCTCCGCGATCAGGCCGAAGGCCTGCGTACGGGTGGCTAGCTCGGTCACCACACCCCCCTCGCGCCGGGGACGTGACGCACCTGAGCACCAATCGTCTCATGCACGAGACACACCGTAGATTGTCCCATGGACGTGACAGTATCAGCTTATCGTCCGATTACCGCGACCTCTACGGGCATCTATCATGCCCAGGTGACACCCCTCAGAAGCGGTGCCGGACCGTTTACCGGCACCTCGACGAACACGTCACGTCAGCGTGACAACAGCGTGCCAGGACGCGCATCGGTGGCCGGCTGGTCGTACCGTCACCGGGTGACCGAGACGGCCAACGCACGGAAGATCGCCTTCGCCACCTTCGTCCGCAGGGCCCTCGACGAGGCCCGGGCCACCCGGGCCTGGAGCGGAACCGAGGTTTCCCGCCGCACCGGCGTCTCCCGGCAGACCATCAACCGCTGGGTGCGGGGCGACTGGGCCAGCGACCCGGAGGCCGAGCGCGTCGTGGCGTTCTGCGAGGGCCTCGGCCTCAGCCCCGCGACCGCCTTCGCCGCGCTGGGCTGGGAGCGGACGACCGCCCCGCGCAGCGCCCCGACCGCCCCGCCGATGGACCCGGACGTGGAGGCTTTGCTGCGTCGACTCGTCGATCCCGATGTCTCGGACGCGGAGAAGTTCCACATCCGGGAAACCATCAGATATCTCGCATACCGCCCCACCCTGCCGGTTGATGTCCGAAAACGAGGGAAACAGGCCGGGTAGTTCCTCAGATGGCGAAAGAACAGCAGGTCAGACTCATTCGTTTCGCTCCGGGGCCGGAACGGGCGCGCTAGCGTCCGTACTCGTACTGCTTGGGCTCGTCGTCGGCGGGGGGACGGGACAAGGCCGAACCCAGCCCTGCGGGACAGAAGGAGGGGTCTGTCCATGACCCTGAAGTGGATGGCAGTCGTCATCGCCACCGTGTCGCTGACACTGGGCGTGACCGGAAACGTGGTGACCCTAGCGGTCAACGGCGGGCAGCTTCCCATGCTCGTCAACCTCCTCGCGCTCACCTGCGCCGGCACCGCGGTGATCCTGGCCGTGGTCGCCGAGCTGCACCACCGGCTCGACGACCGGGTCAGCGCACTGGCCGACTTCCTGGTCGGCAGGCTCCAGGAGATCGAGGACCGCACCGGCGACCGCAACACCGGATTCGTCGAGGGCTACCTGCTCAACCACGGCCAGGATGCGTCCGTCGTGCCGTTCGGCCGGCGGGGACGGGGAGCCGCCGAACGCTGACCGCCGGGCCCGCTCCGCGCCGACCGCGCTCCCGACGTGCCGGCCGGAGGCCACCTCTCGGCCGGGGAATGACCCGCCCCGCCCGGGGTACGCTGTCGCGCGTGCCGCCGTTGAATCTGGGCAACCAGCAGCCGAGGATCCCGTTGGACGCCGACCAGGCCTGGCGGACGACCGCCGGGCGGTCGGCCGGGACCGTGCTCTTCTTCGACTTCGACGGCACCCTGGCGCCGGTCGACGACGATCCCACCGCCGTCCGCCCCGCACCGAAGGTGCTGGCCGCGATCGAGGCGCTCGCGCCGGTCGTACGGCGGGTCGCGATCGTCTCCGCGCGCCCGGTCGAGTTCCTCCGCGACCACCTCGGCGGCCTCTCCGGCGTCGACCTCTACGGCCTCTACGGCCTGGAGCACAGCCACTCCGGCGGTGAAACCGTCACGGAGCCGGCGGCCCTGCCCTGGGTGCCCACCATGGCCGAGCTGGCCGAACTGGCCCGGGCCGAACTGCCCGAGGGCACGCTGGTGGAATACAAGCGGCTCTCCGTGGCCCTGCACTGGCGCACCGCGCCGCCCCTGGGCGCGACGGTGGAGCGGTGGGGCCGGGACCAGGCCGAGCGGCTCGGGCTCAGGGTCCAGGCCGGGCGGATGGTGCTGGAACTCAAGCCCCCGGTCGACCGCGACAAGGGCATGGTGATCGACGAGATCGTCCGCGACGCCGAGGGCGCCTGGTACTTCGGGGACGACGTCTCCGACATCAAGGCGTTCGCCGCGCTGCGCGCCCGGGCCGCGGCCGATCCGCACTTCTTCGGCTTCTGCGTCGCCGTCGCCAACCCCGAGACCGGCCGCGAGGTCGCGGAGGCCGCCGACCTGACCCTGGACTCCCCGGCCGCCCTGGGCGACTTCCTCACCAACGCCACCCACCACCTGACCTGACCCGCCCCCGCTACCCGCCCCCACCGCCCGCCCGCCGTCGCCGTCGCCGTCGCCGTCGATCTTGCACTCTCGGCCCGGACGCAACGGGCAGAACGGGCACGGCCGGGGCACAAACTGCAGGATCGCGAAGGCCCCGCGGGCCCGGCGGGGGGTCAGGCGCCGTAGCGGCGCTGGCGGTTGGCGTACGAGCGTAGGGCGCGCAGGAAGTCGATGTGCCGGAAGTCCGGCCAGTTGAGTTCGCAGAAGTAGAACTCCGAGTGCGCCGACTGCCACAGCATGAAGCCGGAGAGGCGCTGCTCGCCGCTGGTACGGATCACCAGGTCGGGGTCGGGCTGGCCACGGGTGTAGAGGTGCTCGGCGATGTGCTCGACGTCCAGCACCTCGGCGAGTTCCTCCAGGGTGCCGCCGGAGGCCGCGTGCTCCAGCAGCAGCGAGCGCACCGCGTCGGTGATCTCCCGCCGGCCGCCGTAGCCCACCGCGATGTTGACCTCGGCCCCGCCGCTGCGGTCCCGGGTGCGTTCCTCGGCGGCCTTGAGCGCGGCGGCGGTCGAGGCCGGGAGCAGGTCGAGCGCCCCGACCATGCGCAGCCGCCAGGGATTGCCCTCCTCGGCCAGCTCGACCACCAGATCCTCGATGATCTGTAGCAGCGGGTCGAGTTCCCTGGCCGGCCGGCGCAGGTTGTCCGTGGCCAGGAGGTAGAGCGTGACGTGCCCGATGCCGGCCTGGTCGCACCAGCCCAGCACGTGCTTGATCTTGGCAGCGCCGACCCGGTGCCCGTCGTTCGGGTCGACGAAGCCCATCTCCCGGGCCCACCTGCGGTTGCCGTCACACATCACGCCGACGTGCCGGGGCACCGGCTTGCCCGCGAGCTTCGCCGTGAGGCGGCGCTCGTACACCGAGTAGATCAGGTCCCGCAGAGTCATCACCCTGCAGCGTAGCGACATGGCCGGCGATTCATCGCCTCGGAGGGCGCTCCCACGCCGACAGACCGAGGCCGATCATGCCCAGGGTGCGGACGTCCAGCCGGCCGTCGCCCAGTCCCAGCTCGACCACCGACCGGTAGACCCGCTCGTCCCGGCCCGCCGCGCGGACCGCCGCGTCGACCACCCGCCGTCGGCGTCCCAGCCACGCGGCGAACGAGCTGTGCCGCAGGTGGGTGCCGAGTCGGCGGCGCAGCGCTCCCGCGTACCGCCGGGCGGCCTGTTCGGGTGCGCCGGCCGCCGCCGCGCCGGCGAGCGCGCCGGAGAGCAGGGCGTAGAAGATGCCCTCGCCGGTGAACGGGTTGATCAGGGAGAGCGCGTCCCCGGCGAGCAGCACCCGGTCGTGCCCGGGATCGGGACGGTGCGTCGACAGCGGCAGGTGGTGGGCCCGTAGGTCGGTGACCGACGCCGGGTCGGTGCCGGGGAGCAGCGCGCCGAGCCGGTCGACCAGGTGCGTCCGGGTCAGCGGCTCGCCCCGCAGCACCTCCCCGTACCCGACGTTCGCCCGGCCGTCACCGATCGGGAACGACCAGGCGTACGCCGGCCAGCGCGGCGCCGAGGTGACGATGAGCTGTTCGGGCGGGCCGGGCAGCGCGGGGGCGTACCCCCGGATGGCGAGCGCCAGGTGGCGGTCGGGATTCGGCCGGTGTCCCAGCGCCCGCCGGACGACGGACCCGGCGCCGTCCGCGCCGACCACCGCCCGCGCCGCCAGCCCGCCGTCGAGCACCACCCGGTCGGTCCGGACCTCCAGCCGGCGCACCGTGTGCCGGCGCAGCCGCGCGCCGGCCGCGACCGCCGCCGCCACCAGCCGGGCGTCGAAGACCGACCGGGGCACGGTGTACGCCGGGCGGGGCAGCGCCCGGGCCACGGTGCCGCCGCCCGGGGCGACCAGTCGCAGCGCCGGCAGCGGCGCGTGCCCGGCCACCGCACCGGGCACCCCCAGCTCGTCGAGGACGTCCAACGCGTGCGCGGCGATGCCGTCCCCGCACGGCTTGTCCCGGGGAAAGTCGGACCGGTCCAGCAGCAGCACGCTCGCCCCGGCCCGCCGGGCCGCCAGCGCCGCGGCCGACCCGGCCGGACCGGCCCCGACCACCACCACGTCGAACTCGTCGCCCACCGCGTCGCCTCCCTCGGCCAGCCCTCCCGGCCATCCTGCCGCCGCGGGGGCCCGGCGCGCGGACACCCCACCGGCACGTCGGTCAGCTTCTCGGCGAGCGGGCCTCCACCTCGGTCGCGTCGGCGCGGACGGCGCGCCACAGTCCGTAGAGCGTCAACGCGGCGGCGGCGAGCAGCGGACCGCCGTCGCGGACCAGCCCGTCCGCGCCGAGCAGCCACCAGCACAGCGGCAGGTCGACGGCGAGTACGACCGCGGTGACCACCACCAGCAGCGTGCGCGCCCAGGCCTTGCCGCGCATGAGGAAGGCGGTGCAGAAGAGCACCGCGTAGCTGGTCGCGATCCCGGCGGCGAACCAGAACAGCACGGCGGGCACGGCGGCCAGCCGGTCGTCCAGCACGGCACCCCCGGCGACCAGCGCCGGGACGAGCATCAGCGGGCTGTAGGTGAACGCGGCGACCCGGCTCGTGAGCAGCCAACCGTTGACCTCCGGCCGCCGGGGCGGGGTCTCCCGCCAGGAGACGCCCTGCCGGTCGATGACGAGGCGGGGCCGGTGGCGCACCAGGTGCCCGGCGACCGCCGGCGAGCGGTACAGCAACCACACCACGGCGGCGCAGAGCGCGGTGAGCAGGGCGAACCCCAGCAGGCCGGGCAGCGGCGGCACCCCCTGCCGGGGCACGATCAACCGGCCGACCGCGAAGACCGTGGTCACCGCGAGGATCAGCCCGAACGGCCGGGCCACCGTCCGGCCCCGGCGCACGTGCCCGATCAGCAGCAGGAAGCCGAGCGTCCGCAGCATCGCCCAACCGGTACGCACCGCCAGCCCGAAGCCCTGCTCCGGGGCGTACCACCAGTTGAGCAGCTCGACCACGACGGTGGCCGCCGCGGTCAGCGCGAGCAACGTGGTCAGCGCCCGGACGGCGGACGGCCGCCGGACCTCGGTCGCGGCGGCCGTCCTCATGAGATCCGATGTTGCCCGGTGCGGGCGTCGCTCACACCTGTCCTCAGCGCTGCGGCGTCGCGTCGAGCCGGGCGCGCAGCGCGTCCAGCTCGGCCCAGAGCACGCCGGGCAGCTTGTCGCCGAATTTCTCGAACCACTCGGTGACCAGCGGGAGCTCCTTGCGCCACTCCTCCGGGTCGACCTTGAGCGCGATCCGGACGTCCTCCGGGGTCATGTCCAGGCCCTCGACGTCGAGCGCGTCCTGGGCGGGGACCATGCCGACCGGGGTCTCCACCGCCTCGGCGCGCCCCTCGATCCGCTCGACGACCCACTTGAGCACCCGGGAGTTCTCGCCGAAGCCCGGCCAGAGGAAGCTGCCCTCCGGGTCCTTGCGGAACCAGTTGACGTAGTAGATCTTCGGCAGCTTGGACTCGTCGCCGTCGGCGCCCTTGCCCATCTCGATCCAGTGCCGGAAGTAGTCGCCGGCGTGGTAGCCGATGAACGGCAGCATCGCCATCGGGTCACGACGGACGACGCCCACCGCGCCGGAGGCGGCGGCGGTCGTCTCGGAGGAGAGCGTCGCGCCCATGTAGACGCCGTGCACCCAGTCGCGGGCCTCGGTGACCAGCGGGATGGTGTCGCGGCGACGACCGCCGAAGAGGATCGCGTCGATCGGCACGCCGTTCGGGTCGTAGTAGTCCTCGGCGAGGATGGGGCACTGCGTGATCGGGGTGCAGAAGCGGCTGTTCGCGTGCGAGGAGAGGCTGTCGCTCTCCGGCGTCCAGTCGTTGCCCTTCCAGTCGACCAGGTGCGCCGGCGGCTCGCCCATGCCCTCCCACCAGACGTCCCCGTCGTCGGTCAGGGCCACGTTGGTGAAGACGGAGTTGCCGCGGTCCAGCGTCCGCATCGCGTTGGCGTTGGTCTTCCAGTCGGTGCCCGGCGCGACCCCGAAGAGGCCGTACTCCGGGTTGACCGCGTAGAGGCGCCCGTCGGGGCCGAAGCGCATCCAGGCGATGTCGTCGCCGATGGTCTCGACCTTCCAGCCGGGGATGGTCGGCTCCAGCATGGCGAGGTTGGTCTTGCCGCAGGCTGACGGGAAGGCGCCAGCGATGTGGTAGACCTTGCCCTCGGGCGAGGTGATCTTGAGGATCAGCATGTGCTCGGCGAGCCAGCCCTCGTCCCGCCCCATCACGCTGGCGATCCGCAGCGAGTAGCACTTCTTGCCGAGCAGGGAGTTGCCGCCGTAGCCCGAGCCGAAGGACCAGATCTCCCGGGTCTCGGGGAAGTGCGAGATGTACTTCGTCTCGTTGCAGGGCCACGCCACGTCCTGCTGGCCGGGGGCGAGCGGGGCGCCGATGGAGTGCAGCGCGTGGACGAAGTTCGCGTCGTCGCCCATGGCCGCCAGGACGTCGGTGCCCATCCGCGTCATGATGCGCATGGAGGCGACCACGTACGGGCTGTCGGTGATCTCGACGCCGAACATGGGGCTCTCGGCCTCGACCGGCCCCATGCAGAACGGGATGACGTACATGGTGCGTCCGCGCATGCAGCCGCGGTAGAGCTCCGTCATCGTCCGCTTCATCTCGGCCGGGGCCATCCAGTTGTTGGTGGGGCCGGCGTCCGCCTCGTCGACGGAGCAGATGAAGGTGCGCTCCTCGACCCGGGCGACATCGGTCGGGTCGGTGCGGGCGTAGAACGAGTTGGGCTTCTTCTCCGGGTTCAGGCGGATCAGGGTGCCGGCCTCGACCAGCTCGTCGGTGAGGCGACGCCACTCCTCGTCGGACCCGTCCACCCAGACGACACGGTCGGGGGTGGTCAGTTCAGCGACCTCACGGACCCAGGCGAGCAGTTTGGGGTGGGACGTCGGGGCCTGATCGATACCCCGAACGGTAGCCGGAGCAACCATGACACATCTCCTTGTGGTCGACGCTGACCGATCTATGGGATGCACGAGTCTTGACGGCGCTATGCGTCGCCTTCGTGGAAACCTGGGATTGGCCTCAGCGTAAACCGGGTGACGTCGCCAGTCAGTGGGACTGGTTGTGAAGAACTGCACAAGGTGCGGCCACGCTGCGGCATCACGAGCTGATACCCGCTTTCACGCGCAGTTTCACGCAAATCCTGTGGGGAAAGCTCACCGGCCCCCGACGGCGACGCCGTCGGAGATCACGCGAATCCTCCCGGCGGGCCGCCCCGGGTAGCTACGCTCTGTCCACAGGCGCACACCCGCCGGGCGGCTCGTCGTTGCTACCCGTGCCGGGTGACCGCAGCCGGTAGGCTCGCGTCGTGGCCGCGACGACGACCGGGGAGCCAGGCTCCCGGCAGACCCGCCCGGGTCTGATCCACTCGCTGGTGGACCGTTTCGGCCACCTCGTCCGCGAGCTGAGCAAGTTCGCCACCGTGGGCGGCATCGCCTTTCTGATCGACTTCGCGCTCTTCAACTACCTGACGAGCGTGCGGGGCGTCGAACAGGTCACCGCGAAGACCATCTCCACGGTGATCGCGGCGAGCGTCGCCTTCGTCGGCAACCGGTTCTGGACGTGGCGACACCGCAAGCGCTCCAACCCGGCCCGCGAGTACGCGCTGTTCTTCTTCTTCAACGGCGTCGGCCTGGGGATCGCCGTGGCCTGCCTGGCGATCAGCCGCTACGGCCTGGGCAGCGTCTGGCCGGGGGTCTTCCAGACCCCGCTGGCCGACAACATCGCCAGCTTCGTCGTCGGGACGGGGCTCGGGACGCTGTTCCGATTCTGGTCCTACCGGCGGTTCGTCTTCGTGGAAGCGGGAACTCCGACCGTTCCGGAAGAGAAGCCCGACCGAGATCACCGGGCGTGACCCACCGCCCACTCGTCCGGCCGGGGCCCGCCGGCCCCGCCCACTGCCTTAAGGTGTCCCGCATGCGTCTTGTCCGTCTGCTGCCTGAGCGCTGGCAGAAGTTCATCCACGAGGCGCTCAAATTCGGGATCGTCGGCGGCGTCAACACAGTCATCAATTACGCCGTGTTCAATGCGCTCGCACTGACCGTTTTCGTCGACGGTCAACTGAAGGCGACGGTCATCGCGACCATTGTGGCGACGATCACGTCTTATCTGATGAATCGTCACTGGACGTACCGCGATCGCCCAAAATCGGCGATGAGACGCGAATACGTCCTGTTCTTCCTGTTCAACGGTGCCGGGCTCCTGATCGAGTTGGGCGTCCTGGCCGCCGCCAAGTACGGGTTGGGCATGACCAGCCTGCTGGCCCTCAACGTGGCCAAGACAGGCGGCGTGCTGCTCGCGACGCTCTTCCGGTTCTGGTCCTACCGGACGTTCGTCTTTCAACCGGCGCCCGCGCACGCCGCCGAGACCTGGCACAGCATCCCGCGCGACGAGTGGGACACGATGGCCGAGATGGACCCGGTGGCCGAGCTGGCCGAGTCGATCTCCGAGCTGGAGGAGTCCGAGCCACCGCCGGGCACCGAACGCCGCGCCCCCGGCACCGCCGCCGCGCCGGCGGCCGGCCCCGGAGCCCCGGCCCAGGGGCGTCCCGCCCCGCTCGACGCCGCGGGCCTCGGCGGCGCCTCCCTCGACCGGGAACTCGAAGCGGAACTGGCCGCCGAACTACAGGCCAGCACCCGGCGCCCGCCGCGTCGCTGACCGCCGCGTCGCTGCCGGCCACCACGCGGTCGAGCGCCGCGCCCGTGGCTGCCGGCCACCGCCTCCCGCGTCGTCCAGCGCCGCGTCGCTGCCGGGCCGCCACGGGGTCGAGCGCGCGTCGGCGGACCCGATAGAGGTGCGGTGGTTCCTCGTCCGTCGCTGCCGGCCACCGCGTCGCGCAGCCGCGCGTCGCTGGCCGCCGGGAGCGGCGGGCGGGCTCAGGCGCTCGGGTCCCGCAGCGGCTTGCCCTCGTGCATGTCCGCCAGGATGTCGCGCATCTCGGTGTCGCCGAGCGAGTGCTTGTCGTGGTGGGCCTCCACCAGCTCGTAGAGCCTGGTCTGGACCTGACCGACGCCCGGCACGTCGCGCAGGACGGACTGGCCGCGTTCGCCGGCGGACTCGATGGTCAGCGTGCCGCAGCCGAGCAGACGCTCGACGACCCGCTGGTTCATCGCGTGGTCGTTGATCCGGGTCAGCGGGATGTCCCGCCGGTCACGCGAGAGCACCCCCTGCTGGAGCAGCACCCGCTCGTTGGTGAAGAGGTAGTGGGTGCTCCGCCAGACCAGGAACGGCCAGAGCGCCAGCCACAGCACCGCGATCAGGGCCAGGCCGCCGAGGACGGCGAGCGCGATCGAGCCGCCTCCGCCGGACGGCAGCAGGACCACACCGGCCACCACCGCCGCGACGGCGAGCACGAGCACCGCGACCGGCCGGATCAGGGCCCTCCAGTGCGGGTGCAGGTGCAGCACGACGTGCTCGTCCTCGGTGAGCACGTCCTCGGGGAACGCCACGGCAACCTCCTCGTAGAAACGGACGCGCTGACCGTAACCGCTCGCCCGTCGCCGCGACATCAGCCGCGCGGCACCCCGCCCCCGCCCCGTCCCCGCCCGTCCCCGTCCCCGTCCCCGCCTGTCCCCGCCCGTCCCCGTCCCCGCGATCTTGCACTTTCCGCCCCGGCACCGCAGCTTCCGCCCCCTTTGCCCGGGCGACAACTGCAAGATCGCGTGGGGCCGTGGGGCGGGGGCGGGGGCGGGGGCGGGGGTTAGCGGAGGTGGAGGACGTCGCCGGCGGGGAGGGAGCGGGGGCCGGTGGGGGTGGTGAGCAGGAGGCGGCCGTCGGGGTCGACGCCGGTCGCGGTGCCGGTCAGCTCGTCGCCGCCGGGCAGGAGCACGCGTACCTGGCGGCCGATCGTCGCGCAGGCCGCCAGGTAGGCGTCGCGCAGGCCGCTGGCGACGGCGTCCCCGCCGGCCGCGCGCCACCGGGCGTACCACTCGGCGAGCGCGCGCAGCAGCGCCCGCAGCAGCGGATCACGGTCGGTGGCCGCCGCGCCGGCCAGTTGCAGTGAGGTGGCCGGCAGCCCTGTCGGGTTCTCGGGCAGCTCGTCCGCCCGGAGGGTCACGTTGAGGCCGATGCCGAGGACGACCGCGGGCGGGGCGGTCGGCCCGGGCCCCGGCACCGTCTCGGCGAGGATGCCGGCAACCTTCGCGTCGTCCACGAGCAGGTCGTTCGGCCACTTCAGGCCCGCGTCCAGCTCGGCCAGCCGGGTCACCGCCTCGACCAGGGCCACGCCGGCGAGCAGCGGCAGCCAGCCGTACCCCGTCTGGGGCGCCGACGGCCAGCCGCGGTCGGCGACGGCCTCCCCCGGCCGGAGCAGCACGCTGGTGGCGATGCCGGCCCGGGCCGGCGACTGCCAGGTGCGGCCGCGCCGGCCGCGCCCGGCGGTCTGCTGCTCCGCGACCACCACCAGGCCCTCCGGCTCGCCGCCCCGGGCCGCCTCGGCGACGTCGGCGTTGGTCGAGCCGGTCTGCGCGCGCAGCTCCAGGCGGGCCCACGGTCCGTGCGGGGCGACCAGCGCGCGCCGCAGCCGCGCCGCCGACAGCGGCGGGCGGTCCAGATCGGTGTACGGCGAGCCCGGCATCCCGTCAGCCTACGGCGGGCCCGCCCGGCCCGTCCGGGGCCTCGCGGTCCGCTGAGGCGAACTGCACAGCGGCGGCGACCTGAACCATCGTTATATTCCCAGGGTGACTACCGAGACCGGGATCAACATCCACAGCACCGCGGGCAAGCTGGCCGACCTGGAGCGACGGGTCGACGAGGCGGTGCACGCCGGATCCGCGCGCGCGGTCGAGAAGCAGCACGCGAGGGGCAAGAAGACCGCCCGGGAGCGGATCGAGCTGCTGCTCGACGAGGGCTCCTTCGTCGAGCTGGACGAGCTGGCACGGCACCGGTCCACCAACTTCGGCCTGGACCGGTCCCGCCCGTACGGCGACGGTGTCATCACCGGCTACGGCACCATCGACGGCCGGCAGGTCTGCGTCTTCGCCCAGGACTTCACGGTCTTCGGCGGCTCCCTGGGCGAGGTCTTCGGCGGGAAGATCGTCAAGGTGATGGAGCTGGCCATGAAGATCGGCTGCCCGGTCGTCGGCATCAACGACTCCGGCGGCGCCCGCATCCAGGAGGGCGTCACCTCGCTCGGCCTCTACGGCGAGATCTTCTTCCGCAACGTCCGGGCCAGCGGGGTGATCCCGCAGATCTCCCTGATCATGGGTCCGTGCGCCGGCGGCGCCGTCTACTCCCCGGCCGTCACCGACTTCACCGTGATGGTCGACCAGACCTCGCACATGTTCATCACCGGCCCGGACGTCATCAAGACGGTCACCGGCGAGGACGTGGGGATGGAGGAGCTGGGCGGTGCGCGTACCCACAACGCGCGCAGCGGCAACGCGCACTACCTCGCCACGGACGAGCAGGACGCGATCGACTACGTCAAGGCGCTGCTGTCGTACCTGCCGTCGAACAACCTGGACGAGCCGTTGGTCTTCGAGGCGCCGGCCGACCTCGACGTGACCGAGTCCGACCGGGAGCTGGACACGCTGATCCCCGACTCGGCGAACCAGCCGTACGACATGCACCGGGTGATCGAGCATGTCCTCGACGACGGGGAGTTCCTGGAGGTCCAGCCGCTCTACGCGCAGAACATCGTGGTCGGCTACGGCCGGGTCGAGGGCCGGCCGGTCGGCGTGGTCGCCAACCAGCCGATGCACTTCGCCGGCACCCTGGACATCGCCGCGTCGGAGAAGGCCGCCCGGTTCGTGCGCACCTGCGACGCGTTCAACGTCCCGGTGCTGACCTTCGTGGACGTTCCCGGTTTCCTGCCCGGCACCGGCCAGGAGTGGGACGGCATCATCCGCCGGGGCGCCAAGCTGCTCTACGCGTACGCCGAGGCCACCGTCCCGAAGGTCACCGTCATCACCCGCAAGGCGTACGGCGGGGCGTACGACGTGATGGGCTCCAAGCACCTGGGCGCGGACCTGAACTTCGCCTGGCCGACCGCGCAGATCGCGGTGATGGGCGCGCAGGGCGCGGTGAACATCCTCTACCGCGCCGAGCTGGCCGCCGCCGAGGACCCGGCCGCCGTGCGGGCCGAGAAGATCGCCGAGTACGAGGACACCCTCGCCAACCCGTACGTCGCGGCGGAGCGGGGCTACGTGGACAGCGTCATCCCGCCGCACGAGACGCGCACCCAGATCGTCCGCGCGCTGCGGGTGCTGCGCACCAAGCGCGAGACGCTGCCCCCGAAGAAGCACGGCAACATCCCGCTCTGAGCCCACCCACCGGCGCCCGGGGCCGGGCGGGGCCACCTCGCGGAGGTGTCGCCCGCTCGGCCGCTGGGGAACACCGCTTCCCCGACGTCGCGTCGAGTCGCCCGGGTCACGAGCCGGTCAGCAGCCCGGATTGGCCCACGGGCACATCCGGCGGGCCGCGGTGGCGGCCAACGCCTCCAGGTCGGCGTGACTCAGGCCACGGCCGGGACGGGCGCCGTCGACGCTGTCCTCCAGGGCGCCCGGGCCGGTCGCGACCACCGTGACCAGGTCGCCGACCCGCACGACCAGGGTGACCTCGACCGGCGGGTCCGGGGCCACCGCCCTGCCGCTGCCCCGGGCACGGGGGGCCAGCGACACGTGGCGCAGCATCACGGACTGGTCGCCGGCGAAGCCGCTGGCCGGCGTTTCCCACCGGTGCGTGGCGACTGTCGCCGCAGGACGACCGTCCAGCAGCGTTGACCCGTTGACCTGCCACTCGGCACAGGCGTTGAGCAGCAGCCCGACCATGCCGAAGACCAGCCGGCCCTGGCCCGGGTCGAGACGGTAGACGTCCTGGGTGATCGCCGGGCCGCGCGTCGTCGGGTCCACCGGGGCGCGGAGCAGCGTCTGGGACCGCGAGTAGCGGGAGGTGGGCGCCTGCGACGGCACGCCGCGCTCGCGGCCGCAGGACTCCAGCACGGGGTCGACCCGGACCGGTTCCACCAGACCCGCCTCGCCGAGCTGCACGCCGCTCCTCAGGGGCACGTCGGCGGGGGTGAGCAGGGCCTCCTGCGGGATCTCGGTCCGCCCAGCGGTCCCAGGTGACCCGGCGGTGGCGGCGGTCGGAGGTGCCGGCGGCCCCGAGCGCCCGGTCACCGCGTACGCGGAGCCCGACGCCACGGCGAGCACCGCGGCGGCCGCCAGCACCGACGTACGCATGCTGCGCCGGCGGGCGCGGGCGCGGATCTCCGCCGGCTCCGGCCAGCGGACGTCGCGCAGCTCCCGGTGCACCTGTTCGACGAATGTCGTCTCGTCACGCATCGGCGGCCTCCTCGAGGTCAGAGACGGCGAGCAGCCCGGCGAGCGCGGCGCGCCCCCGGGAGAGTCTGGCCTTGACCGTGCCCACCGGGGCGGCCGTCTGCCGGGCCACCTCGGCGACCGGCATCCCGACCAGGTAGTAGAGGGCGATCGCGGTCCGCTGTTCCTCGGGCAGCCGGCGCAGGGCGGCGACCACCTCGACGGTGGCGGTGTCCGGTCCGGGCACGCTGTCGCTGCCGCCGTGCCGCAGGTAGGCGCGGGCCCGGCTGCGCAGGCTGCGCCACCGGCTGACCGCGATCCGGCTGGCCACCACCCGCACCCACGCCTCCGGTTCCTCGTACGCGCTCACCGTCGACCAGCGCTGCCAGGCCCGGATGTACGCCTCCTGCACGGCGTCCTGCGCCTCGGCGAGGTCGCCGGTGAGCGCGTAGACGAAGCCGAGCAGCCGTTGCCGGCTACCCCGGTAGAACTCGTCGAATCCGTCGACGTCCGGCACCTGCTACCTCCCCGTGACGGTCGCAGGGGACACGCGCCCGGCGGTGCCGCCGGTTGCCCGCTCAGCCGACCAATTTCGCCAGCTCGGTCGCGTCGAACCCGCCGGCCGGGACCCGCCCGCGCAGTGCGCGGCGCACCGCGACCTGGACGGCGGCGTTCGCCGGGGTCGGTACGCCGTGCAGCCGGCCCAGCAGCACGATCTCGCCGTTGAGGTGGTCGGCCTCGGCGGAGCCCGCGCCCCGCGCCAGGCTCTGCCAGGTGGAGCCGCCGGCCCGCTCCTCGCCGTCGACCGGCCGGTGGTCGACGAGGTCGCCCCGTTCGGCCTTCTCCTCCTCGGGGGTGGTGTGCGCGATGCCGGCCGCGGCGAGCACGGCGACCCCCTCGGCCCGGACCCGCTGCCGCAGGTCGTCGGGGACGTCCCGGCCGAGCAGCGCCTGGAGGCCGTTGCCGAGGTTGGCCAGCAGCTTGCCGTACTTCCAGCGCGCCACGTCGGCGCGTACCGGGGCGACGAAACCGGCGGCGGTGAGGTCGGCGGCGACGGCCTCGTCGGTGGCGTCCGATCCGGCCAGGTGGCGGCCGAGGTGCAGCATGCCGGGGTGCGGGTGTCCGTTGGCCACCACCACGCCCGGCTCCAGGTGGGTGGCGGGCAGCCAGACGCAGACACCGTGCACGTCGGCGAAGAGGCGCAGGGCGGCGCGCTCGTTGGCCACCCCGTTCTGCGCGGTGAAGAGCGGCAGCCGCTCGGCCGCCGTACCGCCACCGGCCACCGGCGCGTCCGCCCACGCCGCCAGCGCCGTGCCGGTGTCCTGCGACTTGACGGTGAGCACCAGGACTGTGTCCTCGGGCAGCGGGCGGTCGCCCGGCCCGTCGACGGCCGGCCCACGCCAGGTCGTTGCGCCGTCGGGCTGCCGCAGGGTCAGGCCCCGCCGCCGGATCGCGTCCAGGTGCGCGCCGCGGGCCACCAGCGTCACGTCGCGGCCGGCCCGCCCCAGCCGTACGCCGATGGTGCCGCCGACCGCGCCGGCTCCGATGATCACGTATCGCACGGGCCCATTCTGCCCGCTCAGGGTGTCAGGCCGGCCTCGGTGAGGATCGGGCCGGCGAGCAGCAGCGCGCCGGCGCCGAGGGCGACCAGGTTGACCAGGGCGAAGACGACGACCCAGAAGAACGCGGGCAGCGGGGTGAGGCCGGCGAGCTGGTCGGCGTCGGAGGCGGGCATCCGCCCCCGGGCGCGCAGCCGTTGCAGCTCCACCACCGGTCGCACCCCGCCGAGCAGGAGGAACCACACCCCGGCGTACGCGAACGCCGCCTGCACCTGGGGTGTGGCGTACCAGGAGACGGCGAGCACCACCCCGCCGGTGACCAGCAGCGACACCACGCCGAAGACGTTGCGGATCATGACCAGCATAGCCAGCAGCAGCACCACGGCGACCCAGAGCAGCAGGGTGATCCGGTTGCCGCCGAGCAGCCACGCGCCGGCCAGCCCGACCAGCGGCGGGGCGACGTAGCCGGCGAGCAGGGTGAGGATCATCCCCGGGCCGGTGGGGCGGCCGGCGGAGAGGGTGAGCCCCGAGGTGTCGGAGTGCAGCCGGATGCCGTGCAGGCGACGGCCGGTGAGCAGGGCGGCCAGCGCGTGCCCGCCCTCGTGCGCGATGGTGATGGCGTTGCGGGCGATCCGCCAGGGCAGCCGGGTGGAGACGACCACCAGCGCGACCGCGGCGGTCAGCAGCACCAGCAGGGGCGGCGGGTCCGGCTGCGCCGCGAACAGCTTGTCCCAGAGACCGCCGAGCCCGTCGATCGACACCATGGGGCGCGAGCCTACCGGCCCCGGCCTGTGTCGCCGCGACCTCGTCGGTCCGTATCGCGGGAACCAGGCCCGACCGGGCCGATCCGCTGGCGTCCCCACCCGGACGCGCTGCGCCGAGGCGCGGGCAGTCGCCCGCCCCGGGTGGTCGACTTCCGCGGCCGATGAAGAATTCTTTAGCCCCTCTTGCCATCCAGGACACTTACCTCCAAAGATGGACGTCTATCAATTCCGGCGTCCTTGGAGGCATCCATGACCCGTACCGGAACATCCCTGCGGCGGCTGCTGGCCGCCAGCCTCGCGGCCCTCGCCACCGCGGCGGCGGGGCTCGTCGCGACGGCGACCCCGGCGTCCGCCGCCACCACCCCCGGCATCGACGTGTCGCACTACCAGGGCGCCATCAACTGGACCAGCGTCCGCAACGCGGGCATCCAGTTCGCCTTCATCAAGGCCACCGAGGGCACCAGCTACAAGGACCCGAGGTTCAACACGAACTACGTGGCCGCCTACAACGCCGGCGTCATCCGAGGGGCGTACCACTTCGCCCGGCCCAACATCTCCTCCGGCGCGGTCCAGGCGAACTACCTGGCCTCCAATGGCGGCGCCTGGTCGGCCGACAGCCGCACCCTCCCCGCCGCGCTCGACCTGGAGGCCAACCCGTACGCCGGCGGCTACTGCTACGGGCTGAGCACCACCGGCATGCGGAACTGGGTGCAGGACTTCCTCAACACCTACCGGGCGCGCACCGGCCGCTACGCCGTCATCTACACCACCACGAGCTGGTGGAACCAGTGCACCGGCAGCTGGAGCGCCCCGTGGGCCAACCACCCGCTCTGGGTCGCCCGCTGGTCGAGCACCGTCGGCGCGCTGCCGGCCGGGGCGCCGTTCTGGAGCTTCTGGCAGTACACCGACCGGGGCAGCGTCGCGGGGATCAGCGGCGGGGTCGACCGGAACCACTGGAACGGTGACCGGAGCCGACTGATCGCGCTGGCCAACAACACCTGATCCGGAGCCGCCCGGAGAGGCGGTTGGCGGCAGCGGGACCGGTTGTCACCGTACGGTCGACAACTGGTCCGGCTGCCGCCACGCCGCCGTGGCGGGGCGTCAGGCCCTCCGCCGGGCGGTCACGGGCACGGCCACCGGTTCCTCACGGGCCAGCGTGCCCCGCCGGGCGAACCGCCGGATCCCCACCCCGGCCAGGGTGACGGTGACGACGCTGAGCAGCGCGAAGAGCACCGGCAGGCCGGCGGCGGTGAGCAGCAGGACGATGTCGCCGAGGGCCACGAGCATCCACAGTGCCACTCGGGGCCGGGCGTCCCTCCGTCGGTAACCCATGTCGTACCCTCCCTTCCGTCGTACGGATCAGATACCCCGTACGGCGGAAGGTCATGCGAGTCGATCTCGCGTCGGGCGCGAATCCCGCGGGTCAGTCCTTGCGGTCGGGCACGAAGCCCTTGGCGATCCGGTCGAAGTTCGGCAGGTTGGCCTGCCAGTCCTTCGCGGCGACCTCCCAGCGCAGGGCGTAACCGCGATTCCTGGCCGTCACGAAGCCCCGGTTGCGGACGTGGATCCGCGTGCCGTCACGGGTTTCCAGCCACTCCCAGTCGGCGCAGGTCTTCCAGTAGTCACAACGCTTGATGTCCAGGTACTGGTAGTTGTTCACGAAGTTCTTGCGGGCCGGTTCGGCGCTCTTCCAGTCGGCGTACGCGTCCGACTTCGGGCTGGAGGTCCACTGCACCAGCAGCTCGCCCACGCCACCGGGCTCGTCGAAGACGACGGTGTTCGCTCCGGCGTTGCGGCGTACCCAGGTCGCCGGCAGCGGCAGCGAGAAGCCGGCCGGGTCCTTGTGCAGCTTCCAGCCCGCCGGCAGCGCGTCCGGCGTCGGCGACGGGGTGGCCGAGGGCGTCGGGCTCGGCGCGGCGCTCGTGGGCTGCGCCGGCGCGGAGGACTGCTGCGGCTGCCCCTGCGAGGTCGTCGCGCCGGTCGGGTCGGCCTGCGGGGTGCCGCCGTCGTCCCCGCCGCCGTCGCTGGTCAGCATCGGCACGACCACCACCAGGCCGAGCAGCAGCAGCGCGACCAGCACCCCGATCAGCACGTTGCGCCGGGTGTTGTCCGGCTTCGTACCGTCGGAGGGGACGACCGCCGCGCGGCCGGACGGCGGACTCACCGGCGCGGCGGGCATCACGGAGGTGGGGTTCGCCGGCCCGCGCGGCGCGGGGCTGACGGGCTCGGTCCTGGTGTCGTCGGGCGCCACCGGCGGAGCGACCTTCGCCGTCGGCGCGGTGTCGGACGTGGACGGGCCGACCTTGGCGGTCGGGGCGAGGTCCGCGGAGACCGCCGCGGTCGCGTCGTCGACGGCGGGGGCCGCCGCGGCGGCGGTCGCCGGCTGCGGCGCGCGGGGCGCCGGCGGGCTCACCGGGTTCTCGGACCGCCCCTCGGCCGGACGCGGCGCGGGGACCACCGGCGGTCGCGGCTCACGCGGACCGTTCGGCCCCGGCCGGCGTACGCCGTCGAGCAGCGGGATGGTGCGGGTCCGCTTGCCGCCGGCGCGGCGCAGCAGCTTCTCCGCCACCTCGGCGGTGATCCGCTCCTTGGGGTCCTTGCGCAGCAGGCCGTTGAGCACCGGCTTGAGCGGCCCGGCGTTCTTCGGCGGCGGCATCGGCTCGGTGGCGAGCGCCGCCAGGGTGGCGATCGCCGACGGCCGCGCGTACGGCGACTTGCCCTCGACCGCCGCGTAGAGGGTGGCGCCCAGGGACCAGAGGTCGGCCTCCGGCCCGGCGGTGCCCTCGCGGGCCCGCTCCGGCGAGATGTACGCGGGCGAACCCAGCACCATGCCGGTGCGGGTCACGTTGGGGTCGCCGGGGATCGTGGCGAGGCCGAAATCGGTCAGCACCACCCGACCGTCGTCGCCGAGCAGCACGTTGCCCGGCTTGACGTCGCGGTGCATCACACCGGCCTTGTGCGCCGACTTCAGCGCGGCCAGCACGCCCAGGCCGATCTCCACCGCGCGCCCCGGCGTCACCGGGCCGTCCTCGGCGAGGGTGTCCTGCAGAGACTTCGACGGCACGTACTCCATGACGATCCACGGGTCACCGTCGGTACGCAGCACGTCGAAGATGCGGACCACGTTGATGTGGTTCAGCCGGGCGATCGCCCGCGCCTCGCGCAGCGAGCGCTCCCGCATCTCGCGGCGCTCCTCGTCGGTGAGGCTGGGCGGCGGAACGAGTTCCTTGATCGCCACGTCCCGGTGCAGCACCTCGTCGCGCGCCTTCCACACCCGACCCATGCCACCCTGACCGAGCGGCGAGAGGAGCCGGTATCGGTCGGCGACGAGTTGGGGCAGCGCGTTCGACATCGCCCAGACGGTACCCGGAGCCGACGACGCTCACACCGCCGGCACGCCACTGTGCGGTCCGGGCAACCATTTCGGCGCGTACGCTGGCGCCATGTCTGCCGAGGAGCCGCTGTTCCGGGTCGTCCGCGGGGCGCCCACCGCCGAGGAGCTGGCCGCGCTGGTGGGTGCGATCGTCGTCCGCTCCCGCCCAGCCGCCGCGCCCCCGCGCACAGCCGCGTCCGCCTGGGCGCGCAGCGGTCGGCCGGCGGCGACGGCGGTCGCCGGTCCCGGCGCGTGGCGCGCTTCCGGCCTGCCCCGCTGACCCCTTTCCCGTACGGATCGCCGCAGCTCGGTGCCGCCGGGCCCACGCCGGGCGCCCGGCGGGCTCCGGCTCGGGGCTGCCGCCATCGCCGGGAACCCATTAACCTCACTCAGGGAAACGGTGCAGTGACAGGTAGGGAGGGGCCGATGATCCCCGAGGAGGACCGCCCGGCGTCCTGGCTCCGCGGCTACGGCGGCATCGAGGCCGACATCCGCCAGCTTCGCGAGTTCGCCGACAAGCTCCAGGCCGAGGTGGAACGCAACTACGCGCCGCACCTGTCGTACATCGCCGAGGACATGACAGCGCCGGTGCCCAACCCGGCCGACGCCTTCATCGAGCTGGTCAACTTCCTGCGCGCCCACCACGAGACACAACAGGCCGCCGCCGACATGGTCTGGGGGGTCCGCGACGCCACCGGCCACCTGGCCGGCGCCGCCGGCACCGTCGCCGAGCGCTACACCGGGTCGGACGCCTTCGCCTCCGCCCGGGTCACCGACGTCGAGCGGGCGCTCGCCAATCCGGCGACCGCCGCGCCCCGCGGCCCCTCACCGGTGCTGCACGACCCCACCGGGCCGGAGCCCGCGCCGGGACGCGGGCCGGTGGTGCTGCCGTGATCGAGCGGGGCAGCGCCGGCCGCACGTCCGGCCTCACCGACTGGCGGCTGATGGACGTGGCCAGCATGTGGGCGTGTCTCCAGGACCACGACACCACCAACCACTGGAAGCAGGTCGCCGGCTGGCGGAAGGTCTGCGACCTCGCCCGGGCCCACCTCAGCCGGCTCCAGGAATACCGCCGTGGGCTGGCGGAGGCCTGGCCCCCGGAGACCAACGAGGCCGCCCAGGCGTACGTCCGCGAGCTGGACGAGCTGATCGACAAGGTGCGGCGCACGCACGACGCGGCCAGCGCCAACTACACCGCGCTCTCCGCCGCCACGCAGGCCATCGGCGCCACCCGCACCGAGCTGAAGAAGATCTACGACACCTACGCCGTCAAGGTCCGGGAGAAGCAGACGTACGACGCCGCGCTGGCCGATCCGAAGGCGGCCATGGGCAGCCGCGTCCCCGACCGTCCGGTGACGGATGCCGACCTCGAACGGCTAAACGTCCAGGCGCGCGGCATCATGTACGGCCTCAGCGGCGAACTCCAACACGCCCAAGTGATGCTCCAAAAGCCGCCTCCTGTCAGACCACCAAAGCAAACAGATGATCCGGATATCTATGGCAGCCCGGGCACAGTACCGGCCATCCCCCCAATTCTGCCGATGCCGATCACCGGGAAGCCTGTAGGTCTTTCGTCACCTAAACAGCCGAGCAGTGTCGCTACGCCCGCCCCCACCCCGAAAATGCCAACAAGCGGCCCAATTCTTGGTGGAGCTGGTCCGGGACTAGCACCACCTCCAGCTATTCTTCCAGCATCAGGTACGCCGTCCACTTCTGCCGCCGCCGCCACGCCAGGGATCGGAACAACACCGATGATCCCTGGCGCAGCCTCTCATCCGCAAAGTTCACGCCCATCACAAACGCAACCCGGGCACACGGGGCGCTCAATCTCCGGAAACACGAATGGCATACCTAGCGGCAGCTCTCCAGTTCAGCCACGACCAATGCCACCCGGAGGCCTGATTGGGGGTACCCCTGCGATGGGCCTTGGCCAGCCTGGCGCAAGCAATAGCCAGCCGCGCCGAGTTAACCCGATCGGCGGGGTGATCGGCGGCGGAGGCGCAGGCACATCGCCAACCGGCGGCGCTGGCTCCCGACCGGGTGGCGCTCGAGGCGTTGGACCCGCACATGGAGGGTCCTTCCGAGGAGACTTACCTATGGGCGGCATCCCCGGCCCTGCGAGCACTAACCTTGGCGGGGTAACGGGGCGGCCGACACGACGCGATCCTGAAGAACCGCGCCATTGGGATCCTGCCCATCCGTGGCAAACCGAACAGGGCGTGGCTCCGGTTGTGCGCCCCCCGGATGAGGAGGGCCCGATCGACCCAGGCCCCGCCATCGGAATGAACAGGTGAAAGTTCCTTTAATCCTGACCGTGTTGACTACGCTGATGCTCTCAACTACGCCGCTTTATCCACTCAATTCTAAAACGGCCAAACCTGCATTCGCTCCAGGGATTCATCAGGTTGCGCCCAACATCCGGGCCGACCAGTGGCATCTGCGTTACCTCAAGGTTGATCGAGTCCATAGAATCACCCAGGGCGAGGGCTTAATCGTAGCCGTCCCCGACACCGGGGTAAATCCGCATCCAGACCTACAGAAGAACCTGCTTCCGGGTATCGACATCATTCCTGGAGGCTCCGGCGATGGCCGAAAAGATTTGGACAGCCACGGCACCGCCATGGCCGGACTAATCGCCGCTCACGGCAGGAGCGGAGCTGAGGGCGCCCTGGGACTGGCTCCGAAGGCTAAAATAGTTCCAATTTTCGTTTCGCCGCCGAATGGCGAAGGGGAGCCAGACACACTGGCGCAGGGAGTCGAATACGCAATATCCCGCAAAGCCAAGGTGATCAGCATCTCCAGCGGCGGCCCCTCCAGTGCTCGCCTAGACCAAGCAGTAAAGCGAGCGCTGGCTTCCAACATCGTGGTAGTCGCGGCAGCCGGAAACAGGCCGACCGATTCGCGTGTCGGCTACCCCGCATCAATGGAGGGGGTCATTGCGGTCGGCGGCATCGACCGCGCTGGAAGACACGCAGCCATCTCTACAAGCGGGCCAGAGATCGATGTCGTGGCACCGGCCGTTGACATTTACAGCACAAGTATGGACACCAAATATTCAAGAGGCTCGGGAACCTCCGGTGCCACGGCGATTGTCGCTGGGGCGGTCGCACTGGTCAGGTCGAAGTATCCCGACCTTTCCGCTTCGGAGGTGGCGCATCGATTGACGGCCACCGCGATCGACAAGGGCCCTCCGGGACGGGACGACGAGTACGGCCACGGGGTCATCGACCTGGTGGCGGCGCTGACGGCTGACGTACCGCCGCTGGGTTTCGGGTCGGCGACGGCGGGCGCTCCGGCCTCCACCGCCGCGACCACGGCGCCGGTCGCGGCGCCGGGCGACGACGGGGACGGCGCGGCGACCGCGCGGGGCCTGGTCACCCTGGGGGTCATCGCGGCGGCCGGCGGGGCGTGGGCACTGTTCTCCCGGCGCCGCCGACGAAGCGACGATCCGCCGCCTCGGATCAGCCGCTGAAGCGCGGGTCCGCGTCGCGTCGGCCCGCGGGGGCGTGGCTCGGCCGGACGACGCCACGGTGAGCCGGTAACGTCGACGGGGTGCCGAAATCCATGCCGCTCCGCCTCGTGCTCGCCTCGGCGAGCCCCGCCCGACGCAAGATTCTCCAGGCCGCCGGGATCGAACCGGACGTGCTGGTCAGCGGCGTCGACGAGTCCCTTGTGGTCACCGAGCGGGCCGACGAGCTGTGCCTGGAACTGGCCCGGATGAAGGCGCAGGCGGTGCTCACCCGGCTGCGGCCGGCCGGCGACCAGCGGACGCTGGTGATCGGGTGCGACTCGGTGCTGGCCTTCGAGGGGGAGATCCTCGGCAAGCCGGCCGACGCGGCGGACGCCACCCGGCGCTGGGAGCGGATGCGCGGGCGCAGCGGCGTGCTGCACAGCGGGCACTGCCTCATCGACGTCGAGGCCGGGCGGCGGGCCGAGGCGGTTGCCTCCTGCGTCGTGCACTTCGCCGATGTCAGTGACGACGAGATCGCCACGTACGTGTCGACGGGCGAGCCGCTGGCCGTGGCCGGCGCCTTCACGATCGACGGGCTGGGCGGGCCGTTCGTGGAGCGGATCGAGGGCGACCCGAGCACGGTCATCGGGCTCTCCCTTCCTCTGCTGCGCCGCCTCCTCGCCGAGTTGGACCTGCGGATCACCGATCTGTGGACGAAGGTCGCGCCCGGTAACCAGTCGGTCGAACCGCTCGGCTAGCGTCCGTCCATGACCACCAAGTCGATCCCGCTCACTGCGGAACTGCACGCGTACCTGGTCGCGCACGGCTCCCCGCCGGACGAGATCATGCGGGACCTGGCCGAGGAGACCCGCGCGGCCCTGCCCGACGACGCGAAGATGCAGGTGGCGCCGGAGCAGGCCGCGTTCCTGACGTTCCTCACCCGGCTGCTCGGGGTCCGCCAGGCCGTCGAGGTCGGCACGTTCACCGGCCTGTCGTCGCTGGCCATCGCCCGCGGGCTCCCCGAGGGCGGGCGGCTGACCTGCTTCGACATCTCCGAGGAGTTCACCGGCATCGCCCGGCGGTACTGGGCACGCGCCGGCGTGGACGACCGGATCGAGCTGCGCATCGGCCCGGCCGGCGACACGCTGCGCGAGCTCCCCCACGAGCGCCACCTGGACTTCGCGTTCATCGACGCCGACAAGATCGGCTACCCGATCTACTGGGCGGAGCTGGTGCCCCGGATGCGCCCGGGCGGGGTGATCGCGGTCGACAACGTGCTGCGCGACGGCCGGGTGATCGCCCCACAGAACGCCGAGGACCGGGCGGTGGCCGCCTTCAACGACGAGGTGCTCGCCGACGTCCGGGTCGACGCCGTGATGCTCCCGGTCGCCGACGGCCTCACGCTGGCCCGCGTGCGCTGACGGGGGCCGGCCGGCCCCCGCGCGACCGTGGTGCGCAACGCCCCTCCGAGGGCCGTCGGGTACCGGGGTTCAAGCCGTGGGGGCCACCGGGAGCCGGGCGAGACGCCCACGGAGGCGGCACCGGGCGTCAGGCAGCGGCCGGGGAGCGGACCTCTGCGGGGGTCGGGCGCAGGGCGCGGCCCAGGCGGGCGGCGAGCAGGGCGGCCACCGCGATGAAGCCGGGCAGCAGCAGGAAGGCCAGGTGCGGACCGACCCCGTCGGCCACCCAGCCGAGCGCGACCGGCGCGATCCCGAAGCCGACCCCCATGGAGTACGACGCCCAGCCGGCGGCCCGGTCCGCGGCCGGGCCGGCGACGGCCAGCGCGATCGAGATCGCCAGCGGGTAGTGCAGCGCGTTGCCGAGGCCCAGCACGACCAGGCCGGTGACGGCGAGCCAGCCGACCGGGGCGACCCAGAAGAGCGCGAACCCGACCAGCGACAGGCACAGCGCGGCCAGGAGGAGCGGTGCGGGGCGGTACCGCAGGGCGAACCGGCCCCCGACCAGCCGGCCGACGAACATGCCGCCGACGATCGCGGCGACGGCGGCCGAGGCGGTGCCGGTCGCCATCCCGGCGTGCGAGCGGAGCACGTCGGCCGTCCAGAGCGACAGGCAGACCTCGATCGAGCCGGTGACGGCCATCAGCACCCAGGCGATCCAGTACGCCGGGGGGAGCCGCCGGCCGGACCGGTGGGCGTCGGCCGCCGGGGCGGCGTCGGCGGGCACACCGCCGGCGGGCGCGAGGGCGGGCGCACCGCCAGGCGCGCCGGTCGGGGCGGGGCGCGGGAGGCGTACGCGGAAGGTCAGGGCGGCGAGCGCGACCAGCGCGATCAGGCCGGCCTCGACGGCCATCGCCGGCCGCCAGCCCCACCCCGCGTCGACGCTGGCGCCGATGACGAGCGGGGCGAGGATGCCCGCGCCGGCGCAGACGGCGTTGGCCTCGGTCAGCGCCGCCGGGGCGCCGGCGCCGTGCCGGTCGGTGAGCACCACGGCCACGCCGCTCACCACCAGCATGCCGAAGGTGGCGATCACCGCGACGGCGGCGATGGTCGCGGGCAGGACGCGGACGGCGCCGAGCACGGCGACGCCGAGGGCCACCCCGGTCAGTCCGGTCCAGATCGCCCGGCCTCGGCCGAACCGGCGGGCCAGGGGCGCGAAGAGCGCGCCGCCGGCCAGCGCACCGACGGCGATGCCGGTGCTGTGCAGGCCGGCGACGGCGGCGGAGGTGCCCTGTTCGTCGCGGAGCAGCGGCACGACCGGCCCGAAGCCGTAGAGGAAGAAGCCCCACAGCCCGAGCTGGGCGTAGGTCAGCCAGGTGAGCCGGTCACGGGTGAGGCGGGGCACCGGCCACACGCTACAAGCGTGGACCGGACGCCCCGCCCCTGGTGAGAGGCAGCTCTCGTCAGGACCGGGGAAGGTCCTCCTCCGCGACGAGGTGGGTTCAGCGGACGCTGCGGGCGAACTGGCGGGCCGCCCAGAAGACACCGGCCGCGGCGAGGATCGCGATGATGCCGAGCCCCTGCCAGACCTTGTCGTCACCGAGGTTGCCGGCGAAGAGGGCCCGGGTGCCGTCGACCGCCCAGGAGAACGGGTTCCACTCGGCGACGCCCTGGAGCCAGCCCGGGGCGAAGGTCAGGGGCAGCAGGATGCCGGAGAGCAGCAGCACCGGCTGGGCCACGGTGTTCATCAGCGGGGCCAGCGCGTCCTCGCTCTTGACCTTGAGCGCGATGCCGTAGGAGACGGCCGAGGTCATCAGCGCGATCAGGGCGAGCATCAGGTACGCCAGCAGCAGGTCGACGAGGGAGACGCGCAGGTCGAACAGGAGCGCGAGCAGGGTGATGATGACCGCCTGCACGATGAGTGACACCACGTCGCGCAGCGAGCGGCCGAGCAGCAGGGCGAGCCGGCTGACCGGGGTGACCCGGGAGCGTTCGATGACGCCGGCGCGCAGCTCGGCGATCAGGCCGAAGCCCTGGAACAGGCCACCGAAGATGGCCAGCAGCACCAGCAGGCCCGGTACGAAGATCTTGTAGGCCTCCGCCTGCGTGGGCGCGTTCAGCGCCGGCTTGAGCAGCGGGGCGAAGAGCAGCAGGTACATCACCGGCTGGAAGACGCCGACGAAGACCCAGACGGGGTTGCGCAGCAGCAGCTGGAGTTGGCGCTGGAAGATCAGCCAGGTGTCACGGGCGAGTTTCATGAGGTCTCCGGTCTGGGCTCAGGACTCGCGCAGCGAGCGGCCGGTCTTGGTGAGGAAGACGTCGTCGAGGCTGGGCCGGTGCAGCTCGATGGAGCTGAGCCCGAGGCCGGCGGTGTCGACGCGGCGCAGGATCTGCGGGATGGCGGTGGCGCCCTCGTCGACGTAGAGCCGCAGGCCACCCTCGTCGGCGGTCTCCAGCTTGTTGACGTACGGCTCGCCGTCGAGCAGCTGCGCGGCCTGCGGGGTGGCCGCGGCGTCGAGCCCGACGAGCACGACGTCACCGGAGATCTCGCGCTTCAGGCCCGCCGGGGTGCCCTCCGCGACCACCTCGCCGTGATCCATGATCGCGATGCGGTCGCAGAGCGCGTCGGCCTCCTCCAGGTAGTGCGTGGTGATGAAGACGGTCATGCCGTCGGTACGCAGCCGCCGGATCTCGTCCCACATGTGCGCCCGACTCTGCGGGTCGAGGCCGGTGGTCGGCTCGTCCAGGAAGACGATCTTCGGCTCGTGGATGATGCCGAGGGCGATCTCCACCCGCCGGCGCTGGCCGCCGGAGTACGTCTTGCACTTGCGGTCGGCGTACTCGCTGAGCTGGAAGGCGTCGAGGGCGCGGGCCGCCCGGCGGTGCGCGTCGGTCTTGCCGATGCCGTACATCCGCGCGTGCAGCACGAGTTCCTCCCGGGCGGTGGACTCGTCCCAGGTGCTGCCGCCCTGGGCCACGTAGCCGATGCGGCGACGCACCTCGGCCGGGTTGCTGCGCAGGTCGGCCCCGGCGATGGTGGCCTCGCCGCCGTCCGGCTCGATCAGCGTGGCCAGCATCCGCAGGGTGGTCGTCTTGCCGGCCCCGTTGGGACCGAGGAACCCGAAGATCTCCCCCTCGGCGACCTTCAGGTCGACGCCGCGCACCGCGTCGACGGTCTTCGTCTGGCGACCCTCGCGGGAGCGGAACGACTTCCGCAGCCCCCTGGTCTCGATCATCTCTGCTCCTGGTCGTCCGGGCCGGTGCCACCGGCCTCCTGCCTGTCCCTCGGAGACGACGCCGGACGGCGTGCTCCCCCGCAGCGTCGCGAGCAGGCTAACGCGATATAACTTTTCTAGTCAACGTTGATTATTCTTGCGCGCCCCGGGGCGGCAGTCGCTCCTCCCAGCCCTCCCACCCGTGCGCCCCCTCCATCCCGTCCGGCAGGTACGGCACCCCCGACTCGACCCGCTCCGCGATCCGCTCGCACCAGGTGATCTCCGCCTCCGACCGAGCCGTCCACAGCTCGAACATCCACCCCACGTGCACCGGCTTGGTCTCACGCATCCAGCCAGAACTCAACGACGTGCGCATCCACTCGACACCGGCACGCAGCAGGTTCGCCCGGTTCCGCAGGGCCGCCGCCGCCTCCTCGCGGGGCAGCGCCGGCAGGAAGGAGAACGCCGCCGTGAACGGATCCGGCGGCTCGTGCAGCTGCCACCAGAGCCCACGCAGCAGCGACTCGAACTCCTCCTCGCCCTTCGGCGTCACCTCGTACGTGGTCCGGGCCGGGCGGGCGCCCACCTGCTCGGTGGCCACCTCGCGCAGCAGCCCTTCCTGGGTCAGCTTGCGCAGGGCGTGGTAGATCGAGCCCGGCTGCACGTTCGCCCACTTGTCGGCGTTCCAACTGAGCAGCTCACGCCGCACGTCGTAGCCGTGCACGGGCTGCATCCAGCGCACCAGGCCGAGGATCATCATTCGCGTGGCAGACACCGGGTAAGCGTAATAAGCAAATTTGACTAAGGCGCCGCGAGGCAGTGCGGCATCCCACACTGAGCGATCGTTAGGGTCACCAGGGTGGCCGATACACTCCCGGTCAGTAACCCTCCGGGAGGAGTCAGCAAGGTGCGCAAGGTACTCATCGCCAACCGCGGCGAGATCGCCGTCCGCGTCATCCGCGCCTGCCGCGACGCCGGTCTGGGCAGCGTCGCCGTCTACGCGGACTCCGACCGGGACGCCCTGCACGCCACGCTCGCCGACGAGGCGTACGCGCTCGGCGGGGACAGCGCCGCCGAGACGTACCTGCGCATCGACAAGCTGCTGGAGGTCGCCGCGAAGGCCGACGCCGACGCGGTCCACCCGGGCTACGGCTTCCTCTCCGAGAACGCCGACTTCGCCCAGGCCGTCCTCGACGCCGGGCTGACCTGGATCGGCCCCACCCCGCAGGCGATCCGCGACCTCGGCGACAAGGTCACCGCCCGGCACATCGCCCAGCGCGCCGGCGCGCCCCTGGTCCCCGGCACTCCCGACCCGGTCGGCGGCCCCGACGAGGTGATGGCGTTCGCCGTCGACCACGGCCTGCCGGTCGCCATCAAGGCCGCCTTCGGCGGCGGCGGGCGCGGGCTGAAGGTGGCCCGCACCATGGAGGAGATCCCGGACCTGTTCGAGTCGGCCACCCGCGAGGCGGTCGCCGCGTTCGGCCGGGGCGAGTGCTTCGTCGAGCGCTACCTGGACCAGCCCCGCCATGTCGAGGCACAGGTGCTGGCCGACCAGCACGGCAACGTGATCGTGGTGGGCACCCGGGACTGCTCGTTGCAGCGCCGGCACCAGAAGCTGGTCGAGGAGGCGCCCGCGCCGTTCCTCACCGACGCGCAGCGCGCCCAGATCCACGACAGCGCCAAGGCGATCTGCCGGGAGGCGGGCTACCACGGCGCCGGCACGGTGGAATACCTGGTCGGCGCCGACGGCACCATCTCCTTCCTGGAGGTCAACACCCGCCTCCAGGTGGAGCACCCGGTCACCGAGGAGACCGCCGGCATCGACCTGGTCCGCGAGCAGTTCCGGATCGCCGACGGTGAGAAGCTGCGCTTCACCGAGGACCCGACGCCGCGCGGGCACTCCATCGAGTTCCGGATCAACGGCGAGGACCCGGGCCGCAGCTTCCTGCCCGCCCCCGGCACGGTCACCGCGCTGCGGCTGCCCACCGGCCCCGGCGTGCGGGTGGACACCGGAATCTCCGCCGGCGACGTCATCGGCGGCAACTTCGACTCGCTGCTGGCGAAGGTGATCGTCACCGGCGAGACGCGTACCGAGGCGCTGGAGCGCGCCCGCCGCGCCCTGGACGAGATGGTCGTCGAGGGGATGGCCACCGCGCTGCCGTTCCACCGGCTGGTGGTCCGGGACGAGGCGTTCACCGCCGAGCCCTTCGCCGTGCACACCCGGTGGATCGAGACCGGCTTCGACAACACCGTCCCGCCCTTCGCCGCCGCCGCCGGCCCCGGCGAGGCGCCGGCCGGGCGCGAGACCGTCGTGGTCGAGGTGGGCGGCAAGCGGCTGGAGGTCAGCCTCCCCGCCGGCCTCGGCGGGGGTACCACCGCCACGACGCCCGCCACCCGCAAGCCGGCCCGCCGGGGCGGCGGGACCAGGGCCGGCGTCGCGGCCAGCGGCGACGCCCTCACGTCCCCGATGCAGGGCACCATCGTCAAGATCGCGGTCGCCGAGGGCGACACCGTCGCCGAGGGTGACCTGGTCGTGGTGCTGGAGGCGATGAAGATGGAGCAGCCGCTGCACGCCCACAAGGCGGGCACGGTCGGCGGCCTCGCGGCCGGGGTGGGCGCCGTCATCACCGCCGGCGCGGTGATCTGCACCATCGCCTGACGGCTCGCCCCGGCAGCCCTCGCCGTGCGGGCGGGCCGACGTCAGCGCAGCTCGGCGCCGGCCGCCGCCCGGACGGCCTCGGTCAGCGCGTCCAGGGTGGCGGACCCGATCCGCCAGTGCTGCCAGTACAGCGGGCGGTCCAGGTGGCGCCCCGCACCGAGGTCGACGCAGCGCCCGGCGGCGACGTCGGCACGGGCCGTCCGCTCCGGCACCATGCCCCAGCCCAACCCCGACCGCACCGCCTCGTTGAAGCCGTCGAAGGACGGCACGTAGTGGGTCGGCGGGTCGAGCCGACGCCGGGTGACGGTGCGGGCGAAGCGGTGCTGGAGCCGGTCCTTCCGGTCGAACGCCATCATCGGCGCCGCCGCCAGGGCGGCCTCGGTGGGGCCGTCGGGGAAGTGGCGGGCGGCGAAGCCGGTGGCGGCCAACGCGACGTACCGCATCGCGCCCAACCGCTGCACCCGGCAGCCCCGCACGGCCTCGCGCTGCGCCGTCACCGCCGCCATCGCCGTACCGTCGCGGAGCAGCTCGGCGGTGTGTTCCTCGTCGTCCCGGCGCACGTCGAACAGGAGCGACAGCTCGGCGGGGAGCCGCGCCAGCGCACCGACGAACCAGGTGCCGAGCGAGTCCCCGTTCGCCACGATCGTCACCCGGGTGGGGGCCGGACCGCCGGCCCCTGACGGCCGGGCGGCCTCCAACGCCTCCCGCTCCAGGAGGGCCACCTGCCCGGCCAGCCGCAGCAGCGGTCGCCCCGCGTCGGTGGCCTGGCACGGCTTCGTCCGGCGGACGAGCACCTGCCCGACGGATTGTTCCAGCGCCTTGATCCGCTGGCTGACCGCCGAGGGGGTGACGTGCAGCGACCGCGCCGCCGCCTCGAAGCTGCCCTCGCGGACCACCGCGACGAACGTCCGGAGCTGCGTGGAGTCGGGCATGATGAAGCTGAGCTTATCCACCATGAGAATCCTTAGCTGGGCTGCATCGGCTCCGGCTCGTAGCGTCGGGGCGTGCCCGACATACTCAGCAGCTCCGTGGCCGCCTCGGCCGCCTCCGGCTTCTCCCTCTCCATCGCGCTGATCGCCGCCATCGGCGCACAGAACGCCTTCGTCCTGCGGCAGGGCCTGCGCCGGGAGCACGTGCTGGCGGTGGTCGCCGTCTGCGCCGCGTCCGACGCGCTGCTCATCTCGCTCGGCATCGCCGGAATGGGCACCGCCGCGGCGGACCACCCCGCCGTGCTCGGCGCCGTCCGCTGGCTCGGCGCCGCGTTCCTGCTCGGGTACGCCGCGCTGGCCGCCCGGCGGGCGCTGCGGCCCGGCGCGCTCTCCCCCGCCGACCGGCCGCCGGCCACGTTGAGGGCGACGGTGCTGGCCTGCCTCGCGTTCACCTACCTCAACCCGCACGTGTACCTGGACACCGTCCTGCTGCTCGGCGGGGTGGCCCGCCAGCATCAGCACCACTGGGTCTTCGGCGCGGGTGCCGCGCTGGCCAGCGTGGTCTGGTTCACCGCCATCGGCGCCGCCGCCCACCGACTCGCGCCCGTGCTGGCCCGCCCGACGGCCTGGCGGCTCGTCGACGCGACGGTCGCCGTCGTGATGACCGCGGTCGCGGCGACCCTGCTGCTCCGCTGAGCGTGCCGGGCGCCGGGCGTGGTCCGGGTGTTTTCCGCTACCACCGGGGGCGGGGGCGGCGACGGGCGGGAATGATGGCCGGGTGCGGTTCCTTAACGGCGCGGTCCCCGCGCACGACCTGACCTACAACGACGTCTTCATGGCGCCCGCCCGTTCCGAGGTGGGGTCGCGGCTCGACGTCGACCTGGCCGCCAGCGACGGCACGGGCACCACCATCCCGCTGGTGGTGTCGAACATGACGGCCGTCTCCGGCCGGCGGATGGCCGAGACGGTCGCCCGGCGCGGCGCGATCGCGGTCATCCCCCAGGACATCCCGATCGAGGTGGTGGCGAACGTCGTCGCCTGGGTCAAGCGGCGGCACCTGGTGCACGACACGGCGATCACGCTGGGGCCTACCGACACCGTCGGCGACGCGATCCACCTGCTGCCCAAGCGGTCGCACGGCGCCGTGGTGGTGATCGACGAGGAGAGCCGGCCGCTGGGCGTGGTGACCGAGGCGGACACCGTCAGCGTGGACCGCTTCGCCCAGCTCCGGCACGTGATGTCCACCGAGCTGCACACCGTGCCGGCCGACGCGGACCCGCGTACCGGCTTCGACCGGCTCTCGGCGGGCCGGCGCCGGCTCGCCCCGGTGGTCGACGACGAGGGCCGGCTCGTCGGGGTGCTGACCCGGCAGGGCGCGCTGCGGGCGACCCTCTACCGGCCGGCGGTGGACGACCGGGGCCGGCTGCGGGTCGCCGCCGCTGTGGGCATCAACGGCGACGTGACCGGCAAGGCGGCGGCGCTGCTGGAGGCCGGGGTGGACACGCTGGTCGTGGACACCGCGCACGGCCACCAGGAACGGATGATCGCCGCGCTGCGGGCGGTCCGCGCGCTGGACCCGGCGGTCCCGGTCGCGGCCGGCAACGTGGTGACCGCCGAGGGCGTACGCGACCTGGTGGATGCGGGGGCGGACATCGTCAAGGTCGGCGTCGGCCCGGGTGCGATGTGCACCACCCGGATGATGACGGGAGTGGGTCGGCCGCAGTTCTCCGCCGTGCTCGACTGCGCCGCGGCGGCCCGGCAGCTCGGCCGGCACGTCTGGGCCGACGGCGGCGTACGGCACCCGCGCGACGTGGCGCTGGCGCTGGCCGCCGGCGCGTCGAACGTGATGATCGGCTCCTGGTTCGCCGGCACCTACGAGTCTCCCGGCGACCTCTACACCGACGCGGACGGCCGGCGCTACAAGGAGAGCTTCGGCATGGCCTCGGCGCGGGCGGTCAGCGCGCGGACGGCCGACGACAGCGTGTACGACCGGGCCCGCAAGGCGGTCTTCGAGGAGGGCATCTCCTCGGCCAGGATGTACCTGGACCCGGCCCGCCCCGGCGTGGAGGATCTGATCGACGAGATCATCGCGGGGGTACGCAGCGCCTTCACCTACGCGGGCGCGCGGGACCTGGCCGAGTTCCACAAGCGGGCGCTGGTCGGCGTGCAGAGCGCGGCCGGCTACACCGAGGGGATGCCGCTGCCCACCAGCTGGTGACACGGCCGCCGGCCCGCGCCGCCCGCCGCGACCGGAACTGCCCGCCGTGACCGGCCACGCGCCGTGACCGGCCCGAGCGCCGGCCGCGATGACGGTTCGGCGGGGTCGGCCGGCCGGCGACCGCCGGACGTGCCAGCCCGGGCGGACGTGTCGGCCCGGGCGGACGTGCTTCACGTCGGCCCTGTCGAGCTGATGTCGTAGACGATTCAGCTCGAAAGGCCTCGCGTGGGGCGGTCGGTCCGGCCGGTGGAGTTCCGCCGCCCGGCCACGGCGCTGGCTGCGCTCCGGCCCGGCCACAGACCGCCCGGCCGGGTCCGCTCGTTGTCTTGGGCCCGGCGGGAGGATCGCGGGCCCGGCGGGAGGAATCGTCAGGGCTCTGGGAAAAGGCGGTGGACGACGACGCGGGCCGCGGCCCGTGGGTCCTCGCCGACGCGGGCCGGCAGCGCGCCGGAGAGCCAGAGCGTGGCGAAGCCGTGCACGATCGACCAGGCGGCGAGCGCGTCGCCCTGCGGGTCCTCCGCCGTAGGGCGTCCCTCGGGCAGCGCGGCGACTCCCGAGCGCAACGCGTCGCCGGCGCGCTCGCGGGCGGCCACCAGTTCCTCGGCTTCCGGCCGGTAGAGGTCCGGGCGGAACATGACCTCGAAGTGCGCGCGGTGCCCGACGGCGAAGTCGACGTACGCGACGCCCCTGTCCAGCAAGTCTCCACCGGCGGCGAGCAACGCCTCGGCGAGCAGGTCGAAACCCTCGGCGGCGAGGGCGGTGAGCAGCCCGGCCTTGTCGCCGAAGTGGTGTGCCGGGGCGGCGTGCGACACACCGGCTCGACGGGCCAGGTCGCGCAGGCTCAGTGCCCCCGGGCCCGTCTCCTCGATCACCCGCACCGCCGCCGCGAGCAGTGCCCGCCGCAGGTCGCCGTGGTGGTAGCCGCGCGTTCCCGTCATCCCGGGAGCCTATCTTTCCGTTGACAAGATGACACCTCCGGGGCAATCTTGTCGACGACAAGTTCTTCCTCGGGAGGTAACGATGGCTCCGCTGATCGCACTCGTGGTCGGCACGGCGCTCGCCCGGCTCGCCGGACTGGTCGGCGTGGCCGCCCTCGACGGCTGGCACCCCGCGCTGCGGGTGGGGCTGGCGCTGATGTTCGTGGTGACCGGTGTCGTGCACTTCGTCCCCGCCTACCGCGCGGACATGGTCAGGATGGTGCCGCCCGGCCTACCCCGGCCGGAGTTCCTCGTCACGCTCACCGGGGTGCTCGAACTGGTGGGCGCGGTCGGGCTGCTGGTGCCGGCGACCGCCCGCTGGGCGGCGGGCGGGCTGGCGCTGCTGGTGCTGGCCATGTTCCCGGCGAACGTCTCGGCGGCCCGGCGCGGGGTGACCCTGGCCGGCCGGCCGGCGACCCCCCTGGTACCGCGGACGGTGGAACAGGTCTTCTTCGTCACCGTGGCAGCCGTAATATCGTTTGGGGCCTGACGTTCAGGAGGCTAATGTGTCGCCATGGATCTGATGACGCTACGGGACGCGCCCCTGGGGCGACTGCTCGTGGTCGCCGGGCACGTCACGGGGCAACGGTGGAACCGCTACCTCGCGGAGGAACACGGGCTCACCCAGGCGGGGATGGTCACCCTGACGACCCTCGCGCGGCACGGCGAGCTGCCGCACCGCCAGGTTGCCGAGCACTGCTTCGTCCGGCCGGCCACCCTCACCGGCATCGTGGACACCCTCGAGCGGGACGGCCTGGTCGAGCGGCAGCGCGACGAGGCCGACCGGCGCAGCGTCAGGCTCGCGATCACGCCCGCCGGTCGGGCCCGGATCGACGCGCTGACCGCCGCGATCCGCTCGGGGCACCCGCTGACCTCGGTCGACGCCGACCCGACGAAGGCCGCCGTGGTCCGCGAGTTCCTCCTTGAGGTCATCGCGGACGGCGACCACGGCACCCCGGAGGGCCCGGCGTGCTGATCCGGCTGCTGCGCACGTACCTGCGCCCGTACCACCGGCCGCTGGCCGCGGTGGTGCTGCTCCAGTTCGTCGGCACGATGGCGTCGCTCTACCTGCCCAGCCTGAACGCCGACATCATCGACCTCGGCGTCGCCCGGGGCGACACCGGCTACATCCTGCGTACCGGCCTGTGGATGCTCGCGGTCAGCCTGGTCCAGATCGTCTGCTCCGTCGCCGCGGTCTACCTCGGCGCGCGGACGGCGACGGCCTTCGGCCGGGACGTCCGGTCCGCGGTCTTCGAGCACGTCAACCGCTTCTCCGCCCGCGAGGTCGCCCGGTTCGGCGCGCCCTCGCTGATCACCCGAAACACCAACGACGTGCAACAGGTGCAGATGCTCGTGCTGATGAGCTGCACGATGCTCGTCGCCGCGCCCATCATGAGCGTCGGCGGCGTAGTGATGGCGCTGCGCGAGGACGTCGGGCTCTCCTGGCTGATGCTGATCAGCGTGCCCGTGCTGGCCGTCGTCCTGTGGCTGATCATCCGGCGGATGGTGCCGGGCTTCCGGCTCATGCAGACCCGCATCGACACGGTCAACCGGGTGCTGCGTGAGCAGATCACCGGCATCCGGGTGGTACGGGCGTTCGTCCGTGAGCCGTACGAGACGGAACGCTTCGCCGGGGCGAACGCCGACCTGACCGCGACCGCCCTGCGCACCGGCCGCCTGATGGCGTTGATCTTTCCGGTGGTGATGCTGGTGCTCAACGTCTCCAGCGTCGCCGTGCTCTGGTTCGGCGCCGAGCGGGTGGACGCCGGGGCGATCCAGGTCGGTTCCCTCACCGCCTTCCTGCAGTACCTGATGCAGATCCTGACGGCCGTCATGATGGCCACCTTCATGCTGATGCTGGTGCCGCGCGCGGCGGTCTGCGCCGAACGCGTCGTCGAGGTGCTGGACACCGACTCCTCGGTGGTGCCCGCCGCCCGTCCCGTGACCGAGGTGAGTGCCCGCGGCGAGTTGGAGCTGCGTGACGTCGGCTTCCGGTACCCGGGCGCGGCCGAGCCGGTGCTGCGGGGCGTGTCGTTCCGGGTGACGCCGGGCACGACGACGGCGGTCATCGGCAGCACCGGCGCGGGCAAGAGCACCCTGCTGTCGCTCGTCCCCCGGCTGGTCGACGTGACCGCCGGCACCGTGCTGGTCGACGGCGTCGACGTACGGGACCTGGCCCCGGACGCGCTGTGGCGCCGGATCGGGCTGGTGCCGCAGCGGCCGTACCTGTTCACCGGGACCGTGGCGAGCAACCTGCGCTACGGCAACCCCGAGGCGACGGACGCGGAACTCTGGGCGGCGCTGGAGATCGCGCAGGCGCGGGACTTCGTCGAGGCGATGCCGGAAGGGCTGGAGTCGCCCGTCGCGCAGGGCGGCACGAACGTCTCCGGCGGGCAGCGGCAGCGGCTGGCCATCGCGCGGGCCCTGGTGCGGCAGCCGGAGATCTATCTCTTCGACGACTCGTTCTCCGCGCTGGACCTCGGCACCGACGCGCGGCTGCGGGCGGCGCTGCGACCGGTCACGGCGGAGGCCGCCGTGGTGATCGTGGCCCAGCGGGTCTCCACCATCGTCGGCGCCGACCAGATCGTGGTGCTGGAGAACGGCGGCGTGGTCGGCATCGGTCGACACGACGAGCTGCTACGCGAGTGCCCGACGTACGCCGAGATCGTCGCCTCGCAGAACACGACGGGGGTGACCGCGTGAGCGCGCGGACCATCCGGCACGGCGGCGCGGCGCCCCGCGCCGCCGGTGAGGGAAGCGAGGTGGCGGCGTGAGCGCCGTACCGCAGCAGAAGCCGGCCGCCGACGCGCGGACGCCGCGGCGGCTGCCGCCGAGCGGGCAGCGCGGCGGTCCGCACGGTGGCGTCGGGATGCCCGCCGAGCGGTCGATGAACTTCGGGCCCTCGGCCCGGCGGCTGCTGGGCCGGCTGCGCCCGCAGCGGCTCCACCTGGCGGCCGTGATCGCGCTGGCGGTGCTCAGCGTCGGGCTCAGCGTGGTCGGGCCGAAGGTGCTCGGCTGGGCCACGGACCTGATCTTCACGGGGGTGATCGGCCGACAGCTGCCGGCGGGCACCACCGCCGACCAGGCCGTGGCGGCCGCGCGGGCGGCCGGCAACGACAGCTTCGCCGACATGCTCGCCCGGATGGACGTGGTGCCCGGCGTCGGCATCGACTTCGCCGCGCTGGCGCGGGTGCTGCTGCTGGCCCTCGGGCTCTACCTGGCGGCCAGCGTGCTGATGTGGTGGCAGGGCTGGCTGCTCAACGGGGTGGTCCAGCGGACCGTGCTGCGACTGCGCGCCGAGGTGGAGGAGAAGCTCAACCGGCTCCCGCTGCCCTACTTCGACCGGCAGCCCCGCGGCGAGCTGCTCAGCCGCGTCACGAACGACATCGACAACATCTCCACGAGCCTCCAGCAGACGCTCAGCCAGCTGCTCACCTCGCTGCTCACCGTGGTCGGCGTGCTGGTCATGATGTTCTGGATCTCGCCGCTGCTCGCCCTGGTGGCCCTGGTCGCGGTCCCGGTGTCGGTGGTCGTCACGACCGCCATCGCGAAGCGCTCGCAGCGGCAGTTCCTCGCCCAGTGGGCGCACACCGGCGAGCTGAACGGCCAGATCGAGGAGGCGTTCACCGGCCACGAGCTGGTCAAGGTCTTCGGCCGGCAGCACGAGGTGGAGGCCGCCTTCACCGCGAAGAACGAGGAGCTGTTCCGGGCGAGCTTCGGCGCCCAGTTCATCAGCGGGATCATCATGCCGGCGATGATGTTCGTCGGAAACCTCAGCTACGTGGCGATCGCCGTCGTCGGCGGCCTGCGGGTGGCGTCGGGGTCGATGAGCCTGGGCGACGTGCAGGCGTTCATCCAGTACTCCCGGCAGTTCACCCAGCCGCTCACCCAGGTCGCCTCGATGGCGAACCTGCTCCAGTCCGGGGTGGCCTCCGCCGAGCGGGTCTTCGCCGTGCTCGACGCCGAGGAGCAGAGCCCGGATCCGGCCGAGCCCGCCCGCGTACGCGACCCGCGCGGCCGGGTCGAGTTCTCCCACGTCTCGTTCCGGTACGTCCCGGAGAGGCCGCTGATCGAGGACCTCTCCCTGGTCGCCGAGCCCGGCCACACCGTGGCCATCGTCGGGCCGACCGGGGCCGGCAAGACCACCCTGGTCAACCTGGTCATGCGCTTCTACGAGCTGGACGCCGGCCGGATCACGCTCGACGGGGTGGACGTCACCACGATGCGCCGCGACGACCTGCGCGGCCGGATCGGCATGGTCCTCCAGGAGACCTGGCTCTTCGGGGGCACCATCCGGGACAACATCGCGTACGGCCGGCCCGGGGCGACCGAGGAGCAGATCGTGGCCGCGGCCCGGGCGACGTTCGTGGACCGGTTCGTACGCAGCCTGCCCGACGGCTACGACACGGTGATCGACGAGGAGGGGAACAACGTCAGCGCCGGCGAGAAGCAGCTCATCACGATCGCCCGGGCGTTCCTCGCCGAGCCGTCGCTGCTGATCCTGGACGAGGCGACCAGCTCGGTCGACACCCGCACCGAGGTGCTGCTCCAGCGGGCGATGGCGGCGCTGCGCTCCGACCGGACGAGCTTCGTCATCGCGCACCGGCTCTCCACGATCCGCGACGCCGACCTGATCCTGATGATGGAGGACGGCCGGATCGTGGAGCAGGGCACGCACGACGAGCTGCTCGCCGCGCGGGGCGCGTACCACCGGCTGTACCGGTCGCAGTTCAGCGCCGCCGCCGTCGAGCCCGACCCCGGACCGGCGCCGTTGCAGGAAACCTCCCGGTGACCGGGCGGTCCCCGGCGGCGCCCGGGCGGCCGGGGTCGGGGCCCGGCGACTCAGCCGGCCGGGAGCAGGGCCGGGGCGCGCCCGGCCACCGCCGCGCCGATCAGCCGGAGGGCGTCGGCGGCGGGCATCGGGTCCAGGGCCCGGCCGCCGCGCAACCGCAGCGCGACGGCGCCCTCGGCCGCCTCGCGGGAGCCGATGACGGCGGCGTACGGGACCCGGGCGCGGGCCGCGTCGCGGATGCGGGCGCCCAGCGAACCGGCCCCGTCGACCTCGACGCGCAGCCCGGCCGCCAGCGCGTCCGCCGCGAGCCGGTCCGCCGCCCCGGCCTGGTCGGGCCCGACCGGCAGCGCCACCAGCTGCACCGGGGCGTACCAGGCGGGGAAGGCGCCCTCATGCACCTCGATCAGGTACGCGAAGAGCCGCTCCATGCTGCCGACGAGGCTCCGGTGCACCATCACCGGTCGACGCCGCGCCCCGGACGCGTCGGTGTACGACAGGTCGAACCGCTCCGGCTTGTCGAAGTCGAGTTGCACGGTGGAGAGGGTGAACTCCCGGCCGGCCGCGTCCAGCACCTGGATGTCGATCTTCGGCCCGTAGAAGGCGGCCTCCCCGGGGGCCTCGGTGAACTCCACCCCGTCGAGGGCCGCGCGGAGCAGTTCCTCGGCCCTCGCCCACTCGGCGTCGTCCCCGACGTACTTCGCGCCCGGCCCGCGCAGCGACAGCCGGAAGCCGGCGGGCCGTACGCCGAGCGCGGCGTGCGCCTCGCGGATCAGTCGGAGGATCTCCGCGACCTCCTCGCCCACCTGTTCCGGGGCGCAGAAGTTGTGCGCGTCGTTGAGCGAGATGGCCCGCACCCGGGACAGCCCGCCGAGCACGCCCGACCGCTCCGCCCGGTACATGCCGCCCAGCTCGGCGATCCGCAGCGGCAGCTCCCGGTAGGAGCGGCCCCGGGCCCGGAACACCAGGGCGTGGTGCGGGCAGAGCGCCGGCCGGAGCACGAGCTCGTCGTCGGCGCCGAGCGCCATCGGCGGGAACATGTCGTCGGCGAAGTAGCCGAGGTGGCCGGAGAGCTCGAAGAGCTCCCGTCTGCCCAGCGGCGGGGTGCACACGTGCCGGTAGCCGGCGCGGCGTTCCAGCTCGCGGACGTACTCCTCGACGGCGTGCCGGGCGGCGGCGCCGGCCGGCAGCCAGAGCGGCAGCCCGGCGCCGGCCAGCGGGTCGGAGCCGAACAGCTCCAGCTCCCGGCCGAGCCTGCGGTGGTCGATCATGTCGCGCTCCTTGATCGGGTACGCCCCGCGGGCGACCCGGTCACCGGACGCCACGAGGCCCCGGGGCGGATCGCCCCGGGGCCTCGTCGACGGTCAGGTCAGTACGGCGCGCCGGGGTCTCCCGGCGTCGTGGTGGATACCGCACTGCGCATGCGGCGACGGTACGCGCCCGCTCGCGGGGGCCGCAGCCGGTTTTCCCGGGCGTCGTGGCGCCCGGGGGGCGGGAGCGCCGGCCCCGGCGCTGCGCGGCACGGGGGCGGGCCGCCGGCACGGGACCTGCCGACGGCCCGCGGCGGCCCGAGCGTCAGGAACGGGGGGCCGGACGCTGCCTCGGCCGCGCGCCGACAACGGTACGCCGAGCGGCACCGATCCGCCGACCCTCGGCGGCGCGGAGCCGCGTCACCCGCGACCGGGCCCGCTCGTTGCAACCGGTGGCCCTGTCGTGTCGGTGGTCACCCCGGACCAGGGTCGCGCCCGGTGACGGCGGACGACCCGTCAGGCTCGGTACACCCAATCGGCCCCGTCCGGCGAGGTGGCAGTCGTGCCCGAACTACTCACTGAGGTCGCGTCGCCGACCTGGGCCTACCTCGCGCTGCTCGCCCTGCTGGTCGCCGACGCCTTCGTCCCCGTGATCCCCACCCAGGTCGTGATGATCACGAGCGGCGCCCTGACCGTGTACGGCGGGCTGAACCTGCCGGTGACGATCGCCGTCGGCGCGCTCGGGGTGTTCGCCGGGGACCTCGCCTGCTACCTGCTCGGGCGGGGTGCGCCGGACCGTGGGGTGCCCCGCGACGTCGAGCGGGGCAGGGCCCGACGGGTCGCCAGCCGGGTGACCCGGGGGCTGCGCCGGCCGGGCCCGCTGGTGATCCTGCTCTGCCGCTTCGTGCCGGGTGGCCGGATGGCGGCCTGCTTCTCCGCCGGCCGCAGCCGGTACCCGTACCGGCTGTTCCTGCTCTACGAGGGCCTGGCCGCGCTGGGGTGGGCGACGTACGGCGGGCTGGTCGGGCATCTCGGCGGGACGGCGCTCACGGAGTCGGCGTGGCGGCTGGCACTGATCGCGGCCGTCGCGGCGCTCGGGTTCGCCGCGGCCGGCTGGGCCATCACGATCGTCGCCGGGCGGCGGGCGGCCGAGCCGGTCGCGGTGGTGCCGGTCGCCGTCCCGGTGCCGACGGACGCGCCCCCGCCCGAGTGACCGGCCGGGCCGGCACCGCCTAGGGGTGGCCCCCCGGATCGATCTCGGTGGACGGCCCGGATCCGCCTGGGGGCGCCCGCGCTTCAGGCTGAGCCATGCCCGAGACCCGGAACAGTGGACTGCTGGCCCTCGGTGGCATCGCCCTGGCGACGCTGCTCGCCGTGATCGGCCACGTCGAGGTGAACGAGAACCTGAACCCGTGGGCCCTGACCGTCAGCGACTTCGCCGTCTCCGACCGGGGCGGCGTCATCGACGCGGCGATGGTGGTCCTGGCGGCGGCCACCGCCGTGCTCCTGCCCGCCCTGCGGCCCGCCGGCGCCCGTGCCGGGCGGACGGCCGAGCTGCTGCTGGGCGCCTGGATCGGCGGGCTGCTGCTGGCGGCGCTCGTGCCGACGAACGAGCCGGGCCTGCCCATGGACACCGCCGCCTACGTCCACCGGTACGCCTCGGTGGTCGCCTTCCTGGCGCTGCCGGTGGCCGGCTGGCTGCTCGCCCGCGGCCTGCCGGAAGCGGTCGGCCGCCGGGTACGCGTGCTCGCCGCCGCCAGCGTGGTGCTGGCGGCGGCGATGGTCTGGTCGGCCTACCCCGGCGACCGGCTGCTGCTCGGCCTGGTCGAGCGCCTGCTCATCGTCACCGAGGTCGCCGTGCTCGCGGTCGTCGCGACCGCCCTGCTCGGTCGGGTCACTCCAGCTCGTGCAGCATGAGCTGGCGGGCGGCCTCGGTGATGGAGCCCGACAGGCTCGGGTAGATCGTGATGGTCTGGGCCAGCTCGTTGACCGTCAGGTTGTTCTCCACCGCCATGGTGATCGGCAGGATCAGCTCGCTCGCCTTCGGCGCCACCACCACGCCGCCGACCACCTGGCCGCTGGCCGGGCGGCAGAAGAGCTTGACGAAGCCGTCGGCGAGGTCGTCCATCTTCGCCCGGGCGTTGCCGTCCAGCGCCAGCATGACCTGCCGGGCCGGCACCTTGCCCGCGTCGACCTCGTCCTGCGAGACGCCGACGGTGGCCAGCTCCGGGTCGGTGAAGACGTTCGCGGCGACGGTGCGCAGCCGCAGCGGCCGGACCGCCTCGCCGAGCGCGTGCCACATCGCGATCCGACCCTGCATGGCGGCGACGCTGGCCAGCGGGAGCACCCCGGTGCAGTCGCCGGCGGCGTAGATGCCGGGCACGTTGGTCCGCGAGACCCGGTCGACGGTGACGTAGCCGCCGCGGGCCAGCGCGACGCCGTACTCGGCCAGGCCGAGGTCGGCGGTGTTGGGGATCGAACCGACCGCGATCAGCGCGTGCGAGCCGGCCACCTTGCGGCCGTCGGAGAGCTCGACCTCCACCCCGTCGGCGGTGCGCCGGACCGCGTCCGCCCGGGAGTTGTTCAGGATGCTCATGCCACGGTTGCGGAAGACCCGCTCGATGGCCATCGCCGCGTCGGCGTCCTCGTGCGGCATCACCCGGTCGCGGCTGGAGACCAGCGTCACCCGCACGCCCATCGCGAGGTAGGCGCTGGCGAACTCGGCGCCGGTGACGCCGGAGCCGACGACGATCAGGTGCTCGGGCAGCTCCGGCAGGTCGTAGACCTGGCGCCAGGTCAGGATGCGCTCGCCGTCGGGCACGGCGGTGGGCAGCTGGCGCGGGGTGGCGCCGGTGGCGACGAGCACGGTCGACGCGTCGATCGACTGCTCGCCGTCGCCGTCGGTCGGGGTGACGAGCACCCGGTGGGTGTGGCCGAGGGTGTCGTCGCCGAGCCGGGCGGTGCCCGACACGAAGGTCACGCCGGCCTTGACCAGCTTCGCGTGGATGTCGGCGGACTGGGCGAGCGCGAGTCGCTTGACCCGCCCGTGCACCGCGGTGGCGTCGACCGTGACCGCCTCCAGCCCGTCCGAGTGCACCCCGAACTCCTCGGTGTCCCGGTAGCCGGTGACCACCTCCGAGCTGGCGATGAAGGTCTTCGACGGTACGCAGTCGGACAGCACGCAGGCCCCGCCGGCGCCCTCGGCCTCCACGACGGTGACATCAGCGTCCAGCTGCGCGGCGACCAGGGCCGCCTCGTAGCCGGCCGGTCCACCGCCGATGATCACGATCCGGCTCACAGCGCTCGCCCTTCGTCAGTGCTCACAGTGACTTTCTTCTCCCGAACGCGTCCGACACGCTCCGTCGTATTCTCCCCCACCCCGCGGGCGGGCTATCGTCATCGCCGTGCGTCATCACGCCGCCTACGGCTCTAACCTCGATCCCGCCCGCATGCGCGCCTATTGTCCGCATTCGCCGATGGTGGGCACAGGCTGGCTGGAAGGCTGGCGCCTCACCTTCGCCGGCGAGGACGTGATCGGCTGGGAGGGCGCCGTCAGCACGGTCGTCGAGTCCCCGGGCGACCGCGTCTTCGTGGCGATCTACGACATCCACCCGTACGACGCGGCCCAGCTCGACGAGCTCGAGGGGGTGACCGCCGGCACCTACCGCAAGCTGCACGTACGCGTCTCCACCCTCGACGGGGACGTGACCGCGTGGATCTACGTCTTCGACGGGTACGAGGGCGGGCTGCCCACCGCGTGGTACCTCTCGGAGATCGCGAACGCCGCCGAGAAGGCGGGCGCCCCCGACGACTACGTCAACGAGCTGCGTTCCCGCCCCACCGGCACCGCCTCCGCCTAGCGCGCATCCCACGGCCCCCAGTCTGCTCCGGCGCGGGGCGGGACCACCATCCGGCCCCGGCCGGCGTCGTCAATCACACACCGGCGGCCGGCACGACCAGCTCGTACATGTCGGTCCAGCGCTCCTCGCGCAGCCCCACGGAGCGGTAGAGCGTCACCGGGGCGGTGGGATTGGCCAGGTCCACGCCCAGCCCGGCGAACTCCCGGCCCTTGGCCGCATAGGTGGCGAAGGCCCGCAGGAGCAGCGCCGCGCCCACCCCCCGCCGCCGGTACGCCGGCAGCACCGACAGGCTGCGCACGAAGCCCTCGTTCTGCTCCAGCGCCTGGTCGGAGGACTGGAGCGCGCCGGCCGGCGCCCCGTCGACCTCCGCGAGGAACCACTCGTCCCAGGTGGTGCCGTGCTGGGTGATCCGCTGCCGCCACTGGTCGAAGCCGGTCGGCTCGTAGTCCGCCGTGTCGCGGAACGCGGTGTCGAAGATCCGGTGGAACTCGCGCAGGTCGGCCTCGTCGTCGCCGCGCAGCGGGCGGACGGTCACCCCGGGCGGGAGCGGCGGCTCGGCCGGCAGCCCCGGCAGCGGCCGGCGCATCCGCACGTACCGCTTGGCCAGGGTGAACCCGGCCTCGGCCAGCTCCGCCGCCCAGCGTGTCTCGGGGGCGAAGACGGCCGTGCGGACGGTCAGCGCCGGCACGCCCCGCTCGGCGGCGCGTTCGGCGATCCGGTCGAGCTGCCGGGCCAGCAGTGGCGCGCGCAGGTCGTCGCCCCGCCCCGGGTCGACGTACACCTCGACGAACTCGCGCCCGACGCCGGTCGGATTGTCGAGCGTCGCCCAGGCCACCACCACGCCCTCCGGGTCGGTGACCACCCAGGAGTCGCGGGCCGGGTCGAAGAACGGCGCGGTCAGCGCGGCCGTGACGTCCTCGGCGTCGAAGTCGGGGTGACCGACGGCGAAGGTGTCCGCGGCGTGCACCACCGCGAGGATCGCCGGCACGTCGTCGTGCGTGGGTCGGCGGGCGTGCCAGCCGGCGGGGAGAGTCACGGGAGCGATCCTGGCAGTCGGACCGCCGGACCGCCGCCGATTTTCGGCCGCGACGGGTCAACCCGGTTCGGCCAGGTGGGCCCTCGTCGCGGTGAGCAGCTCCAGCAGCTCGGCGCCGTCCACGGGACCGAGCGCCGCGAACGCCGGGGCGGCCAGCCGGTCGGTCACCGCCTCGGCCCAGAGCCGGCGGCGCACCAGCGGCCCGACCGGCGGGTACGGCGGCGGCCAGCCGCAGGCCACGGCGCCCGCCTCCCCCTCCGGCCCGGCCAGCACGGCCTCCAGCGGGGTCATCCCGCTGGAGCGCACCGCGATCAGGTGCGCCCCGGCGAAGTGCTCCCGGAGCAGCCGCAGGCCGACGGCCGCCCGCGCGCCGGCCGTCCGGACCGGCACCGGCATGGCCCGCCAGGCGGCGAAGAGCGGCATCCCGCTGGCGTCCGCGGCGTCGACCGCGCGGCCGAGCAGGGTCGCGAGCCGGCTGATCCCGGGCAGGGCGTCGAGCCGCTCGTCGCCCCACCGGCAGCACTCGGCGACGGTGGCGGCGGCGACGTCGATGGGCTGGACGATCCGCCGAGCCCCGTCCCAGCCGTCGGCGACCGCGTCGGGCGCGAGGAAGCCGAGAGCGGCGGCGACCGTCTCGGCGCGGACGTCCCCCAGGGCGCCGGCGCGCCCGGTGACGTAGAACGCCCAGCCGGGGATGCCGAGCAGCCGCGCCCGGCGCATCGTGGTCGGGCAGCGGGTGAAGACGTCCCCGAGTTCCAACACGACGGGCTTGCTGGCCGCGGCGACCTGCTCCGGCGTCATGCACCCACTCCCCGGTCGACCCGTCCGTCCACAGGGGTCAGTCTGCCGCGCCGCCCGCCGGCTCGGCATCCCCCTCTTCGGCGTCGAGCGCCTCCACCGCCGCCTCTACCTCGCCCGCCCGCCGACGGGCGGCCGTCACCGTCCGCTCCGCCCCGCGCCGGGCCAGCCGGGCCCGGCTCAGGTCCTGCTCGGCGACGGCCCGGCGCCGCTCAAGCTCGGCCAGTTCCGCCTCGACCTCGTCCAGGAGGGCGGCGCCGTCCCGCTCGGCCGCCGTCGCGTCGGCCAGCTCCGCCTCGGCCCGCTCCTGGTCGGTACGCGCCTTCGCCAGCTCCTTCTCCAACGCCCGCCGCCGACGCGCCCGCTCCTCCCGCTGGGCCCGCTGGGCCTGCTCGGCGCGGAGCGCCGCCCGGTCGGTCCCGTCCCGCCGCGGCCCGGCCGGCCCGGGCCGGGACGCCGGTTCGGGCTCCTCGCCGTCGGTCACCAGGCGCAGCTGCGGGCGGGGCACCTCGCCGAAGCCGGCGTAGCTGGCGGCCCGCAGCAGCCGGCCGGTGCGGACCTGCTCGGCGACGTCGGTGTCGGCGAGCGCCGCGTTGAGGGTGGCCTCCACCTCGGCCAGCGGCAGCTTCCCGGCCGACGGGGCCCCCTCGGTGCCGGCCGCCAGCTTGCGCACCTCGGCGACGAGGGCGGCCACCACGGCCCGGCGCTGGGCGGACAGCTCCCGCAGCCGGGGCCCGCGCAGGTCCCGCTGGGCGGCGCGCAGCGCCTCGGCGAGCTGGGCCAGGTCGGCGACCAGCTCGGGGCGGCGGATGGCGAGCAGGTTGACCAGCCAGGCGGCCACGGTGGGCCGGCGCAGCCGGGCGATCTCCCGGGCGCCCCTCGGGTCGCCGGAGCGGCGGGCCTCCGCGACGGCCTCGTCGCGGATCGCGACGAACCGGTCCGGCGGGGTGGTGTAGAGCCGGTGCACCAGCTCGCGGGACGGGCCGGGCATCGCCGTCAGGCGTCGATCCGGGTGCCCGGCTCGAGCCGCCGGTAGTCCACCTCGGAGAGTCGGGCGAAGTTGCCGTTGAGCACCGCCAGCCCGTTGTCGTTGAGCAGCCCGTCGTGCAACGCGTACGCCCGGCGCGGCGCGACCGCCCGGAGGAAGTCCAACGACTCGGAGAACTTGGTCCAGGGTGCGTGGATCGGCAGGAAGAGCGTGTCGACCTGCGCATCCTCGGGGACGACGAGGGAGTCCCCCGGGTGGTAGACCACGTCGTCGAGCAGGTACGCCAGGTTGTCCACCACCGGGATGTCGGGGTGGATCACGGCGTGCCGGCCGCCGTGGGCGCGTACCGGCACGCCGGCGGCCGTGAACGACTGTCCGGGTCGGACGGGTTGGAGCGCCTCCGCGGCGTCGCCCAGGGTGCCGGCGAGCGACGCCGGGCCGTGGATGGCGAAGGGCCGCCGGTCGAGCTGTCGGGTGACCGCCTCGACGTCCAGGTGGTCGGGGTGCTCGTGGGTGACCAGCACCGCGTCCGCCCCGTCGAGCGCCGCGGCCGCCTCGCTGAACACGCCAGGATCGATGACCAGCACCCCCCCGTCGTGCTCCACCCGGAGGCAGGAGTGGGCGTACTTGGTGAGCTGCATCGTGACTCCAAGATTATCGAATCGTGATGTCCTGAGCGCAGTCTGCCGGAACCGACGTGGTCGCGCGTCGCGTCTGACGTAACGCCCCGCACGGGGGCGAGGACGATGGAGGCGGGGATGGACGGACGGGAACGACGGCGCCGGGGCGTACGGCTGGCGGCCGCCGCACTGGTCGCGCTGGTCGCGCTCGCGGGCTGTGGCAGCGACGCGAGCGACGACTCCGCCGGCGCGCCCGCGGCCGCACCGGCGGAGCGGGACGCGGTGGAGCGGGCCGGCGGTGCGGCGGACCAGGACGGGGGCAAGGCCGAGCAGGGTGGCGGCAGGACCGAGCAGGGCGCCGGCGCCGGCGCGCCCGACCTGCGGGTCGACCAGCGCTCCATCATCTACACCGGCACGATGCGGGTGCAGGTGGAGAATGTGGACGAGGCGGCCCGCAGCGCCATCGCCGCAGTCACGGCGGCCGGCGGTTTCGTCGGCGGCGACCAGCGGCGCAGCGCGGCGGCGGACGCCCGGGCCGAGCTGGAGCTGCGGGTGCCCGCGGCGAAGTTCCACGGCGTCGTCGACGAGCTGGCGAGGCTGGGCCGGCAGCAGCGGCGGGAGATCCGTACCGAGGACGTCACCGAGCAGGTGGTCGACCTGGACGCGCGGATCACCACCCAGCGCGCCCGGGTGGAGAGCGCCCGCCGGCTGCTGTCCAGGGCCACCTCGATCAGCGATCTGGTGTCGCTGGAGAACGAGCTCTCCCGCCGGGAGGCCGACCTCGCCTCGCTGGAGGCGAAGAAGGAGCGGCTGTCGGACCTGACCAGCCTCTCCACCATCACCGTGTCGCTGGTCGGGCCGGACGCGAGCACCGCCGACGAGGAGGCCGAGGTCGGCTTCATGGTGGGGCTGCGGGGCGGCTGGAAGGTCTTCCTGACCTCGATGACCGTCCTGCTGACGGTGCTGGGCGCGGTGCTGCCGTGGCTGTTGGCGCTCGGCGTACCGCTGGCGGTGCTCCTGGTGGTGCTGCGCCGCCGGCGGCGGCACGCGGGCCCGCCGACGACGCCGCCGGCCGGGCCGGGTCGGCCGCTGCCTACCGCGCCGCCGCCAGTGCCCGCAGCGCGGTCTGGACCATGAGTCGTACGCCGACCGGGATGGCCCGTTCGTCGGCGTCGAACGAGGCCCGGTGCAGGTCCACGTTCGGGCCGGAGCGGCCGACGCCGAGCCGGGCGAGCGCGCCGGGGACGTACTCCAGATACCAGGAGAAGTCCTCGCCGCCCATGCTCTGCGGGGTCTCGGCGACGCCCTCCGGCCCGAGCGTGGCGGTGGTGGCGGTGGTCAGGACCTGGACGGCGCGCGAGTCGTTGCACACCGGCGGGCGACCCCGGAGGTACTCCAGGTCGACCGTCGCCCCGGTCGGTGCGATGACGTCGCGGACCACCTGACCCACGATCTTGGGGGCCAGCTCCCAGGTGTCGCGGTCCATCACCCGCAGGGTGCCGGAGGCGCAGGCCTCGGAGGGGATCACGTTGTAACGGGTGCCGGCCGAGGCGTGGCCGAACACCAGCAGCAGCCCGCTGTTGGCCGGCACCCGCCGGCTGACCAGGGCCGGCACCTCGGTGATCAGGCGACCGAGGGCGTCGACCAGGTCGACGGTCAGGTGCGGACGCGCGGTGTGCCCGCCGGGGCCGGTCAGGCGGACGGTGACGTTGTCGGCGGCGGCGGTGATCGGGCCGACCCGCAGCCCGATCTGCCCGACCGGCAGGTTGGGGTCGCAGTGCAGCGCGAAGATCTGCACCACGTCGTCGAGGCCGCCGGCCTCGATGACCTCCAGCGAGCCGCAGGGCAGGATCTCCTCGGCGGGCTGGAAGATCAACCGGACCCGCCCGGGAAGCTCGCCGAGGTCGGCGAGCTGGGCCAGCAGCATGCCGACGCCGAGCATGACCGTGGTGTGCACGTCGTGGCCACAGGCGTGGCAGACGCCCTCCACCGTGGAGCGGTACGGCACGTCCTTCGAGTCGGTCAGCGGCAGGGCGTCGATGTCGGCGCGCAGCGCGACCACCGGGCCGTCGGGGCGGCCGTCGATGTCGCAGATGACCCCGTTGCCCTTCGGCAGCAGCCGCGGGCGCAGCCCGGCCAGGGTGAGCTCCCGGGCGATCAGGGCGGCCGTCTCGAACTCCTCGCCGGAGAGTTCCGGGTGCGAGTGGAGGTGGCGACGGGTGGCGATCAGCCCGGGCACCCGGAGGGCGAGCAGGTGGTCCAGCTCGGCCGGCAGGGGCTCGGAACCGGACGGCGCCTCCGGCCAGGACGCCAGCTGGTTGCCGGTGGGCAGCGTCAGCGCACTCGTCACGTCGAATTCTCGCTCGCTAGAGATGGATGGATCATCGGGAACCGCAGACAGCCTAGACCTCCGGTGACGCTGCGCAACCTCGTTCCGGTAGCCGTCGGATCGCGAAGCGTCACGAATTGCCTGCTCGGGGCGGTCGTAGATCTGTGGGACAGCAGGTAGATCACGGTCGAAGGCCGTCATCCGTCCCACACCTCCTACAACGCGTAACCGACCCGGCGCGGCAAATTCGGCGCCGATCCCGGCCCCCCTCGTTCCGAATTGTCGCATTAGTCGGTCCCATGAACCGACGCTCCGACAATTACCCGACGGCCCTCCGCCGCCGACCCCGGAGACGGTCACACAGTCCGTGGCGAGCCGACCGCACACGGTGTGCGTCCGCCCTCGTCCGGGCGGATACCCCCGAACCCCTCCGGCACACGCCGCGACCGGTGGGCCGGGCGTCCCCGCCGCGTGGGGGCCCCTCCGGCGGCGCCGGGCCCGCTCCCGCGGCCTCGCCGCCGATCGGGGCGGGACGTCCTCCGACTGTAGCGCTCCGCCAAGGAGGCCCGCGACCAGCAGAAACGCCCCATGGGCGGCGCATTACCGCCGGGTGGCACGACCGGTTGGGGTGCCGGGACGCAAAGCCGCCGGGTCGCGGCGCGGGGGCAGGCGGCCGCCCGCCCCCGTCGCGGGAGCGGACGGCCGCCGGGCGGGCGCGGTCAGAACCGGTCGGTCGGGCGGTAGAGCCCCCACGCCTGGCGCAGGGTGCCGCAGACCTCGCCCACGGTGGCCCGGGCCCGCAGCGCGTCCTTCATCGGATAGAGCACGTTCTCCGTGCCGTCGGCGGCGGCGCGCAGCTCGGCCAGGGCCCGCTCGACCGCGCCGGTGTCGCGTCCGCCGCGCAGCCGGGTCAGCCGCTCGGCCTGCGCCGCCTCGATCGTCGGGTCCACCCGCAGCGGCTCGTACGGCTCCTCCGCGTCGATCGTGAACCGGTTGAGCCCCACCACCACCCGCTCGCCGGCGTCGATCTCCTGCGCGATCCGGTACGCGGACTGCTCGATCTCGCGCTTCTGGAAGCCCGCCTCGATGGCGTCGACCGCCGAGCCGTGGTCGAAGACGCGGTCCATCAGCTCGTTCGCCGCCGCCTCGATCTCGGCGGTCATCGCCTCGACCACGTACGAGCCGGCGAACGGGTCGACGGTGGCGGTCAGGTCCGTCTCGTACGCCAGCACCTGCTGGGTGCGCAGCGCCAGCCGGGCCGCCTTCTCGGTGGGCAGCGCGATCGCCTCGTCGAAGCTGTTGGTGTGCAGCGACTGGGTGCCGCCGAGCACCGCGCCGAGGCCCTGCACCGCCACCCGGACCAGGTTGACCTCGGGCTGCTGGGCGGTGAGCTGCACGCCCGCGGTCTGGGTGTGGAAGCGCAGCATCATCGACTTCGGGTTCTTGGCGCCGAAGTCGTCGCGCATCAGCCGGGCCCAGATCCGCCGGGCGGCGCGGAACTTGGCCACCTCCTCCAGCAGGGTGGTACGGGCGACGAAGAAGAACGACAGCCGGGGCGCGAAGTCGTCCACGGCCAGCCCGGCGGCCAGCGCCGCCCGGACGTACTCGACGCCGTTGGCCAGGGTGAAGGCGATCTCCTGCGCGGGCGTCGCGCCGGCCTCCGCCATGTGGTAGCCGGAGATGGAGATGGTGTTCCACTTCGGCACCTCCTTGCGGCAGTAGCCGAAGGTGTCGGCGACCAGCCGCAGCGAGGGCTTGGGCGGGAAGATGTACGTCCCCCGGGCGATGTACTCCTTGAGGATGTCGTTCTGGATCGTGCCGTTCAGGGCCGAGCCGGGCACGCCGTTCTCCTCGGCCACGAGCTGGTAGAGCAGCAGCAGCACCGAGCCGGGCGCGTTGATGGTCATCGAGGTGGAGACCTTGTCCAGCGGGATGCCGTCGAAGAGCAGCCGCATGTCCTCGATCGAGTCGATGGCCACCCCGACCTTGCCCACCTCGCCGTGCGCGATCGGGTCGTCGGAGTCGTAGCCCATCTGGGTCGGCAGGTCGAACGCCACGGAGAGCCCCATCGTGCCGGCCCGCAACAGCTGGTGGTACCGGGCGTTGGACTCGGTGGCGGTGCCGAAGCCGGCGTACTGGCGCATGGTCCAGGGGCGGGAGGTGTACATGGTGGGATAGACGCCGCGCGCGTAGGGGAACTCGCCGGGGCCACCGAGCCGGGACTCCAGGTCCTCCGGGAGGTCCGCCGCCGTGTAGACACCCTTGATCGGGAAGCCGGACTCGCTTGACCGCCGTTCGCTCATTAGCGGATGGTAGGACCTGCGGCGGCATCGGTGGGTGAGGGGTACCACACACACCGGGTCGACACCCGTCGACGAGAGGTGAACGTCCAGGTACTTACTCTCCAGTTCGGTAAACGTCCGCCGCGTCGGGTTTCGCATCGGGCGTCGGACCCAGCAAGATAGGGGGGTTGTGTCCCAGCCCCCCTCGATTTCCCCCGGTGGCTTTTCTGTGACTCAGATCCCGACGTGGAGCGGCGGACAAGTCAGTCCCCCCAACGGACGCGCGACCCCCGGCACGACCATCGGTGGTCGTTACTCGCTGCGCTCGGCGGTGGGCAACGGCGGCATGGGCACCGTGTGGCGTGCGACAGACACGCTGCTGCGGCGGGACGTGGCCGTCAAGGAGGTCGTCCTCCCCCCGGGGCTGGCCCCCAGCGACCGTGACGCGATGTACGAGCGGACCCTGCGCGAGGCGCGGGCCGCGGCCGCGATCCAGCACCCGGCCGTCGTCCAGGTCTACGACGTGGTCACCGAGGGCGGCCGGCCATGGATCGTGATGGAGCTGCTCGACGCCCGCAGCCTCGCCGACATGGTGATCGAGGACGGGCCGGTCGCGCAGCGGGTGGTCGCCAAGATCGGTATCGCCCTGCTCGGCGCGCTGGAGGTGGCGCACGCGATCGGCGTGCTGCACCGCGACGTCAAACCGGCCAACGTGCTGATCTGCGCCGACGGCCGCTGCGTGCTGACCGACTTCGGCGTCGCCCGGATGCCCACCGACGTGCAGCTCACCACCCCCGGGATGGTGCTCGGCTCGCCGCACTTCATCTCCCCGGAGCGGGCGATGGGCCAGGAGTTCGGGCCGCCGAGCGATCTCTTCTCGCTGGGGGTCACGCTCTACACGGCGGTGGAGGGGCGCCCCCCGTTCGACAAGGGTGACCCGATCGAGACCATGCACGCCGTGGTCGAGGATCCGCCCGCCCCGCCGCAGCGCAGCGGGCCGCTGGCCCGGGTGCTGATGGGCCTGCTCGAAAAGGACCCGGCCCGCCGCCTCGACGTGCACACCGCCCGGGCCATGCTGCGCGAGCTGCTCGCCGGCCCGCTGACCAGCAACGCCGCCGCGGTGAACTCGGTGACCGACCCCTACTCGGTGGTCCCGGTGCAGCGGCCCGTGCCGACCCCGCCGGCCGCGGAGCCCGAGCAACCGAAGCCGAGCGGGCAGATCGGCGGGCGGGCGATGCTCGACCCGGGCGAGTCGCTCACCGACCGGCTGGCCGCGCTGCGCCGGGGCGAGCGCCCCGCCCAGGCCAAGCCGGCCGCCAGCCCCGCCGCCATGGAGGACACCAGCGCCGACGCCCTGGCCGGGCCGCTGCACACCCCCACCGGCGCGATGCCGGCACCGAGTGGGTCGACGCCGGCGGCCCGCACCTACGGCGGCGCCGAGGCGACCCAGCGAATCGGGTCCGGCGGCTCCGACGCCACCCAGCAGCTACGGACCAACGCCGCCGGCCTCGTCGGCTTCGTCGGCCAGTCGGACGCCACCCAGCGGCTGGGCGCCGGCGCGAACGCCTTCGGCCAGCCGGACGCCACCCAGCGGCCCGTGGGCGGGCCCGTCTTCGGCGCCCCGCCGCCGGAGGCCACCCAGCGCGTCGGGGGCACGTACGGCGGCGGCCAGTGGTCGGTGCCCGGCACCGGGCAGCCCTGGGCGACCCCGGCCACCGCGCCGGCCCCGGCCGGTGGCGGCGGCCCCGCCGGCCGCCTCGGCGCGATCGGCAGCCGGGTCGTCGGCACGGTCCGCGCCTGGCCCCGCAACGTGCGGCTCGCCGCCGCCGGGGGCCTGGCCGTGGTGCTGCTGATCGGGGCGGTGGTCCTCTTCACCGGCGGTGACGACCCGGGCCCGCCCGCTCCGCAGGCCGCCCCGACCTCGGCGGCCCCGGCCGGCGCCCCGGAGATGAAGGAGCACGCCGGCAAGGGCGTGCGGGTGATGGTGCCGCAGGGCTGGGAGCTCAAGAGCGCCGGCAACTGGGTGGACTACGTCGACCCGGAGGACGAAGGGCGCAAGGTCCGGATCCTGGTGGAGGACTTCCGCACCACCTCCAGGCGCTGGGCCGAGGTCGCCGAGGACGGGCTGAAGACCCGCTCCAAGTCCTGCGTCAAGCCCTACGCCCAGGTCGCCATGAACGAGATGGAGTGGGTCGGCAAGCCGGCCGCCGAGTTCGAGTACACCTGCGGCGACGGCGAGGAGAAGCGGCACGGCGTGTGGCGCGGCGTGGTCCACGAGGGCAAGGCCTACTCGTTCTACCTCACCTCGACCGACGCCAAGTTCGCCGAGAGCCGGCCGATCTTCGACGAGATGGTGCGGTCGTTCCAGCTCACCGACGCCGGCTGAGCGCGGTGGTGATCCGCCGGCGTGCTATCAAGAGACATGCCGGCGGAGACCACTGACATCGACGACATTCGCGAGCAAGCCCGGCGCTGGCTCGACGACGACCCCGACCCGGCCAGCCGGGAGGAGCTGCGGGCGGTGCTCGACCGCCTGCCGGCGAGCGCCCCGGAGCTGGCCGACCGGTTCGCCGGTCCGCTGACCTTCGGCACCGCCGGTCTGCGCGGCCCGCTGCGCGCCGGCCCGAACGGGATGAATCTCGCGGTGGTCACCCAGGCCGCCGCCGGGCTGGTCGGCTGGCTCGCCGCCCAGGGCTCCCCCGGCCCGCTGGTGATCGGGTACGACGCGCGGCACGGCTCCCGCGAGTTCGCCGAGCGGACCGCGCAGGTCGCCACCGGCGCGGGGCGCCCGGCGCTGCTGCTGCCCCGCCCGCTGCCCACCCCCGTGCTCGCCTACGCGGTGCGCCACCTCGGGGCGGTCGCCGGGGTGATGGTGACCGCCAGCCACAACCCGCCGCAGGACAACGGCTACAAGGTCTACCTCGGCGCGGAGCTGGGCGGTGCGCTCGGCGGGGGCGCCCAGATCGTGCCGCCGGCCGACGCCGGCATCGAGGCCGCGATCCGGTCGGTCGGCCCGCTGGCCGAGGTGCCGCTCGGCCCCGCCGGGCAGCTGCTCGGCGACGACCTGGTGGCCTCGTACGTGGAGCAGGCCACCGCCGTCATCGCCCCGGACGGGTCGCGCGACCTGGCGGTGGCGTACACGCCGCTGCACGGGGTGGGCGCGGCGGTGCTCACCGCGGTGTTCGCCCGGGCGGGCTTCCCCGTGCCCGGCGTGGTGCCCGAGCAGGCCGAACCGGATCCGGCGTTCCCGACCGTCTCCTTCCCCAACCCGGAGGAGCCGGGGGCGGTCGACCGGCTGGTCGCCCTCGCCGAGGCGACCGGCGCGGACATCGCCATCGCCAACGACCCGGACGCGGACCGCTGCGCGGTGGCCGTGCGCGAGGCGGGCCCGGCGGCGAGCGCCGGCGGCGAGGTCGCCGGCCCGGCCCGGTCGGGCGGGACCCCGCCCGGCTGGCGGATGCTGCGCGGCGACGAGGTGGGCGTGCTCCTGGCCGACCATCTCATGCGGCGCGGCGTGACCGGCCTGTACGCCACCACGATCGTGTCGTCGTCCCTGCTGCGGGCGATGTGCGCCGCCCGGGGGCTGCCGTACGACGAGACGCTGACCGGGTTCAAGTGGATCGTGCGGGCCGGGGGCGGGGCCGAGCCGCTGGTCTTCGGCTACGAGGAGGCGCTCGGCTACTGCGTCGCCCCGGAGCACGTACGCGACAAGGACGGCATCACCGCCGCGCTCACCGTGGCCGAGCTGGCCGCCGGGCTCAAGGCGCGGGGGCGCACCCTGACCGACCGGCTCGACGAGCTGGCCGCCGAGTTCGGCGTGCACCACACCGACCAGCTCTCGGTGCGGGTGGACGACCTGCGGGAGATCGCCGCCGCCATGGCCCGGATCCGGGCCGCCACCCCGACCGCGCTGCTCGGGCAGCCCGTCACCGAGGCGCGGGACCTGCTGCCGGAGGCGGACGTGGTGATCCTGCGTACCGGCGCCGCCCGCGTGGTGATCCGCCCCTCGGGCACCGAGCCGAAGCTCAAGGCGTACCTGGAGGTGGTCCAGCCGGTGGTGGACGGCGACGTGGCCGCGGCCCGCGCCCGGGCCACGCAGGCCGTGGCCGCCCTCCGCGCCGAGATGGCCGTCGCGCTCGGGCTCTGACCGGGCTCACCGCCCCGACGCTCAGGCGTCGGGGCGGAACCGTGCGGTCGGGTCAGCGGCGCGGGCCGAGGGCGGCGTCCACGGCGCGGCCCAGGGCGGCGACGACGAGCCCCACGGAGGGGCGGACGACCGAGTCGTCCAGGCTGACCGTGCCGGAGAAGCCGGCGCCGCCGGCGATCTCCTCCAGCCGGCGCCGGGCGTCCCGGGCCGCGTCACCGGTCAGGCCGAGCGCCGGTTCCATCCGCAGCACCGCGACCAGGGTGGCCAGCGCGGCCGTCCGCTCGTCGGGCAGTTCCCCGCTCGCCAGCGCCTCGGCGAGCCGGCGCCGGGCGTCCGTCTCCACGGCGGGGTCCACCGTCGGGTAGCGGTGCACGTGGATGAAGCCCAGCTCGGTCTCGTCGACGTCCCGCACCACGCCCTGGGCGCAGAGATCGCCGAGGATCCGGTCGCGCAGGCCGTGCCGCAACCGCTGCACCCAGGACGAGGGGCTGTGCGGCGTGTCGGAGGCGAGGCGGGCGAGGACCCCGTCGACGAGCGGCTCGCCGGTGGGCGTCGGGTCGACCACCGCCAGGGACCCCTCGGAGTACACGATCCGCCCGGCCAGGGCCAGTTCGATCAGCACCGCGGCGGCCATCCCCAGGTCGAGGCTGATCCGCGGCATGGTCGCCTTGCCGGTCTCGTCGTCGTACGCGAGGAGAAGCAGCTCTTCGGCGAGAGCAACACCAGTCATGGCCCGGAACGGTAGCGGCTGCGCGCGTCTCGCGCACGAACTCGCGCGCAGCCGCGCGGCGGGCCTCAGAAGCGGGGCATGCCGCCGAACTGGCGGTCGCCGGCGTCGCCGAGCCCCGGCACGATGAACATCCGGTCGTTGAGCCCCTCGTCGATCGAGGCGGTGACGAGGCGCAGCGGCAGGCCGGAGCGCTCCAGCCGCTCGATGCCGACGGGCGCGGCGAGCACGCAGAGCACGGTGATGTCGGTGCAGCCCCGGTCGGCCAGCAGCCGGCAGCAGTGCTCCAGCGAGCCGCCGGTGGCCAGCATCGGGTCGAGCACCAGCACCGGCAGGCCGCTCAGGTCGCGCGGGAGCGACTCCATGTAGGCGCGCGGCTCGTACGTCTCCTCGTCGCGGGCCAGGCCGACGAAGCCCATCGAGGACTCCGGCAGCAGGCCGAGCGCGGCGTCGGCCATGCCCAGGCCGGCCCGCAGCACCGGCACGAGCAGCGGCGGATTGGCCAGCCGGGTGCCCTCGGTGCCGGTGACGGGGGTCTGCACCGGGTACTTCTCGATCGGGAACGAGCGCGCGGCCTCGTACACCAGCATGGTGGTGAGTTCGTGCAGCGCCGCCCGGAACGAGGAGGAGTCGGTGCGCGCGTCCCGCATGGCGGTCAGCCGCGACTGGGCGAGCGGATGGTCAATGACGTGTACGTCCACGATCGCTCAACCTACCGGTCCGTCCGCCGCCGCACTGCGGGTGCGGCCGGAGCAGCGACCTCGCTCACCTGTCGAGCGGCCCGGACCCCCGTGACCAAGATCACTCGCTGGTCGGACGCGTAGACTTCGGGGCATGACGGCGACAGCGACGTCGGCCCGGTCGGAGCTCTCCGAGTTGGGACGATCCGAGACCGCTCTGCGGACCTTCCTGCACGGCCTGCCCGGAGTGGACCAGGTCGGCGCGGAGCAGCGGGCGGCACAGCTCGGCACCCGCTCCATCAAGACCACCGCCAAGGCCCAGGCCATCGACCTGGCGATCCGGATGGTCGACCTGACCACCCTCGAGGGGGCGGACACCCCGGGCAAGGTGCGGGCCCTCGCGGCCAAGGCGCTGCGCCCCGACCCGGCCGACCCGTCCTGCCCGCACGTCGGCGCGGTCTGCGTCTACCCGGCGATGGTCCCGCACGTGGCCGAGGTGCTGCGCGGCTCCGGCGTCCACCTGGCCAGCGTGGCGACCGCCTTCCCGTCGGGCCAGGCCCCGCTGGAGGTCAAGCTCGCCGACACCCGGGCCGCCGTGGCGGCCGGCGCCGACGAGATCGACATGGTGATCAACCGGGGCGCCTTCCTGGCCGGCCGCTACTCGGAGGTCCACGACGAGATCGTGGCCACCAAGGAGGCCTGCGGGGACGCCCACCTCAAGGTCATCCTGGAGACCGGCGAGCTGGCCACCTACGACAACGTGCGGCGCGCCTCCTGGCTGGCCATGCTGGCCGGCGGCGACTTCATCAAGACCTCCACCGGCAAGGTCCCGGTGGCGGCCACCCCGCCGGTGACGCTGGTGATGCTGGAGGCGGTCCGCGACTTCCGGGCGGCCACCGGTCGGCAGGTCGGCGTGAAGCCGGCCGGCGGGATCAAGACCACCAAGGACGCGATCAAGTACCTGGTGATGGTCAACGAGACCGTGGGCGCGGACTGGCTGGACCCGGACTGGTTCCGGTTCGGCGCCTCCAGCCTGCTGAACGACCTACTCATGCAGCGCACCAAGCTGACGACCGGCACCTACTCCGGTCCCGACTACTTCACCCTGGACTGATAGCCGATGTTCGAATACGCACCCGCCCCCGAGTCCCGCTCGGTGGTGGACCTCCGGGCCTCCTACGGGCTCTTCGTCGACGGCGACTTCGTCGACCCGGCCGACGGCGGCACCTTCAAGACCGTCAACCCGGCCTCCGAGGAGGTGCTCGCCGAGGTCGCCGAGGCCGGCACGCAGGACGTGGACCGCGCCGTCCGCGCCGCCCGCCAGGCGTACGAGCAGGTCTGGGGTCCCATGCCGGGCCGGGACCGGGCGAAGTACCTGTTCCGGATCGCCCGGATCGTCCAGGAGCGCTCCCGCGAGCTGGCCGTGCTCGAATCGCTGGACAACGGCAAGCCGATCAAGGAGTCCCGCGACGTCGACCTGCCCCTGGTCGCCGCGCACTTCTTCTACTACGCCGGCTGGGCCGACAAGCTGGAGCACGCCGGCTTCGGCGCGAACCCGCGCCCGCTGGGGGTGGCCGCGCAGGTCATCCCGTGGAACTTCCCGCTGCTGATGCTGGCGTGGAAGATCGCCCCGGCGCTCGCCGCCGGCAACACGGTGGTGCTGAAGCCGGCCGAGACGACCCCGCTGACCGCGCTCCTCTTCGCCGAGATCTGCCAGCAGGCCGACCTGCCCGCCGGCGTGGTCAACATCGTCACGGGCGCCGGCGAGACCGGCCGCGCCCTGGTCGAGCACCCCGGCGTGGACAAGGTGGCCTTCACCGGCTCGACCGAGGTGGGCCGGGCCATCGCCCGCGCCGTGGCCGGCACCCGCAAGAAGCTCACCCTGGAGCTGGGCGGCAAGGCGGCCAACATCGTCTTCGACGACGCCCCGGTCGACCAGGCCGTCGAGGGCATCGTCAACGGCATCTTCTTCAACCAGGGGCACGTCTGCTGCGCCGGCTCCCGGCTGCTGGTCCAGGAGAACGTCGCCGACCGGGTGTTGGAGTCGCTGAAGCGGCGGATGGCCCAGCTGCGCGTCGGCGACCCGCTGGACAAGAACACGGACGTCGGCGCGATCAACTCCGCCGCCCAGCTGGCGCGGATCCGGGAGCTGTCCGAGGCCGGCTCCGCCGAGGGCGCCGAGCGCTGGTCGCCGCCGTGCGAGCTGCCGGAGCGCGGCTTCTGGTTCGCGCCGACCATCTTCACCGGGGTCACCCAGGCGCACCGGATCGCCCGCGAGGAGATCTTCGGCCCGGTGCTCTCCGTGCTGACGTTCCGCACCCCGGCCGAGGCCGTCGAGAAGGCGAACAACACGCCGTACGGGCTGTCGGCCGGGATCTGGACCGACAAGGGCTCCCGGATCCTGTGGATGGCCGACCGGCTGCGCGCCGGCGTCGTCTGGGCCAACACGTTCAACAAGTTCGACCCCACCTCGCCGTTCGGCGGCTACAAGGAGTCGGGCTACGGTCGCGAGGGCGGCCGGCACGGGCTGGAGGGCTACCTCAATGTCTGAGCGGGTCGCGGTACGCAAGACGTACAAGCTCTTCATCGGCGGGAAGTTCCCGCGCAGCGAGTCGGGACGGTCGTATCTCGTGCAGGACTCCAACGTGTCGCTGGCCTCCCGCAAGGACGCGCGGGACGCCGTCGTCGCCGCCCGCGCCGCCGTCAAGGGCTGGGCCGGGGCGACCGCGTACAACCGGGGTCAGATCCTCTACCGCGTCGCCGAGATGCTGGAGGGGCGGCGCGAGCAGTTCGTCGCCCTCGGCGTGCCCGGTGACGAGGTCGACGCGGCCGTGGACCGCTGGGTCTGGTACGCCGGCTGGTCCGACAAGCTCCCGCAGGTCTACGGCGGCGCCAACCCGGTCGCCGGGCCGTACTTCAACCTGTCGGCGCCCGAGCCGACCGGCGTGGTGGCCGTGGTGGCCCCGGAGTCCCCGGCGCTGCTCGGCCTGGTCAGCGTGATCGCCCCGGCGATCGTGACCGGCAACACCGTGGTGGTGGCGACCTCGCCGAGCCAGCCCCTGGCGGCGGTGACCCTGGCGGAGGTGCTCGCCACCTCCGACCTGCCCGGCGGAGTCGTCAACCTGCTCACCGGCCGGATCGCCGAGACCGTGCCGACGCTGGCCGCGCACATGGACGTCAACGCCATCGACCTGACCGGGGTGACCGACGCCGAGCTGGCGGCCGAGCTGGAGGTCAGGGCGGCGCAGAACCTCAAGCGGGTGCTCCGGCCGGCCCCGGCCGACCACGACTGGTCCGCCGACCCGGGCGTCACCCGGATGACCACGCTGCTGGAGACGAAGACGGTCTGGCACCCCAAGGGGGTGTGACTGTTCTGTCCCGGGGTTTTCCGGGGGAGCCCCGCCCGTTCCGGGCGGTCAGGCTTGATCCCCGCACGGGTGGGGCTCCCCGGAGAACCGTCCGCGGACAGGTTCGTGGGAGGGTTCGGCTCTGGAGCGCCGCCGTGGGTGGGGTTGCGGTGGTGTGCTGGGCGGAGTGGGGTCTACTACCGGGGGTAGGATTGCGGCGTGACTCGGCTTGGTGACCTCGAACGTGCGGTGATGGACGTGCTGTGGGACTCGGTCCCCGGCACGTCGGGCGGGAGCACCGTGCGCGAGGTGGCCGACGCGCTGGACGGCCGCGAGCTGGCGTACACGACGGTGATGACGGTGCTGGACCGGCTCGCCGGCAAGGGCATGGTGCAGCGCGAGCGGGAGGGGCGGGCCTGGCGTTACCGGGCCGCCGCCAGCCGCGAGGCGCACATCGCCCGGCTCATGCTCGACGCCCTCGACCTCGGTGGCAGCCGGGACGCCGCGCTGGTGCGCTTCGCCCGCTCGGTGACCGGCACGGAGGCCGAGGTGCTGCGCGCCGCCCTCGGGAAGCAGGCCGCGGCGTCGGCCTCCGGCGGGGAGACGCTGACCGACCGGGTCGAGGCGCCGACGGCCGACCGGAGCGGTCGGGCGCCCGTGGCCGACGAGGCAGCGGACCGGTAGGGGGCGGCCGTGGCGTACGCCCTGCACTTCGCCGCGTCGATGCTGGCCTGCTGGCTGATCGCGCAGGTGCTGGCCCGTTCCACCTGGACGTGGCGCAGCCCCAGGGTGGCCATCGTCTGCTGGCAGGCCGTGGGGCTGGCCCTCGGTCTCTCCGCGATGGGCCTGCCGATGGCCCTGGGCCTGGTCGCCTACGACCGGCCGACCGGCAGCGCGCTGGTCGCCCTGGCCACCGACCTCAGCCACGACACGCTCCCCGTCGGGCTGGGCGTGCCGCACCTGGCCGGCGTCGGGGTGGGGTTCGGCATCGGCGCGGTCCTGCTGACCACGACCGTGCGCAGCATCCACGGCGCCGTACGCGCCCAGCGCCGGCACCGGGACCTGCTCACCCTGGTCGCCCGGCGGGACCCGACGGTGCCCGGCGCGCTGGTGCTCGACCACCCGAGCGCGGCGGCGTACTGCCTGCCCGGGATGAGGCCCCGGGTGGTGGTCAGCGCGGGCACGCTCGACCTGCTGGACCGCGCCGAGCTGGCGGCCGTGCTCGCCCACGAGCGGGCGCACGCCGACGAGCGGCACGACCTGGTGCTGCTGCCGTTCACCGCGCTCTGCCGGGCGCTGCCGTGGTTCGCCTGGGTCCGCGAGGCGCACGATAGGGTCGCCCTGCTGGTCGAGATGCGGGCCGACGACAAGGCCCGCGAGTCGCACGCCGACGCCCCGCTGGCGGGCGCGCTGCGCCGCTTCGCGGCGGCCGGCAACCGGATCACCCCGGCCGGCGCCCTCGGGATGGGCGACCGGGACCTCGACGTCCGGGTGCAGCGCCTCCTGGTCGCCGGCCGGCCGCCCCGGCTGCTCGGGGCCGCCGCGCTGACCGTGGCGACCACCGTCGCGGCCCTGCCGATTTCGCTCTTCCTGAGCTGACCCGGCTCCGTCCCGCTCGCCCCACCGGCTCGTGTCGGAGACGGCGACGCCGGGGACGGCCGCCGCCCGGGCGCCCGGGGCCCGGACGTGGCCCACCGCCTCCCAGCACGCGGTTACCGCGGCGTGGATGGCGGACGGCGATGCTTGGCCGGAACGCGGTCGCCCCGGGTGCGCCTGCCCCGCCCGGTTCCGGCAACCTCCCCCACAGCTACTACATGTTGTCGTAGGATCCGCTACGACGGGCCATAGTAGTAATGCGTAGGCAATCTACGTGTAGGCTCGCTACGACAAGAGAGCCAACCGTACGGAGAGCCGGCCATGGACACCCTGTTCCTCGCCCGCCTGCAGTTCGCCACCACCACCTCGATCCACTTCCTCTTCGTGGCGGTGACCCTCGGCCTGGTGACCCTGCTGGTCGTCCTGCAGACCGCCTGGGTGCTCACGAACAAGCCGGTCTACGAGCGGCTGACCCGCTTCTGGGGCCAGCTCTACGTGATCAACTACGTGCTCGGCATCGCCACCGGCGTCGTGATGGAGTTCCAGTTCGGGCTCAACTGGAGCGGGCTGTCGCGCTACGTCGGGAACGTCTTCGGCGCGCCGCTGGCCATCGAGACGCTGGTCGCCTTCTTCCTGGAGTCGACGTTCCTCGGCATGTGGATCTTCGGCTGGCACCGGCTGCGCCGGGGCGTCCACCTCGCGCTGCTCTGGGGCGTCGCGATCACCGCGTACGCCTCGGCGTTCTGGATCATGGTGGCCAACTCCTGGTTGCAGAACCCGGTCGGTTACGAGGTGCGCGACGGGATCGCCCACCTCACCGACTTCTCCGCGCTGCTCACCAACCCCAGCCTCGGGATGGCGCTCGGGCACGTCCTCGCGGCGGCGCTGACGGTCGGCGGCATGCTGGTCGCGGCGGTCAGCGCGTGGCACCTGATCCGGCGCACCCCCGACTACGCGCTGCACCGCAAGGGACTGCGGATCGGCCTGATCACCACGGCGCTGGCCAACGTCCCGTTGCAGGGCTTCGGCTACGCCCAGTTCGGTCCGGTGGGGCAGACGCAGCCCACCAAGTTCGGCGGCAGCCCGGCGGGCGAGGCCCTGATCGCGGAGTGGACCTCCCGGTTCGGCCCGGGCGACTACACCCCGCCCGTGCTCTCCGCCGCCGCCCTCGGCTTCATGACCCTCATCGGCATGGGTCTCGGCCTGGTCTGGTTCCTGCTTCCCCTGCTCTGGCGGGACTGGGTGATCCGACTGCGCTTCCCGCTCTGGCTGACCCTGCTCTCCCTGCCCTTGCCGTTCGTCGCGGTGATCCTCGGCTGGATCGCCCGCGAGGTCGGCCGCCAGCCCTGGGCCGCGTACGGGCTGCTCCCCGTGGACCAGGCGGTGTCGCCGGTCAGCCCGTGGCTGATGCTCACCTCACTGATCGGCTTCAGCCTGCTGCTCGGCACCCTGGCCGTCGTCAACTGGGTGCTGCTGGCGAAGCACGCCGCCCGGGGCGCGCACGACCCGGCCCTGGGCCGCCGCCCGGAACAGCCGCCGGCCGACCCCCGCCCCGAGCCCGCCTTCGCCTAGGAGACGACCGTGGAACTCGCCTGGTACGCCCTGCTCGGCCTCTTCTTCGCCACCTACCTGGTGCTCGGTGGCTACGACTACGGCGTCGGCCTGCTGCTCGCCCGGGGCGCCGATCCCGCGCGCCGCCGGGCCGCCCTGAACGCCGTCGGCCCGTTCTTCCTCGGCAACGAGGTCTGGCTGGTGGCCGCGGTCGGCATCCTGTTCGGCGCGTTCCCCGTGCTGGAGGGGGAGCTGCTCTCCGGCTTCTACCCGGCCGTGGTCGGCGCGCTGACCGGGGTGATCCTGGTAACCGCCGGCGTACAGCTGCGCAGCCGCCCCGCCGGGCGACGGGGCCGGGCGGGGTGGGACCGGGTGGTGGTGGTCGGCAGCGCGCTCGCCGCGCTCGGCTGGGGGGCCGTGCTGGCCGGGATGCTCCAGGGCGTACCGCTGCACGACGACGGGCACGTCGCCGGGGTGACGCACCTCTTCACCCCGTTCGTGGCCGCCGCCGGGCTCGCCGTCGTCGCACTGGTCGCGCTGCACGGTGCGACATTCCTCACCCTCCGGCTGCCGGCCGCCGACGCGGCGCCCGTCGGACGGCTGGCCCGCCGGCTCGTCCCGGTGGCGCTCGCCGCCGTCGGCGCGGCCACCGTCCTCGGTCTGCTCTCCGCCGACGTACGCGCCGCCGTGCAGCAGCCGGCCGTGGCCGTACCGCTGCTGTTCCTGCTGGTCGCGGCGCTGCTCGGGGCCCGGGTGGCGGTCGACCGGGGCCGGCCGGGGCTGGCCTTCGCCGCCACCGGCGCGGCCCTGGCGCTGCCGGTGGCGCTGGTCGGCGCGGCCCTCTGGCCCTACGCGCTGGTCTCCACGGTCGACCCCGGCGCGTCGCTGACCGTGGCCGACGCGGCGGCCAGCACCCCCACGCTGCGGATACTGGGCTGGCTGACGCTACCGCTCCTGCCGGCCCTACTAGGCTTCCAGGCGATGTGCTGGTGGGTGTTCCGGGGACGGATCGACGGCAGGGCGCCGGTGTACTGGTGAACCGCCGTCCCTTCGACCCGCGTCTGCTGCGCCGGGTCCCGGGGGCCCGGCGCGACCTCGCCGTGCTCGCGCTGCTCGGCGTGCTGGCCGCGGGGCTGGTGGTCGCGCAGGCCACGGCGCTGGCCGCGCTGCTGGCGACCGCGTTCGAAGGGCAACTGCACCGGCCGGCGCTGGCCGGCTTCGCCGCCGCGGTGGCCGCCCGCTCGCTGCTGGTCTGGGCCCAGGGCACGGTGTCGGCGCGGGCCGCGGCGACGGTCAAGGCGGCGCTGCGCGCCGACCTGCTCGGCGCGGTCGGCCGGCACGGTCCGGGCTGGGTCGCCGGCCAGCGCGCCGGGCAGCTCGCCACGCTGGCCGGGCGCGGGCTGGACGCGCTGGACGCGTACTTCACCGGCTACCTGCCGCAGCTGGTGCTCAGCGTCACCGTGCCGCTCGCCGTGCTGGTCCGCATCTTCGTCGCCGACTGGAGCTCCGCGCTGATCATCGCGGTGACGCTGCCGCTGATCCCGATCTTCGGCGCGCTGCTCGGCTGGCAGGCACAGGCCGCCACCGAGCGGCAGTGGCGGCGGCTCTCCCTGCTCGGCGGGCACTTCCTCGACATGGTCGCCGGGCTGCCCACGCTGCGCGCGTTCGGCCGGGCCCGGGCGCAGACCGAGGTGGTCCGCCGGATGGCCGACGGGCACCGGGTGGCGACCATGAAGACGCTGCGGATCGCCTTCCTCTCCGCCCTGGTGCTGGAGCTGGTGGCCACCCTCTCGGTGGCGCTGGTCGCCGTGCCGGTGGGCGTACGGCTGCTCGGCGGCGGGCTGACCCTCCAGACCGCGCTGCTGGTGCTGCTGCTCACCCCGGAGGCGTACCTGCCGCTGCGGGCCGCCGGCGCCCGGTTCCACGCCAGCATGGAGGGGCTCACCGCGCTGGACGAGGCGCTCACCCTCTCGGCCGGCGCCCCGCGGCCGGCGCGCGGCGAGGGCGCGGCCGCCCCCGACGGCCGCGGCGAGATCCGGTTCGAGGCGGTGACGGTGGAGTACGAGCGCACCACCGCCCTGCGCGACGTCACGCTGACCATCCGTCCGGGCGAGCGGGTCGCCGTGATCGGGCCGAGCGGCGCCGGCAAGAGCACCCTGCTCGGCCTGCTGCTCGGCTTCGTCACCCCGACCGCCGGCCGGGTCACCGTGGGCGGGGTCGACCTGGCCGGCGCCGACCCGGACGCCTGGCGGCGCCAGGTGGCCTGGGTGCCGCAGCGGGCCCACCTGTTCGCCGCCTCGCTGGCCGAAAACATCCGGCTCGGCGCCCCCGACACCCCGGACGCCGCGCTCGCCCCGGCGGTGCACGACGCCGCCCTGGACGACGTGGTCGCCGGGCTGCCCGACGGGCTCGCCACCGTCCTCGGCGAACGCGGGCACGGCCTCTCCAGCGGGCAGCGGCAGCGGGTCGCGCTGGCCCGCGCGTTCCTGCGGGACGCGCCCCTGGTGCTGCTCGACGAGCCGACCGCCCGGCTGGACACCGCCGCCGAGGCGGTCGTCCTCGACGCCACCCGCCGGCTGGTGGCCGGGCGGACGGCGCTGCTGGTGGCGCACCGGCCGGCACTGCTCGCCGACGCGGACCGGATCCTGCGCATCGAGGACGGCCGGGTCACGGAGCTGACGCCCACGGCGGCCGGGGAGGCGACCCGATGAGCGACGAGCCGCTGTCCTCCGGCACCCGGGCGCGGAGCCACCCCGGTGACGCACCCGGCGCCCGGGCGGCCGACGGCGGCCGGCCCGCCCCGGGCCGCGCCGGCTCCGCCGAGCGGGCCGTGCTGCGGCTGGCCCGGCCGTACCTGAACCGGCTGCTCGGCGCGGGGCTGCTCGCCGCCGCCACCGAGTTCGCCGGCCTCGCCCTGATGGCCACCGCGACCTGGCTGCTGATGAGCGCCGCCGGCCGGCCCCCGCTGGACCGCCTCACCGTGGCGATCGTCGCGGTCCGGGCGCTGGCGATCAGCCGGGGCGTGCTCCGCTACACCGAACGGCTCGCCGGGCACGACGCCGTGCTGCGGCTGATCACCGACGTCCGGGCCCGGGTCTTCGGCGCCCTCGCCGCCCGGGCGGCGTCCCGGCAGCGCTCCGGCGACGCGCTGAGCCGACTCGTCTCCGACGTGGAGGCGGTCCAGGACCTGCTGCTGCGGGTGCTGGTGCCGGCCTCGGCGGCGGCGCTGGTCAGCGTACTCGCGGTGGGCGGGGCGGCGCTGATGTCGCCGGCCGCCGCCGGGGTACTGGCGGTCGGGCTCCTGGTCGCCGGGGTGGCGCTGCCCGCGCTGGCCACCGCCCTGACCCGGCGCGCCGCCGCCGAACTGGCCCCGCTGCGCGGCGCCCTCGCCACGGACGCGGTCGACCTGACCCACGGCGCCGCCGACCTGGCCGCGTTCGGCGCCACCGGGCACGCGCTGGCGGCGGCCGACACCCGCGCCCGACGCCTGGCCCGGCTGGAGCGGCGGCTCGCCGCCGCCGGCTTCGCGGTCGACGCGGCCGGGGTGCTGGTGGCGGGGCTGACCGCCGGCGCGGTGGTGCTCGCCGCGCTCGCCGACGGCGTCGACGGGGTACTGGTCGGCGTCCTGGCGGTCGGCGCGCTCGCCGCCGTCGAGATCGCGCTGGCGCTGGTCGGGGCCGCCCGGCAGTGGACCCAGCTCCGGACGGGCCTGACCCGGGTGGCCGCCCTGCTGGACGCCCCGGCCGGTCCCCCCGCCGCCGACGGCGCGGAGGTCGGCCCCGGGCCGTACGACGTGCGGTTCGAGGAGGTGACCGTCCGCTACCGGGAGGGCGTCCCGCCCGCGCTGGACGGGTTCAGCCTGGCGCTGCCGCCCGGTCGACGGGTCGCGGTGGTCGGGCCCAGCGGGGCCGGCAAGAGCACGCTGGCGGCGGTTCTCACCGGCGCGGTACGCCCCGCGCAGGGGCGGGTCACCCTGGACGGGCGGGAGCTGTCTGCGTACCGGGCCGGGGAGCTTCCCCGCGCGGTCGGCGGGCTGCTCGCCGAGGCGTACGTCTTCCACGCGTCCGTGCGGGAGAACCTGCTGCTCGGCCGGCCCGGTGCCGGCGAGGACGCGCTGGCGGCGGCGACCGCGGCGGCGGGGCTGCTGGACTGGGTACGCGAGCAGCCCGACGGCTGGGACACCGTGGTCGGCGAGGAGGGAGGCCAGCTCTCCGGCGGGCAGCGGCAGCGGCTCGCGCTGGCCCGGGCGCTCCTCGCGGCGCCGGGCGTGCTGGTGCTCGACGAGCCGACCGAGGGGCTCGACCCCGCCGCCGCCGACGCGGTGCTCGCCTCCGCGCTGGCGGCCACCCCGGCCGGGCACTCCGTCCTGCTGATCAGCCATCGGCTCAGCGGGCTGGCCGGGCTGGACGAGATCCTCGTCCTCGACGCGGGCCGGGTGGCGCAGCGCGGCCGGCACGCCGAGCTGGTCGCGGCTCCCGGCTGGTACCGGGACCAGTGGCTGGTCCAGGAGGCGGCCGAGCGCGGATACCTGGCGCTGGGCACCTGACCGGCCGCTCGCCCCGGCCCGTCACCTCCGGGTCGGGCCAGGGTTCTCCCCGAGGACGTCCGGCGGCGCCCCGTGACAGGGTGGGGCGATGCGGGGCGAGAACGACGCGACGGTGGTGGAGGAGCGGCTGCGGGAGCTGGACGCGCGCCTGCGGGGACCGCGTCGGCTGAAGTCCGACCTGCTGACCGAGGCGCGGCACGGCCTGCTGGATGCCGTCGACGCGTACCGGGAGGACGGCCTGCCGGCGACGGAGGCGCAGCGCCGGGCGGTGGCCGAGTTCGGCTCGCCGGCGCAGCTCGCCCCGGCCTACCAGGCGGAGCTGGCGGCGGGGGCGCTGCGAGGGCTGTCGCTGCGGGTCGTCGCGGTCGCCACGGTCGCGTTCGTCGCCGGCGACCTCACCTGGCGGGGGGCGAGCTGGACCGGTCCCCCGCCACCAGCCACCTACCAGCTGCTGTCGGCGTCGGTGGGCTGGATCTGGGCGGCCGCCTTCGTGCTGGCCGCCCTGGGGCTGGTGCTGGCCGGCCGGTCGGCGCGGCGCGGCGGTGTCCCCGACCGGGCGTTGGGGACGGCCCTGACCGGGGTCCTCGCCCTCGGCGTGCTGGCCGGCTCGGCCCTCTTCTGGTGGTCGATCGGACTCTGGGACGCCGCGCTCACCTGGCCACCCATGATCATCGGTGTGGTGGTCGCCGGCGCCGGCTATCTCTGGCTGGGTCGGGCCGCCCGCACCTGGCTGCACGCCGCCCGCTGACCCGTGGCCGGGCCGCCCCCGCTCAGGCCGGCGTGGCCGGCGGAGCGTCGGCGTCGAGGAAGCGGCCGACGGTGGAGCGGAACTCGCGCCACCCGGAGCGCTCGCCCGCCAGCGCCCGCCGCCCCTCGTCGGTGAGCTGGTACGTCCGCCGCTCCCGCCCGTTGACGGTGCTCCAGGCGCTGGCCACGTGCCCGGCCCGCTCCAGCCGGCGCAGCGCCGGGTAGATGGTGCCGGTGGGCAGGTCGAGGTGGCCGTCGCTGCGGCTGCGCAGCGCCTCGATGATCGCGTAGCCGTGCAGCGAGCCCTGCTCCAGCACCGCGAGCAGCAAGGCGTCGAGGTGTCCGTGCAGCGCCTGGGCCTTCATGTGTAGCAAGGCTACTTGTCGGCGACCCGGGACGCCACCGGGGTGCGGACACCGGCCCGCCGGGACGCCCACTAGGGTATGTGCCCAGAGTCACTCGTCGGCGGCGGACGCCGGCGGGTGGGCAACCCGAAGCACACGGAGGTCAGCGTGGCCCGCCAGTCGCCCCAACGGCCCGACGCCGACGAGCCCGAACTCGCCGACGTCGACGAGCCCGAGCTCGCCGACGCCCCGGCCGAGTCCGGCACCGCAACCGTCTCGGCCGAGGCCGCCCGCGCCCTCTGGGACGAGCTGCGTATCGACCCGGTCGAGATCGCGCTGCCCTCCGGCACCGGCTACACGCTGCGCGCGTACCGGCCGGCGCGGGAGCTGACCCCCACCGACGTCGCCGAGCGCGACCAGGACGACCCCTTCCTGGCCCGCCGTCAGGTCGTCGAGGACGACGATGACGACGACGAGGCCGTCGTCATCCTCGACGAGGAGGTCGCGCAGGAGTTCGCCGAGAGCGACGAGGAGGAGGCCAAGGGCCGCCGCCGCGACGGGACCGCCGACGAGGACGCGGAGACCGCCTCCGAGGACGAGGACGAGGCGGGCGACGAGGAGGTTCCGGCCTTCCTCAGCCACCGGGGAAAGCTGCTGCTCTTCAAGACGCCCGAGTCGTTGGTCAGCTTCATCCGCTCCGGCGCGCCGAACGACCTGTCCCAACTGGACAGCTGGAACGAACTGTCCGAACGGGTGGAACCGGCCGACATCGCGCCGCTCGACGAGGACATCTACGAGCTCGACCTGGTGGTGGAGAACCTGCGCGGCGGGCACGACACCTGGGACTCGACCCTGCTCATCGAGGCCGGTGAGGTGGCCCGCGACCTGGCGTACGCGCTGCGGCTGCCCGCGGTGCTGGACATGCTCTCCGCCGGTTCCAGCCTCGATGACCTGGACGAAGCCCTGCGTGCCACGGTCAACGGCGGCGTCGGCGGGTTCCTCGGCCGGCGGCGGCTGAAGAAAATCGGGGCACAAACCGCAAGTCTCGGATGGCGCACCATTGTCGGCAAGATCTCTGCGGTCGTGGACTGGCGCGACTGACCCTTTACGGGGAGCATCAGTCTCTGGCAGTGAAAGCCTTGTGTCCCGGGAGGAGGACGACGCCGTGGCGCTCGTGCGCGTGTACTGCGGTCTGGCCTCGGCGGATTCGGCCGACCGACCGGCCTCGGCCGGTTCGACGCTGACGTCCGCTGTGGTCGACGACGCAGGCCGTCTGCTGCATGTCTGCGAGATCGGTGACGACCCCGCTGGCTACGCCCAGCTGGTCGCGCTGCTCGTGGAGCGGTCGGGCGGGCCGAGCGGTGCGGCCATCGCCGCCGACAGCGACGACCACACCGTCACCTCGCTGCTCAGCGCCGCCGGTCGTCCGCTGGCGATCGCCGACGACGACTCGGTCGACGACTTCGCCGAGCGCTTCGCCGACGACGACTCCCTGGAGGAGATGCAGTCCTCGCCGGTCGAGCGGCGCGCCGTCGGCCTGGCCCGCGCCCTGCAGGCCGGCGCGCTCTCCGCCGTCACCCTCCCCGCCCCCCGGGACCTCGCCGGCTACAAGCAGGTCCTCTCGGCGCACGCCGCCCTGGCCAGCGGCCGGCACTCGGCAGCGGTCGCGCTGCGCGAGGTGCTCCGCGAGCTCTACCCGGCCGCGTTGCGCGCGTACCCGGACCCGGCCGAGCGGGTCTCGCTTGCCGTGCTGGACGCGTTGCCGGAGCCCGGCATGCTCGGCGGCAGCACGGGCCGCGGTGGCGACGCACCGGCCGACTCCGTCGCGGCACGCCTCGCGGCCGACGGGGTCGCCGCCGCCGACGAGCTCACCGACGCGGTCACCGCTCTCCGGGTGGCCATCAGCGAGACGCCCCGGCGCGCCACCGTCAACCGCGCACTCACCTCGGCCGTGGCGGAGACCGTCCGGCAGGCGGTCGCCTCCGTCCGGGCCTGCGACGCCGGCTGCGAGGCGCTGGTCGGCGCGCTCGACGACCGCGTCGGCACGCCCGCCCCGGGTCGCCGCGCCGCCGCCCGGCACGGCGACGCGGTCGGCGACCTGCCGGTCCGCGCCCGCACCGGCAACGACCTGCCCGGCCGCACCCAGCCCGACGCGGACCTTCCCGGCCGCGCCCCCGCCGACCTGCCCGGCCGCGCCCCCCGCGGCGCGGATCTGCCCGGCCGCCCGCCCGCCGGCGGCGCCAAGTCGGAGG